>NZ_CEEDOV010000007.1:136951-151489 GCF_979256585.1 Luteimonas sp. AC640a | reverse complement strand
GGAGCGGTAGTTCAGTTGGTTAGAATGCTGGCCTGTCACGCCGGAGGTCGCGGGTTCGAGTCCCGTCCGCTCCGCCATTTGCAAGCGAAAACCCCTGCAGAAATGCAGGGGTTTTTCGTTTGTGTCGATCTCGATTCCTGGGGGGCCGGCGCTACCGGCAATCGCCTTCGCGTACGAATGCGAGATCCTCGAAGTCGTAGCTGAAGTCCGCGTCCGGATCGACCTTGGCCATGTGCAGCGCGTTCGCCCTGCCCTGCGCTAGCGATGCAACGAGCCACGCGTCGACATCGACATCGGCGTCCCGCCAACGCACCTGCAGGCGATCGTCGACCGCGACCACATCGCCCTGCAGTTTCGGCGAGCGCTCGGACACGAAGGTCAGCCCGTCTTCCTGCGGACACACGTCGACGGTGCCGAACCACGGATCGCGCCAGCGGCCCGCGACGGTGTCGATCTGTCGCGCGGTCGGCATGCGTGCCGGCAATCGCGTATCGACTGCTAACGCGCCGCTGGCCGCGCGCTCAGCTGCGAGCAGACCGGCGTAATACGCGACATCGTGCGAGCCAACCGCACCGGTGAGCTGCTTGACCAGCGCCTGCATCAACACCGTGCGCGCCTCGTCCGCATCCCCGTTGATCAGCACGACGATGCCCACGCCGCGCTCGGGCAACAGTGTCAGCGCGGAATACATGCCCTTGAGCGTGCCGGTGTGCGAGACCTTCGAGGTGCCGTCGACATCGGTCAGCCGCCAACCGTAACCGTAGGCCGAGAAATGACTGCGATCCCACGCGCGCATCCGCGCGCTCAGCGGCATCGGCATGTGCGCCGTCCACGCGGCATCGCGCTGCGCCTGCGACAGCCACGCCTGCTCAGGATCGCTACTGCCGGCATTGAGCCAGACCTGCGCCCAGCGCAGCATGTCGTCGAGGCTGCAGCGCAGTCCGCCGGCAGCCATCATCGGCTCGTCCGGAATCGTTGCCTCATCGGCGCGCACCACGACCGTGCGACCGTCGATGCGCGCATGCGGCTGGGCGACATTGCCGACCGCGTCGCGCGACCAGCTGCCGGCCTGGCAGCGGGTCATGCCGAGCGGTTCGAACACCTCGCGCCGCACCAAAACATCGAACGGCACGCCCGCGACAGCGGCCGCGACTTCGCCAGCGACGATGTAGAGCGTGTTGTCGTAGGCGTAGCGCGAGCGGAAGCTCCAGCGCGGCTGCAGATGGCGCAGGCCGTGGATGACCTCCGCGCGCGTAAAGCGGTTCGGCGACGGCCACAGCATCAGATCGCCGGCGCCGGGGCCGAGTCCGCTGTTGTGGATCAGCAGATCGCGGACTTGGATCTCGCGCGTGACCCAGTCGTCGGCCATGCGGAAATCAGGCAGATGCCGCACCACAGGATCGTCCCAGCGCAACAGGCCGGCGTCGACCTGGCGCGCCAGCACAGCGGCGGTCATCGCCTTGCTGTTGGACGCGATCTTGAACAGCGTGGCCGCATCGACCGGCTCGCCCTGCCCTGCGCGCAGTTCGCCGCGCGTGTGCCGCAGCACCACCTCGCCATCAACGACGACGCCCACCGCGATCCCGGGCAATGCGTAACGCGCCACCGCATCGTCGACCAGTGACGCGAGCCGTGCAGGATCGACCTGCGCCTCGCGTGCACCCGCCTGCCCCGCGACAGCGAGGCAGGCAATCAGCATCCAGCGCGCGACGCGCGTCGGCACGGCTGTCAGAAGTCGAAGGTGATGTTGGCGAACACCTGACGACCGATCGCGCTGTAGCTGCTGGCGAAGTACGGCCACGCGGTGTGCGAATCGTCGCGCGGCGGCATTTCATCAAGCAGGTTGAGCACGCTGATGCCGAGCGTCACGTCGTCGGTGATGCGGCGCGACACATCCGCGTTCCAGATCACGTAGCCCGACGTGCGGCCGGGCAGCAGGTTGCCGTTGTAGTTCGGGCGACTGCCGTAGCGATAACCATAGAGACTGGTATTCCAGGCATCGTTCGACCAGCTGGCGCGCCAGTTCGCGCGGCTGCGCTGGCTGTTGTATTCGACGGTGCTGCGTACATCGCGCGGCGCTTCGTCGCCGAATTGCGCGACCTCGAATTCGAGCACGTGGGTGTAGCCGGCCTGCAGGTTCAGATCGCCCCAGCGGCCCAGTTCGCGCCCATAGCGCAGCGAGGCATCGAGCCCTTCCGTGCGCATCAGGGAGGCATTGATCGGATAGGTCGCGAATCGGGTGATGCGGCCATCAGGATTCAGATCCGACGCCACGCGCTGCACGGCGCCTGCATAGAACTGGCAGGCCTGCGAAGTCGTATCGACCGTAGCGCCGTTGCGATCCTGGCCAAGCCGGCAGTTCGCTTCCTGCTCGAGGTAGTAGCTGTTCGACAGCGCCTGCACCCGACCTTCGAGTTCGATGCGATACCAGTCGACGCTCGCCGACAGGTTCGGCAGCACATCCCAGACCACGCCCAGCGTCGTCGACTTGCCTTTCTCTTCTTCGAGCAGCGGGTTCGACGACTGGGTCATGTAGGTCTGGTAGTTGAACGCCGCGGTGCATGCGGGCGTCTCGGCGGCGATGCCGTTGAGCCGGCACAGATACTCGTCGTCGACGATCGGGTTGGAACCCGTGGTGCCGGCATAGATCCACAGCAGATCGGGCGCGCGGAAGCTGGTCGCATGCGCGCCGCGCAGCAGCAGATTGCGGAACGGGCGCCATTCCAGGCCCGCCTGCCAGGTCACCGCGTCATCGACGGACGTGATGTCGTCGTACTTGTCGTAGCGGCCGGCGAGCGTGGCTTCGAGACGCTCGAACACAGGCACGCGGAATTCGAGACCGAGCGCGAAGCGGTCACGCGGGCCGCCGCCGGGCGTGCTGGTCAGGTTGTAGACGCGGTCGGGGCCGGTGTAGTCGACGGTCGTGCGTGGATCTGGCGTCAGCGAATATTCCTGCTTCGCGGCTTCGAGCACCGCGGCCATCTGCAGCGGCCCAGCCGGCAGATCGAACAGCGGGCCGCTGAAGACGAACTGCGCCTGGTCGGACTTCGACACGCCATCGCTGACCACCGTGGTGGTGAGCTGGTCGTACAGCGCAGCCGAGCCGGGCGCGAACAGGCGATCGGTGTAGAACTCGCGGATCTCGTTGCCGTCCGGTGCGATGCCCAGCACCGGACCCATGTAGTAATCGCGCACGGCGCGGGTGAGGAAGCGCGGACGTGTGGTGGTGATCTCGAAGCGCGACGAGGTCAGGCTCACGTCCCAGTCGAAGCGACCGTCGACCAGCGTGCCGCGCAGACCGGCGTTGATCGACCATGCGCGTTCGTCGTATTCGATGTACTTGGTGCCGCCCACTTCATCGGGCAGGAAGATGCGCTGGGCAGTGACGAGACCGCGCACGGGATCGCGCACGGTGAACGGGCCTTCGCCGATGTAGTAATGCGTCTGGCTGGAACTCTTGTCGTTGGAATCACTACCCAACAACTGCGCGTAACCGGTCACGGTATCGCTGAAGTCGAAGCTGCCCGACACGTACGCCGAGGTCTTGCCGTACGCGTTCTGGATCGAGCGTGCGTTGTAGTAGTCGAGCGCGCCGCAGCGGTTGGGCACGGCGACTGTCGTGGCCGAATGGAAGGGCACAAAATCCGGGTTCGTTGCATCGCAGGCGTCCAGCAGCGCCTGGTAGGACGGCGACAGCGCGCCGGCATCGTTGCGCCACAGATAGTTCTGGCCGGCGCGGAAGTAGACGCCGCTGATCGATGCGGTCGGACGCTCGGGATTCGTGCGGTACTGCGGATGCGCCAGATACGTGAGATCGCGCTGCGAGGCGACGATCTCCTCGCGGTCCAGACGTTCGATCGCGTACGTCAGGCTCCAGCGATCGCCGGTGCGTCCGCCCGTCCACTGGAACAGGCCGGTGTCGCCGCCACCCTGCGTCGTCGTGCCACCGCGCAGGCGGATCGTGTCGCCGCTGAAATTTTCCTTGGTGATGATGTTGACCACGCCGGCGACCGCGTCCGATCCGTAGATCGCCGAGGCGCCGCCGCTCATGACTTCGATGCGTTCGATCGCTGCCGCCGGAATGCTGCCCAGGCTCACCGCGGTGCCGTTGGAGCCGTAGGGCTGCGGATAGTCGGCCAGGCGCTGCCCATTGAGCAGGATCAGCTGATAGCCCGGCCCCAGCCCGCGCAGATTCATGAACTGTCCGTTCGGCGAATTGCCGGTCTGGTCGGTCTCGTTGAGCGTGTTGCCGGTGAACTGGGTGAGCGTGCCCAGCGATTCCCAGACCGTGCTGAAGCCCTGTTTCTGGATGTCTTCGGCGGTGATGACCGTGACCGGTGCCGGACCTTCGATCGCGGTGCGCGCGATGCGCGAGCCGGTGACCTGCACCTGATCGAGCGTGTTGACCCGCTCGTCCGTGCTGGCCGTTTGCGCATGGACGATCGCAGGCATTGCCAGCGCCAGCAGCAACGCGGCGCTCAGGCGACTGACAAAGGGCGGGTGCGAAGCGAACTGGCAGGACATGGGTGACGGACTCCCCTGGTGGCGTGGCGACACGGCGCACGCAGCCGGCAGGTCACACCGGTGCGGCCGACATCGAAAGCAACCCGGCCGCCCCGGAGGGCCCCCTTACCTGACGGGTCTGGCCTTGTGATTAACATCCGTCGTGAATGGGTGTCAATTCATCATTCCGCCTTGTCCTGACGCGGAAAACAAATACTCTCGAACGCTCGACCGCAGATCGGTGCGCCACGTCGTGCACACCGACAGCAGGAGCCGTGATGCGTTTCACCCGACTGTCCCCGTTCGCCATGCGTTGCATGCTCGCCACGTTGTTGACGCTTGCCGCCTTGCTGCCCGCGCCCGGCGCAACGCACGCCGCGTCGCCGGCGCTTCCCGGCCTGACTGCGTCGATGTTGTCGCCGGAGTACTGGATCGCGCGACTCGACGCGCCAGATGCGGTGGTACTCGATGCCGCTGCGATCGACGCGCAGAACACCGTGATGCGTCGCGACGATAGGTCGATCCAGGATCCACTTGCCCTGCCCAGTCGTCTCGATCAGCGCACTGTCGCAGGCTGGATCGAGGCGCTCTCGAAGCGCCCCACCGCGCCACGCTTCACTGTCGATGGTCCGGTCGATGCCGCGACGCTCAATGGCTGGATCGACGCGCTGGCGCTCGACGCCGTGCCCACGCAGGTAGCGCCACGCTTCGGTCTCGTGGTGCGCCGCGCGGACCTGCGCGCATTCCCGACCGCGACCCGCGTCTTCAGCCGCCCCGGCGACACCGACATCGACCGTTTCCAGGAAGACGCCTTGTTCCCCGGTGCGCCGGTCGCGGTGCTGCATGCCAGCCGCGACGGCGACTGGCTGTTCGTGGTCAGCGAGCGCTATCGCGCCTGGGTCGAGGCACGACACGTCGCGATCGGCACGCGTGACGCGGTCGCGGATTACGCGGCGCGTGCAGCCGATGGCGTCGTCGTCGCCGGCGCCACGGCGCGCACGGCGTTCACGCCCGAAGCGCCGAGGGTCTCGGACGTGCAGCTGGAGATGGGCGTGCGTGTGCCGCATGCAGATTGGGATGCGACGCGTGTGCTGCACGGCCAGGTGCCGGCATTCGGCGACATCGTCGAACTGCCGGTGCGCGGTGACGACGGTGCACTGTCGTTTTCGCCGGCGCTTCTGCCGGCCTCCGCCGATGTCGCCGACGACGTGCTGCCCCACACGCGCGCCGCGCTGATCCGCCAAGCCTTCAAGTTCCTCGGCGAACGCTACGGCTGGGGGCACTCGTACAACGCGCGCGATTGCAGCGGTTTCGTATCGGAGATCTATCGCAGCGTCGGCATCCTGCTGCCGCGCAATACCAGCGCGCAGGCGACGAGTCCCGCGCTCAACCGTATTGAGGTCACCGCCGATATGCCTCACGCGCAGCGGTTGCAGTTGCTGCGCGAGGCCGACATAGGCGACATGGTGTTCATTCCGGGCCACGTGATGATGGTCATCGGCCACATCGACGGCGAGCCCTGGGTGATCCACGACACCGCTGGCATGAGTGTGCGTGATGGCGATGGTGCGATCGCGCGCCTGCCACTCAACGGCGTCGTGGTCACGCCGGTCACGCCGATGCTGTCGGGCGAGGATGGCACCACCATCGACCGCATCACCAGCATCCAGCGCGTGCGCTGACGCGCGCGCAACTCCGGACACGCATGAAGATCACCGACATCCAGCTGGGCATGGTACGCGTGCCGCTGAAGACGCCGTTCAAGACCGCGCTGCGCACCGTGGAAAGCGTCGACGACATCATCGTGTCGATCCACACCGACACCGGCCATATCGGCTACGGCGAAGCGGCGCCGACCGCGGTGATCACCGGCGATACGCACGGATCGATCGTCGCTGCGATCTCGACCGGCATCGCGCCACGGCTGGTCGGCCGCGAGATCGCCGATTTCAACGCGTTGACACGACGGGTGCAGACCGCGATCGAGCGCAACACCAGCGCCAAGGCCGCGGTCGAGATCGCGCTCTATGACCTGTTCGCGCAACTGCACGGGGCGCCGTTGTACCGCATCCTCGGTGGCGGCGATCCGGTGATCAGCACCGACATCACGATCAGCGTTGACACCATCGACAAGATGGTCGCCGATGCGCTGTCGGCGGTGGACCGCGGCTTCGGCGCGCTGAAGATCAAGGTCGGCAAGGATCTGGGTGTCGATCTCGAACGCATCCGTGCGATCCACGCTGCCGTCGACGGTCGTGCGCTGCTGCGCCTCGACGCCAACCAGGGCTGGACGCCGAAGCAGGCCGTGCATGCGATGCGTCAGCTCGAAGATGCCGGCATCGAACCAGAGCTGCTGGAGCAGCCAGTCAAGGCCCACGATCTCGCCGGTCTGAAGTACGTCACCGATCGCGTGCACGTGCCGGTGATGGCAGACGAAAGCGTGTTCGGCCCGGTCGAACTGATCGAACTGATCCGCATGCGCGCGGCCGATATCGTCAACATCAAGCTGATGAAGACCGGTGGGCTGTCGAACGCGATCAAGCTCGCCGACATCGCCGGCCTGCACGGCGTGGACTGCATGATCGGTTGCATGATCGAAACCAGCATCAGCGTCGCCGCGGCGGCGCATCTGGCGGTGGCGAAATCCGATGTCATCACCAAGGTCGATCTCGACGGGCCCTCGCTGTGCGCGTGGAATCCGGTCGAGGGCGGCGTGTCGTTCGATGAAGCTGAAATCTCAATCGGCGATGCGCCGGGCTTGGGTATCGTTTCGATACGCGGCGTGCAGCCCATCGCCCGCTGACGTGCAGATGGCCTCGCCGCTGCTGGAGATCCGCGCCGAGCGGGACAGGCTGTCGGGCGACAGTTCGCGCTCCAGCGCGGCGCTCGCATCCGATCTAAGACGCGGCATTCCAGCAATCCGCTGCGCATCCGCGCCAATCACGTCCTGCTGGTTTTTGCATATGGCGCGCAACATCTGTCGCGATGCTGCGCTATCACAGCGCACTGCAGCAGCTGCTCGATGCGAAATCGCGCAGTTGTGTCCGATGCCCGGTCGACAGGCCCGACTCGCCGACCATCAGACGCGCACCCGGCGCCTGCTCGATCCATGACTTCAGAGGACGCTTTCATGCTCAGATTCCATCGACGTACCGCACGCGCCACGCTGCTGCTGGCCACACTGCTGCTCGCCGCCTGCGGTACCACACGGACGCCCGTTGCAGCGCCGCTGACCGGTGCGCAGCAGCTCGTCGTCGTGACGTCTGCCGACTGGGACGCCGCGCAGGCGCGCATGCAGCGCTTTGAACGCGATGGTGACGGCGCCTGGCGCGCGGTCGGCGATGCGGTGCCGGTGATGCTCGGTCGCAGCGGCAGCGGCTGGGGCATCGGCCTGCATCCGGCACAGGCGGGCGAACCGCAGAAACGCGAAGGCGACGGCCGCGCACCGGCAGGCGTGTTCGCGATCGGCGAAGCGTTCGGCTACGCACCCACCGGCATCGGCGCGCTGCCCTACCTGCCGATGCAGGCCTCGCATTACTGCATCGACGTGCCGGCCTCGCCGCTCTACAACCGCATTGTCGACGAGAAGGACGTCGGTGCGGCCGCGGTGGAGGGTTCCAGTGAGCGCATGCGTCTCGACCTGCACAACGATGGGGACGTGCGCTACCGCCAAGGCTTCGTCATCGAGCACAACGCGCAGGGCGCGGCCGGCCGCGGCAGCTGCATCTTCGCCCACCTACTGCGCCGTCCCGACGAGACCACGGCAGGCTGCACCGCGATGAGCGATGCGGCGATGGACGCCTTGCTGGGCTGGCTGGACCCGGCGCGCACGCCGCGCTTCGTGCTGCTGCCCGACGCCGAATACGCGCGTCTGCAGACCGCCTGGCAGCTGCCGGCGCTGCCACGATGAGCGCCGCGACGGCGCTGGTTTCGCGCATCGCCACGCTCGACGATCTGCCCGCAGTCCTGGCGATGATGCGGGCCTTCTACATCGAGGACCGCCTGCACTTCGACGACGTTGCCACACCGCGCGCGGTGTCGGCGCTCCTGTCCGACCCCGGCTGCGGCGCGCTGCTGTTGCTCGGCGCCGACGGCACCGACGGCTATATGGCCCTGACCCGAGGTTTCAGCCTCGAACAGGGCGGCCACCACGCGCTGCTCGACGAGCTGTACATCGCGCCGGCCGCGCGCGGTCGTGGACTCGGCGCGCAGGCGCTCGAGATCGCCAGCACGCAGGGGCGCATCTGGGGCGTCGCCGTGCTGCGTCTGGAAGTGCATCACCACAATCCGCGCGCGAAGGCGCTGTATCTGCGCGCGGGTTTCGTCGACGGCCACCGCGACACGCTCGCGCTCGATCTGGGCACACGCCTCTGATGCATCGACGACCGCGCGGCCGCCACGCCGCATGGCATGCTGCTGCGGTCCGTCGAACCGGCCGAGCGCCATGACCGAAGCTGTTCCCGCACGTCGCACCCTTCCCGCCTCGGTCCGCGTGCTGCTGGCGTTGCTGGCCGGCGCGGTCGTCGGTCTCTCGCTCGCGGCCTGGAACGCCGACACCGCGCTGCGCGTCGCCGAGTTCGCACAACCGATCGGCAAGCTCTGGCTCAACGCGCTGCAGATGACCGTGGTGCCGCTGGTCGCGGCGCTGGTCGTGGTCGGCATCAACGGCGCCGCCGATGCGGCAGCGTCCGGACGCAACGCACGCATGGCGATGGCGACGTTCGCGGTGCTGCTGGCGGTCTGCGGCACCTTCGCCGCAATCGCCGCACCGGCGCTGCTGTCTCTGGTACCGCGCGACGATGCCCTGGTCGGCGCGTTCCGCGCCGCGATCCAGGCGCCCGAAGTCCTGCCGCAGGCGCCGAGCTTCGGCCTGTGGATCACCAGCGTGATTCCCAGCAATGCAATCGCCGCGGCGGCGGCCAGCGCGATGCTGCCACTGGTCGTGTTCTCGATGTTCTTCGGTTTCGCGCTGACCCGACTCGAACCCGAACGCCGGATGCGCATGCTCGATCTGGTGCGCACGATCGGCGACGCAATGATCGTCGTCGTGCGCTGGGTGCTTTGGGCTGCGCCAGTCGGCGTGTTCGCGCTGGTGCTGGCGGTCTGCGCGCACGTCGGACTTGGTGTACTGACCGCGCTGGGTTATTACATCGCGCTGCAGTGCGTGCTGTACGTGGCGATCACGCTGCTGATGTACGGAGTCGCGGTGACCGTCGCCGGCGAACGCCTGCCGCGCTTCGCCGCCGCACTGCTGCCGGTGCAGGCGATCGCCGCGAGCACGCAGTCCTCGCTCGCATCGCTGCCGGTGATGATCGACAGCGCGCGCAATCGTCTCGGTTACCCGCTGGCGGTGACCTCGCTGGTGCTGCCGATGGCGGTGTCGCTGTTCCGCATCGCCAGCCCCACGCAGTATCTGAGCGTCGTGGTGTTCATCGCCTGGATGTACGGCGCGGACCTGGGACCGGCGCAGCTCGCGATCGCGGTCGGCCTGAGCATCGTCATCAGCATGGGGTCGGTCGGATTGCCGGGCCAGGTGAGTTTCATGACCAACAACCTGCCGGTGACGCAGGCGATGGGCCTGCCGATCGAACCGCTGGGCGTGCTGCTCGCGGTCGACACGCTGCCCGATGCCTTTGCCACCGTCGCAAACACCACCGCCGACGTCACCGCGACCGCCGTCGTCGCCCGTCACAGCGGTACGTCGGCCTCTGCGGATCTTCCACCGACATGACCGACACCTGGACCCTGCTGCACAACCCGCGTTGCTCGAAGTCGCGCGCCGCGCTCGAACTGCTGCAGTCGCGCGGCATCGAAGCGGAGGTCGTGCGCTATCTCGACACGCCGCTCGATGCAGACGCCCTGCGCACCCTGCTGCGGCGTCTCGACATCGCACCGCGCGCCCTGCTGCGCAGCGGCGAGGATGCGCATCGCGAACTCGGTCTCGCCGATGCCGCGCTCGATGACGAGGCAATTGTCGATGCAATGGCCCGGCATCCCGAACTGATCGAACGGCCGATCCTGGTGCACGGCGAACGCGCGGTCATCGGTCGACCGACGGAGCGGTTGCTGGCACTGCTGGATTGAGAGCGCCTGTTTCTCACGACTTCAGCTGCCGTCGCCTCAGCGGCGTTCAACGGACGCACGTCCGGTCACGCTGGGGCCCATCTTGATCTGGAATCGACTGCGAAGATGGGTCCCAGCGTCCGCTGGGACTACGAACGCATGCGATCCATCGCCTGCGTTCGCGTCAGACTCAGTGCGTCCGCTTCGCCACATGCATCGCCGACGCCCGCGCCGGCGGGGCGAAGCTGTCGGCCCGGGCGCTTGGCCAGAAGGTCTTGAACACCGCATGTTCGGGCACGCCGGTCAGCAGTTCGCCCGGCTCCAGGAAGCGGTACAGCGCTGCCAGCGAGCGCACCTCGGTCGGCGTGACGCGCCGCAGGATGTGCTCGGGGCCGATCTGCATCGGATGCTCCAGTCCTGCCGCGCCGATCATGTCGCGCAGCGCCTTCAGCGTGTTCTCGTGGAAATGGAACACACGGTTGGCCTTGTCGGGCACGTCGAGCAGACGCCAGCGCGCCGGATCCTGCGTGGCGACACCCGTCGGGCACTGGTCGGTGTGACAGGTACGCGACTGGATGCAGCCCAGCGAGAACATGAAACCGCGGCCCGCATTGCACCAGTCCGCGCCCATCGCCAGCGTACGCGCGATGTCGAACCCGCTGGTGATCTTGCCGGCCGCCGCGACGCGGATGCGGTCGCGCAACCCGATGCCCACCAGCGTGTTGTGCACCAGCATCAGCGCTTCCTGCAGCGGCAGGCCGACGTGGTTGATGAACTCCGACGGCGCCGCACCGGTGCCGCCCTCTGCGCCGTCGACGACGATGAAGTCGGGCAGGATGCCGCTATCGAGCATCGCCCGCGCGATGCCGAACCACTCCCAGGGATGTCCGATCGCAAGCTTGAAGCCCGCCGGTTTACCGCCCGACAGCGTGCGCATGCGATCGACGAATTCCAGCAGCCCGAGCGGCGTGGAGAACGTACTGTGCGCCGCCGGCGACTCGCAATTCTGGCCCACCGGGATGCCGCGCGTCTCGGCGATTTCCGCCGTGACTTTGGCGCCCGGCAACATGCCGCCGTGCCCGGGCTTGGCGCCCTGCGAGAGTTTCAGTTCGACCATGCGCACCTGCGGCTCGGCCGCGTGGCGCGCGAACAGGTCTTCGTCGAATCGGCCTTTGGCATCGCGACAGCCGAAGTAACCCGACCCGATTTCCCAGACCAGATCGCCGCCGTGCTCGCGGTGGTAGGGAGAAATCGCGCCTTCGCCGGTGTCGTGATAGAAATTGCCGCGCTTCGCACCGAGGTTCAGCGCGCGGATCGCGTTCGCAGACAAGGAGCCAAAGCTCATCGCCGAGATGTTGAAGATGCTCGCGGTGTAGGGCTGCGCGCGTTCGTCGCCTACCGGCACACGGAAGTCGTGCGACGCGGCATGCGCAGGCACCAGCGAATGGTTGATCCACTCGTACTGCGTGCCGTACATCGGCAACTCGCTGCCGAACGGCACCACGTCGCTGACGTTCTTCGCCCGCTGGTAGACCAATGCGCGCTGCTGACGCGAGAACGGCACCTCGTCCTGGTCGTCTTCGATGAAGTACTGGCGGATCTCGGGACGGAACGCTTCGAGTCCGTAGCGGAAGTGCGCGGTCAGCGGATAGCTGCGACGCAGCGTCGCGCGCGTCTGCAACAGATCGACCGTGCCCAACACCGACAGCGCCAGCAACGGCACCGCGGCGAGCGCCCAGCCCATCGACTGGTGCAGCGACGCCATGGCGATCGAGACCAGCGCCATGACGACGCACAGAGCGAATGTGAGATAGCGGGTCATCGGGTTCCCTTTCAAAACCGCCGGCACCTGATGCCCGGCGCGCCATCCTCCCCGGACGACGGTGAAATCCAGCTGCAGGCCGGTCCGGCCCGTGCTGCGCGTTGTACGCATGGTAGGTAGCGAACTGTCACGCGGCCACCCGAAACTGAATGTTCCGTTGCGCGGCCCACCGCTTCACGGCGGTTTGGCGCCCGGCTGCCTACTGTCGATACGAGTCCCTCATCTCTGTCCAACGTCCATGCCGCAGCTGTCCCACAATCCGGTGGTCCTCGCAGAACTGACGCGGGCGGTGCACGCCGACCTGCCGGATGCCGACTGGCACGAGCTCGAACCGGTGCTGCGTGCGCAATGGGAGCAGGTGCCGCGCGCGATCGACTGGGATATTGCGCGTGCGATGGCAGCGTCACATTTCCGCTCGATGCGCGGGCTGCCTGACGCGGCGCCGGTGGTCGGACTTCAGGACATCGACACCACGGGCACCGTCTCATGATCTCGCCGCGCACCATCTGGCGCGTACTCGTGCTGCCGACCTACATCATGATCACCGGCGCGGTGTTCGGACTCGCGTTGCGCAACACCACCGGATCGATGCTCTCGCCGCTCGCGGCGCTGGCGCCCTGGGTCGTGGTGATTGCCGGCGCACTCGCGATACTCTCGATTCTGGGCGCTGTACTACGCTGGCGGCGCAGGCTCAACGCCGTGCGCCGGGTACGAGCAGCCCGTGACCCCGTAGTGCAGTCGGACTGGGAAGACAGTGACGCCAGCCGCGCCGTGCATCACGCCGGACCCGTTTGATCCGCACGCTTTAGAGTGGATCCGCAATGTGACTCGTGTTGCCGCCTGCGCGCTTGGCTTGGTAGAGCGACGCGTCCGCGCGTGCAAACCAGTCCTGCCAGTCGCGTTCCGTCGACAACATTGCGCCACCCACCGCCACAGTGATGTGTCCGCCCGGACCGACCAGGCGAGACGCGACCGCTTCGCGCACGCGTTCAGCGGTACGCGCCAGTGCCTGCTCAGATACCACCGGCAGCAACATCACGAACTCCTCGCCGCCGAAGCGATAGACGGAGTCGCCCTGCCGCAGTTCTTCTCGCAGCAGAACGGCGAGATCGATCAGCACCGTGTCGCCTGCCGCGTGGCCGAACGTGTCATTGACGGTCTTGAAGCGGTCGATGTCGAGTACGAGCAGACCGACGCGGCTGCTTTGGCCCGTTGCGATCGCATGGCGCAGATCGGCTTCCAGCACGCCGCGGTTGGGTATGCGCGTCAGCGGATCGACGCTGGCCAGCAGCTCCAGTGAATCACTGTGCGTGCGCAGCCGGCGCGCGAACACCAGCGAGAATCCATACACCAGCGACCAGGTCACCAGCGTGCTGATCTGGGACGGGCCGACATCGCGCCACAGCAGCGCTGCCGACGCGCACAGCAGCACCGCCGCCCCGCTCCGGGTTGCGACCCGCAATCCTGCGAGATAGAAGTTGGTCATCAATGCGACATAGATCCAGCCGCTCGCTGCCGAACCGAGCGTCAGTGACGCAAGAATGGCGAAGCCGGAATTGAGTACCACCATCCAGGCGCCGGCACGTTCGGTGCCTCCTTCCCGCCAGGCAAAGCGCATCACCACGAGCATCGTGACGATGACCGTCGCATCCAGCGCCGCAACGCTCCAGTCACCGCGCGCGAGCCGCCAGATCATAAAGCTGCCGAGCACGACCGCGGTCACCGACCCCAGCAGGGTAATGATGGCCAGGCGGAAATTGTTCCGGAGTCTCGAAATCATCGTTGTGGCGCCCATCCCGGGGCACCCCGTCGGCATGCCCGTCACTCCGCTGACCCATTGCTGCGTCCGCTGTGGCCGAACCCTGAACCGCAGACGTGGACGCGCCCGTGAAGACCGCGTGGCGACCAGGGGAACGAAGAGAACTGCGAAGTCGGCCTGCAAGAAAAGGCCACTGTTTGGTGCCCGGAGCCGGAATCGAACCGGCACGACCTTGCGGCCAACGGATTTTAAGTCCGGTGCGTCTACCAGTTTCGCCATCCGGGCAGGCGTTCGACAGCGTGCGCCAGCGCGCGGCCGATTGAAACCGCCACGCGAACGGCGCGACGCCAGATACGAAAAAGCCCCGCATCTGCAGGGCCTTTCGAACTGG
>NZ_CEEDOV010000007.1:0-136851 GCF_979256585.1 Luteimonas sp. AC640a | reverse complement strand
AGCGGGAAAAGGGGCTCGAACCCTCGACCTCAACCTTGGCAAGGTTGCGCTCTACCAACTGAGCTATTCCCGCTTGGAACCGAATTGTAACCCGCCTGCGCCCTGTATGGTGCGCCGGCTGGAGGCCTGGGTCGGAATCGAACCGGCGTACACGGATTTGCAATCCGCTGCATAACCACTCTGCCACCAGGCCGGTGACGCCGTGCAGGACTTTAGGTCCTGTCGACAAAACGAAACCCCGCGTACAACCCGGGGCTTCGTCTTCGAAACTGGAGCGGGAAAAGGGGCTCGAACCCTCGACCTCAACCTTGGCAAGGTTGCGCTCTACCAACTGAGCTATTCCCGCTTGGGAGGCGAAATTCTACCCATCGCCGCCGGGGTGTCAATACTTGTTCTTTTCCGCAGCGCGCATGATCGGCCATGCAGCACGCAGATACAGCAGGCCCGACCACAGCGTGAGGATCGCCGCGATCGCCAGCAGCCAGTCGCCGATGATGAAGATCTCGCGGCCCAGCCACGGCAGCGGACGCGGCGGCTGGTCGGGCGTCACCGAGTACAGCAGGCACAGCAGCGCGACCATCTGCGCGATCGTCTTGATCTTGCCGATCGCCGCGACGCGCACGGTCGCACGCTGACCGAGTTCGGCCATCCACTCGCGCAGCGCGGACACTGCGATCTCGCGGCCCACGATCACTGCCGCCCAGAACGCCATCCACGGCGTCGGATGACCCTGCACGATCAGGAACAGCGCGACGGCGACCATCAGCTTGTCGGCCACCGGATCGAGGAACGCGCCGAATGCGGAGTACTGGTGGTATTTGCGCGCGATCCAGCCGTCGAGCCAGTCGGTGATCGACGCGAACGCGAACACGATCGCGGTGGCGAAGTTGGTCCACTGGAACGGCAAATAGAACACCAGCACCAGCACCGGGATCAGCATGATCCGCATCAGCGTGATCCAGGTGGGAATCGTGAATTTCATCGGACGCCTGTGGGGGATTCAGTCGTGTCCGGCCCCGGGGCCGGGGTCGAGTCCGTGTAGGGTCGCATAGATGCGCTGCGCCAGCGCCGCGTTGACGCCTTCGACCTGGGCGATCTGTTCGGCGCCGGCGGCCTTCAGCCCGCCCAGGCCACCGAAATGCTTCAGCAGGCTGGCGCGGCGGCGCGGGCCGATGCCGGGAATGTCCTCGAGCCGGCTGGTGGTGCGCGCCTTCTGGCGGCGTCCACGATGACCGGTGATCGCAAAACGATGCGCTTCGTCGCGCACCTGCTGGACCAATTGCAGGCCCGGCGACGCCGCGCCGGGCTTCAGTGCGCGGCCGTCCGGCAGCAGCAGGGTCTCGTCGCCGGGCTTGCGCGCTTCGCCCTTGGCCACGCCGACCAGACAGATGCCGGTGATGCCCAGCGTGCCGAGCACCGCACGCGCCTGCGCGACCTGGCCGGTGCCGCCGTCGATCAGCAGCACGTCGGGCAGGATGCCGGCGCCTTCTGCGGCCGCGGGCACGTCGGTGCCCGCTTCCACCGCGGCGATCTCGGCAGCGCGCGCGTCGGCGGCTTTTCGGAAGCGCCGGGTCAGCGCCTGGTGCATCGCCGCGTAGTCGTCGCCCGGTTCGATACCGGCGATGTTGTAGCGCCGGTACTGGCCACGCACCGGCCCGGCGGCGTCGAACACCACGCAAGAGGCGACCGTCGCCTCGCCCATCGTGTGGCTGATGTCGAAACACTCGATGCGCTGCGCGAGCGCGGCGAGACCGAGCATCTCGCGCAGCGATTCGGCGCGCGCATTCTGTGCAGCCTGGCTGCTCATTTCGGTGGCCAGCGAGATCTCGGCATTGCGACGCGCGAGATCCACGTAGCGAGCACGATCGCCGCGCACGCTGGTCTTGATCTGCACGCGGCGGCCGGTGGATTCGCTGAAGGCCTGTTCGAGCAGCGCCACGTCCTCGATCGCGCGGTCGAGCACGATCTCGCGCGGCGGCGTCTGCTCGGCATAATGCTGGGACACGAACGCGGCCAGCACTTCGGCCGGATCGTCGCTGCCGTTGGTGCGCGGATGGAACGCGCGCGTGCCCAGATTGCGGCCGTCGCGGAACGCCAGCAACAGCACACAGGCCTGGCTGCCCTGCATCGCGCAGGCGAGCACGTCCAGTTCGGCGACCTTGCCGTCGACGTACTGGCGCGCCTGCATGCTGCGCATGTTGCCGAGCAGATCGCGCAGACGCGCGGCGTCCTCGAAGTCGAGCTTCTCGGCGGCCGCTTCCATGTCACGCGTGACTTCCTGCGTGAGTTCGTCGCTGCGGCCGTCGAGGAACAGCGAGGCGCGGCGCACGGCATCGCCGTAGTCCTGCGACGAGATCATGCCGACACAGGGCGCGGTGCAGCGGCCGATCTGGTACTGCAGGCAGGGCCGCGAGCGGTTGCGGAACACGCTGTCCTCGCAGTTGCGCAGCTTGAAAAGCTTCTGCATCAGATTCAGCGTCTCGCGCACCGCGGTCACGCCTGGATACGGACCGAAGTAACGACCGGGCACGTTGCGCGGCCCGCGGTGCACGGCGATGCGCGGCCAGTCGTCGCTGGTCACCAGCACATAGGGATAACTCTTGTCGTCGCGCAGCGAGACGTTGTAGCGCGGTTTGAGCGATTTGATCAGCTGGTTTTCGAGCAGCAGCGCCTCGGCCTCGCTGCGCGTGACCGTGGTGTCCATGCGCGCGATCTGCGCGATCATGGCCATCGTCCGCGTGACCTTGGGCGTGGCGTTGAAGTAGCTCGCCACACGCTTGCGCAGATCCGCCGCCTTGCCGACGTACAGGACGGTGTCGTCCGCCGCATACATGCGGTAGACGCCCGGTGCGGTGCTGAGCCCAGCGACGAACGCCTTGCCGTCGAACATCACGCCACCGCCGCTTGTCTTGCGCGGCCCGGTCATTCGCCTATCGGAACGTGCCGCACGGCGCCGCTGACGGGGTCGAGCCGCAGCACGGCGTGCGCATCGGTATCAGCGATCCACACCGCATCGCTGCCGATCGCCAGACCGCCGGGCGCGTGCAGGCGTTGCGGCAGTTCGAAGGAGGTGAGTTCGCCGCCGCCGAGCCGCAGACGACGCAGGCTGTCGTTGCCGGCGTCGGCGATCCACAGCACCGGCGCATCGGGTTCGAGCGCGAGCGCCTGCGGATGCTGCATGCGGGCGTCGGTACGCGGACCATCGACGCGGCCGAACTGCCAGGGATCCTGACCGACCAGCGTCGACACCGCGCCGGTGCGCGTGTGTACGCTGCGGATCGCCGAGCCACTGGCATCGCAGACATAGAGCGTCTGCTGCACGCAGGCCAGCGACACGGGCTCGGCGAACGACGCCATCGATCCGCTGCCGTCCATCACCATGAGCTTACCGCTGCCGGCCAGCAGTTCAATCGACGAACGGCCGAGGTCGAGCCGCCAGATGCGGTTGTCGCCCGCGCACGCGATGTAGAGCTTGTCGCCGGCCAGCACAATGTCGCGCGGCTGGTCGAGGGCGACCCCGCGTGGATCGACCAGCGTGCCCTCGGCCGTGACCCCGGGGCGGCCCGCGCCGCAGATCGTCGCGATGTCGCCGCTGCGCAGTTCGATGCTTCGGACCGCGTGATTGCCGGTGTCGGCGACGTAGAGCACGTCGCGCTCGACGTAGATGCCGTGCGGACGCGTGAACGCAGCCAGTTCCATCGGCCCGTCGATGAAGCCGGGGCTGCCGCTGCCGAACTGCCGCAGGATGCGACCGCTGGTATCGCATTCGAGCACGCGGTGGTGGCCGCTGTCGGCGACGTAGAGGAAGTTGCCCGACAGCGCCAGACCGACCGGAAAACGCAACGGCAACGGCGGCTCGCCGCTGCGGCGCATCCGGATCGGATCGCCGTTGATCGCGTGCGGCGTGAGTTCGGCGGCCAGCGCACTGACGCGCGCATCGAGCTCACGGATGCCGCCTTCGCCGACGATACGCTCGCGCACCCGGCCCTCGCCGTCGATCAGCACGACCGTCGGCCAGGCTTCGATGCCGTAGTGCTGCCACAGCGTCCAGTCCGGATCGTGGGCGACCGGGAATTCAACGTGCTGGCGATGCGTGCGTTTGGACGCGCGGCGCGATTCGCGCTCGGCGTCGAAACGCGGCACGTGCACCGCGACGACGTTGAGGCGTTCGCGATGCCGCGCACGCAGATGGCCCAGATCGGCCAGCCGCTGCTGCGACCAGGCCGATGCGAGATTCACGAACGCGAGCGCACACACCTTGCCCCGCAACTGCGACATGCGCAGCGGGTCGGTCAGGTTCAGCCACTCCAGGCTGGCCGGGAACTCGGGAGCGATCGCGGCGTCGGTCATGCCCGGATTATGCGCGAACGGCCGGGGTACCGCGTCGATGCCGCGCGACGACCGTCTCGGCTGCCGCATCGACCAGCTGCCAGACTGTTTCGAACCCCGCCGCGTCGCCGGTATACGGATCCGGCACGTCACCGCCGCCCTGCCCGGCCCAGTCGAGCAACAGGGCGATTTCGCCCGTGGCGTCGGACGGCCGGCGCTCACGCACGATGCGCAGGGTGCTGGCGTCCGCGCACAGCAGCACGTCGAAATCGCGGTAATCGGCTGCGTCGAGCCTTCGAGCGCGCAGGCCGGAGATATCGACCCCATGGCCGGCGGCGTTGCGGATCGCGCGCGGGTCCGGCGGATCGCCGACATGCCAGTCGCCGGTGCCGCAGGAATCGACTTCGAGGACATCGCGCAGGCCTGCCGCGCTGATCCGCGCACGCAAGGCGCCTTCGGCCACCGGCGAGCGGCAGATGTTGCCGAGGCACACGATCAGCAGGCGGGTCATCCGACGTCGGCCAGACGGGCTGCCGCGCGGGCGAGGTCTTCCGGCGTATCGACGCCGGGCGGGAACGGCTCGGGCGCGATGCCGACCGCGACGCGATGACCGGCTTCCAGCACGCGCAGCTGTTCGAGCATTTCGATCTGCTCCAGACGACCCGGCGGCATGGCCGCGAACTGCTTCAGGAAGCCGACGCGATAGCCGTAGATGCCGATGTGCCGCCACCAGTCGCCGTCGGGCATCACGTCGCGGCTGCGCGCGAACGCATCGCGCGGCCACGGCACCGGCGCGCGGCTGAAGTACAGCGCATCGCCGCGTGCGCCGCGCACGACCTTCACCGCATTGGGGTCGAGCAATGTCTCGACATCCTCGACCGGCGCGCACAGCGTTGCGAGATCCACACCCGGCTGTGCGGCGAGCGCAGCCACCTCGCGGATGCCCGAGACCGGCGCGAAGGGTTCGTCACCCTGCAGATTCACGACGACCGTCGCATCGTCCCAGCCGGCAAGTGCAGCGCATTCGGCCAGTCGGTCCGTGCCGGAGGGATGATCGGGTGACGTCATCGCCACCTGCACCGGCGTGCCGGCGAGTGCTTCGCGCACGCGTGCATCGTCGGTCGCGACCCAGACTTCGTCGGCACCCGCCGCCAGCGCGCGACGCGCCACGTGCAGCACCAAGGGTTCACCGCCGAGCAGTTGCAGCGGCTTGCCCGGCAGACGGGTGGACGCATAACGCGCCGGAATGGCGACGACGAAACCGGTGGATGTGCTCATGCGGGGATTGTCACAGATCGGGTGTGGGCGGGCATCGCAAGGGGTTCTCAAACGACAGCCGACACCCCGGTGCTAGCGCGCTCGCACGCGATTGCGCGTGACCGGAATGCCGGCATCTCGCGCACGCGCGCGCCCACCACATCATCGGCACGCGCCGCACGATGCGTGGAGCGCAGCGAAAGCCATCGCATCGAAAGCCGCCTGGAAGCGGGCGCATCGCGATGCGTAGGCCTTCACCCCAGCCCCTCTCCCGCGGGAATAGGGGCTCAGGCAACACTGATCAGGTCTGTCCCTAATCGTCAGCGTGGCCTGAAGGCGAGTCTCGTCGGCCAGCGTTTGCTCAGCGCAGCTGCGCCAACCGGTCCAGCAGCGCAATCCAGAACGCTTCGGGCAGTTGCCCCGACACCGGCACGCTGTAATGCCGTTCGCCGGCGAAGCGCATGCACTTCACCGCGTCCTTTTCGGTCATCAGCACCGGCAGATCGCTGCCGAAACGCAGGTCTTCTGCGGTGTAGCGGTGATGGTCGGCGAAGGCGTGCGGGACGATCGCGATGCCGTGGCTGCGCAACGTCGCGAAGAAGCGTTCGGGATCGCCGATACCCGCGACCGCATGCACGCGCTGTCCGGCGAAACGCGACAGCGACAACGCGCGCCCGCCGACCAGCGGCAACGCCTGCCCGGTCATCAGCCGCATCGGCCACTCGCCGAATTCGGCGTCGGCATCGGTCGCGCTGCCGGTGTTGAGCACACGGAAATCGACGTCGGCGCTGCGCGTCGCCAGTTCACGCATCGGACCGGCCGGAATCAGCAGACCGTTGCCGTAGCGACGTACGCCGTCGATCACTTCGATTTCGACATCGCGACGCAGCCGATAATGCTGCAGACCATCGTCGCAGACCACGATGTCGCAGCCCGCCGCGATCAAGGCCTTGGCGGCCGCGACGCGATCGGCGTCGACGCGCACCTTCGCGCCGGTGCGCGCGGCGATCAGCACGGGCTCGTCGCCAGCGAGTTTCGGATCGGTCACCGGCTCGACCCAGCGCGGCGTGCCGGCGTCGTCGCGGCCATAGCCGCGGCTCGCCACGCCAGGGGTCCAGCCCGCGGCCTGCAGACGCGCGACGACCGCGATCGTCAGCGGCGTCTTGCCGCTGCCGCCTGCGATCAGATTGCCGATCACCAGCACGGGTTTCGAGACCTTGCGCGGACGCACGAACTTCAGCCGCAACCGCGACGCCGCGCCGTAGACACGGGCGAGCGCGCGCGCATGCAGCGGCGGACGGCTGCCATCGAACCAGTACCGCGGTGCTTTCATCCAGCGTCGCCCTCGCGGAACTGCATGCGATGCAGGCGCGCGTACAGACCGTCACGTTCGAGCAGCTGCTGGTGCGTGCCGTGTTCGACGAGCCGGCCATGGTCGAGCACCAGCACCTGGTCGGCGTGTTCGATCGTCGACAGGCGATGCGCGATGACCAGCGTGGTGCGGTCGGGCATCAGATGTTCGAGCGCGTCCTGCACCAGACGTTCGGACTCGGTATCGAGCGCGGCGGTGGCTTCATCAAGGATCAGGATCGGCGCGTCCTTGAGCATCGCGCGGGCAATCGCCAGGCGCTGGCGCTGGCCGCCCGACAGGCGACCGCCGCGACTGCCGATGCCGCTTTCCAGTTGCTTCGGCAGCTTCTCGATGAACTCCATCGCGTTCGCGCCGCGGATCGCCGCATCCAGCGCTTCGGGCGACACGCCGGCCATCTCGCCGTAAGCGATGTTCGCGGCCACGGTGTCGTCGAACAGCATCACCTGCTGGCCGACCAGCGCGATCTGCCGGCGCACGTCGGACAGTTTGTAGTCGTCGATCGGATGGCCGTCGAGCAGGATTTCGCCTTGCGCCTGCGAATAGAACCGCGGGATCAGCTTGATCAACGTCGACTTCCCGCTGCCGGAGCGACCGACGATCGCGGTCACCGTGCCGGGCTTCGCGACGAAACTGACATCCTCCAGCGCCGGCGCATTCTGGCTTGGATAGCGCGCACCGACGTTGCGGAACTCGATCTCACCGCGGGCACGTGCCAGCGGCAGCGAACCGGTGTCGCGCTCGTCGTCCGAATCGAGAATCTCGAACAGCCGCTCTGCCGAGGCCACGCCCCGCTGCAGCATGTTCTGCACGTTGGTCAGCTGCTTGAGCGCGGGAATGATCGCCATCATCGCGATCATCAACGCGACGAAGCCACCGGCGGTCAGACGTCCCTGCGAGGCTTCGTAACCGGCGATGACGATCAGCAGCGCCAGACCCACCGAGCCCATCAGCTGCACGACCGCCGACGAGATCGCACGCGTGGCCTCGACCTTGAGGTTCAGGCGCATGTGCACGTCGGCGACCGCGCGGTAGCGCGCGTTCTCGGCCGCCTGCGCGCCGTAGATCTTCACTTCCTGCTGGTTGCTCAGCGACTGGTCGGCCGCCTGCAGCAGCAGCGCCGAGCTGTCCTGGATGTTGTGGCTGACGCGTCGGTAACGACGCGCGACCTTGCCCATGATCCACGACAGCGGCGGCGCAATGACCAGGATCGTCAGCGTCACCTGCCAGCTGGTCCACAGCATCACGATCAGCGAGGCGATGATCTGCAGCGACTGCTGGATCATCACCTTGGCCGCGTCGACTGCGGCCTGCGAGACCTGGTCGGAATCCGAGCCCAGACGCACCAGCATCGACGGCACCGGCTCGGCATCGAAGCGCATGCCGGGCAGTCGCAGATACTTGCCAAGTACCCGCACGCGCAGGTCGCGGGCGATGCCGCGGCCGGCCTTGGCCATATTGTAGTCGGCCAGATAACCGGCGATGCCGCGCATCACGAACAGACCGATGATCGCCGCCGGCAACCACAGGTTCACGCCGGAGTTCTCGCCGACGAAGGTCTCGTCGATGATCGGCTCCATCATCTTGGTGAAGGCGCCGCCGGCGGCCGCCTCGATCAGCATGCCGACCAGCGCGACCGACAACAGGCCACGATAGTCGGTGGCGAACTGCAGCAGTCGGCGGTAGACCGGCCAAGCGCGATCGGCGCGCGCGGGGCCGGGCGTCGGCGCGTCGTGCTGCGCCTGGTCCACAACGGTACTCATGTCATTCCTCTTGCGTGGCCGCAGTGGGCGCTGCCGTCGTCTGCGGCGCGGTCGCATTCGCGATGCGCTTGAAACCGAGCTGGCCCAGCGCGTCGTAGGCGGTCACGACCGCCTGCCACGGGGTGCGTGCATCGGCGCGCAGCAGCACGGTGCGTTCGCGATCATCGCCGGCGACTTCCGCAATCGTGCGCTTGAGCGATTCGACATCGGTGCGCAGCGCCTCGCGGTCGTCGACGAAGTAACGGCCGTCGGCGTTGATCAGCAGGCTCAGCGTGCCGTCCTGCGCATCGTTGCGCTCGCCGTTGGCCTGCGGCAGCTCGAGCTTGAGCACCGAGCGCGCATCGAAGGTGGTCGTGATCACGAAGAAGATGATCAGCACCAGGATCACGTCGATGAGCGGCACGAGGTTGAGCTCCGGATTGTCATCGGCGCGGCGGTCGCGGATGCGCATGCGTCAGCCCTGCACCGGTGCCTGCACCTGCACGGGACGCCGGTTGCGCGGATCGATGACATCCATCAGCGCGATCGCCTCGTGTTCCATCTGCACGATATAGCCATCGATACGTGCACGAAAATGGCGGTGGAACATCAGCGCGGGGATCGCGACGATCATGCCCGCTGCCGCGCACACCAGCGCCTTGCCGATGCCGCCAGCCAGTTGGTTCACATCACCCACGCCGTGATCCATCACGCCCATGAACATCTGGATCATGCCGACCACGGTACCGAACAGGCCCAGCAGCGGGCCTGCGGCGGCGATCGTGCCCAGCGCATTGAGGTAACGCTCCATGCGGAAGGCGACATGGCGGCCGACATCCTCGACCCGCTCGCGGATCTCCTCGCGCGGCCGGCTGCGAACGTCCAGCGCAGCGGCCAGCAGCGCGCCCAGCGGCGCGGTGCCACGCAGGGATTCGATATGCGCGGGATCGAGCGTGCCACGCGCAGCCCAGGCGCGGACTTCCTCGCCCAGACCCGGCGGCAGCACCGCCTTGCGGCGCAGCGCCCAGAACCGCTCGACGATGATCGCCAGCGCGAGTGCCGACAGCAGCAACAACGGCAGCATCGGCCAGCCGCCAGCCTTCACCAGTTCGAGCACGCCAACCCCTTCGGCCGATGGCCGGTTCAATCCGGGGAATAGGATAGCCCAGCCTGCCCGGCCGCCCCGGCGCGCGCGTCGCGCCGCTCGGTCTGACGCGCGGCATCCCACAGCCGGGGCCGACGCACGCGTTCCTGCGTGACGGCCAGTCCGCCGGCCTGCAGCCGGAACCGCGTCGCGCCGCCGCCGGCCGTGCTGCCCACCGCAGCGCCCGCATTCGCCCAGCGCCCGACCACTTCTTCGTGCGGATGTCCGAAGCGGTTGCCGTGACCGGCCGACATCATCGCGACCGCGGCGCCAGCGACACGCACGAACGCGGGATCCGAGGAACTGCGGCTGCCGTGATGCGCGGCGATCACGACATCGGCCTCGAGCGAGGCCGCATCGCGCCGGACCAGCAGCCGCTCGACCAGATCATCGATATCGCCCGGCAGCAGTGCCGCGCCATGCGCAGTCTCGACGCGAAGCACGCAACTCGAAGGATTCCGGAACGCCGGGAAATGCAGGTCCGGATGCAGAAAACGGAACGTCACGCCGTCCAGCTGCCAGGCGCTGCCCATCAGACACGGGGACGCGCCCGGCACGCGGTCCCACTGCGGCGCGAACACCACGGGCGCGGCGAAGCGTCGCTGCACGGCACCGAAGCCGCCCGCATGGTCGGCATCGCCATGACTGACGACAATTGCGTCCAGCGTGCGCACGCCCAGCGCCTGCAGCGCAGGCACCACCACGCGTTCGCCGGCATCAAAGGCCTCCGGCACCGCCGGACCTGTGTCGTAGAGCAGCGTGTGGCGTGCGGTGCGGATCAGCACCGACAGCCCCTGCCCCACGTCCAACACCACCAGTTCGGCCTCACCGTGTCGCGGCAGGTGCCGGTCGGGCCACAGCAGCGGCAACCACAGCAGCATCACCAGCCACTTTCCCGGCACGCCGCGCGGCAGCAGCATCCAGAATGCGGCGAGCAATGCGAGCGGCAGGGCCAGCCAGTGCGGCTCGGGCAACCACCACAGCGAGACCGGACTCGCGGCCAGCCAGTCGAACAGCGGCCAGCTCAGATCGAAGGCCCACGCCGCGCTACGCCAGGCCCAGTCGCCGGCGCCGGTGTGGATCGCCTCCAGCCCGGTACCGACCAGCGCCAGCGGCACCACCACCAGGCTCCACCACGGAATCGCAACGAGATTGGCAATCGGGCCGGCCAGCGAGGCCTGCCCGAACAGGATCACCGTCAACGGCAGCAGACCGATGGTGGCCACCCATTGCGAGACCAGCAGCCCACGCAGCTTCGACAGTTCGCGGGCGTCGGGCAGGCACCAGACCAGCCACGCGACGCCGGCAAAGCTCAGCCAGAAGCCCGCCGAGAGCACCGACATCGGATCGACCAGCACCACGGCGATTGCCGCATAGGCGAGCGAATCGGCGATGCGCAAATGCCGCCGCGCCAATCGCGCGATCACCACCACGCCGATCATCAGCACCGTGCGCACGGTGGGCAGTTCCCAGCCGGCGACCGCCGCGTAGACCGTACTCGCCAGCAGCGCGACGATCGCCGCCGCCTGCGGACGTGGCAGCCAGCGGCCCAGCCATGGCAGGCACCACCACACGCCTGTCGCGACCAGCGCGAAGAAGCCGCCGACCATGCCGACGTGGAAACCGGAGATCGCGATCAGATGCGTCAGCCCGGTCGCGCGCAGGGCTTCCCAATCCAGATCGCCAAGCGCGCGCGTATCACCGATCGCCAGCGCCCGCACATAGCGCGCACTGTCGCGCGCGACCACGGCGTCGATGCGCATCGCGACCCGTTCGCGCCACCGATCCACACCACGCCCCGCATCGAGACGCGTGACCGGTTCGGCGCTGCGCACATAGCCCACAGCGGTGACACGCTGGGCCATCGCCCGCTTCTCGCCATCGAACCAGCCCGGATTGCGCAGCCCGCGCGGCGCCCGCAGGCGCGCAGTGAATGTCCATGCGCTGCCAGCGTCCAGATCGAACCGCCGAAGATCCGGCCCCTCCCGCCGATCGTCATACCAGGACAGACGCAGCAGGCGGCCGCGCAAGGGTCGCGGGACGGAGTCGTCGCCAGCGACGCGAAACAGAAACGCCGTGCGCTGCGGCTCGTGCACCGGCAGGCCGGTGATCTGACCGCGCACCGCGAAGTCGCCCCGCTCCATGGAGGCGGGCAACTGAACCGACAGGGCATAGGCCGTGTGCACACCACACAACGCGGCACCCACGAGGCACGCCGCCGCCAGCCGGCCGTACCCGCGCCACAGCGCCCAGGCCACGCACCCCATCGCGAGCGCACACGCCATTGCCCACCAGGGTGGCAAGCCGGGCAGTTGCAGACAGGTGATCGCGCCAAGCACCAGCGCGACCGCAACACCCAGGCCGAGGCCAGGCACCCGCATCGCGCTCACGTGACCGGCAACCGGTCCAGCGGACTGCGCACGCCCAGACCGCCGCGATTGAGTACATGGGTGTAGATCTGTGTAGTCGACAGATCCTTGTGGCCCAGCAGTGCCTGGATCGTCCGGATGTCCTGACCCGCCTCGAGCAGATGCGTCGCGAACGAATGTCGCAGCGTATGGCAGCTCGCTGGCTTGAGAAGCCCGGCGCGCCTCGTTGCGCTATGCACAGCGCGCTGGAGGACCGACTCGTCGAGATGATGACGCCGGCACGTCCCGTCCCGCGGATCACGGGACCGCCGCCGCGCGGGAAACACATACTGCCAACCGGGCTCACGTGCGGCGTTTGGATATTTGCGTGCAAGTGCGTCGGGCAGCCACACGTCACCATGACCCATTGCAAGATCAGCGGCATGCAGATGCAGCGCACGCGCGACCTCGTCACGCAGACCCGCAACCAGACGTTCGGGCAGCGGCACATGACGATCCTTGCCGCCCTTGCCCTGTCGCACGACGATCTGTCGCTGCGCGAAATCGACATCCTTGATCCGCAGTCGCATGGCCTCCATCAGCCGCATGCCAGTGCCGTACAACAAACCGGCGAGCAGCGCCGTCCGCCCTTCCATTGCCAGCAGCAGACGCTGGACCTCCTCGGCACTCAGCACGACGGGCAACCGCCGCGGCCGTTTGGCACGGATCACCGCGTCCATCCACGGCAGTTCGATCCCAAGCACCTCGCGATACAGAAACAGCAACGCCGCCAATGCCTGGTTCTGTGTGCCTGCCGCCACCCGATGCCGCGTCGCCAGCACCGTGAGGAACGCCGCAACGTCCGCGCCGCCCATCTCGCGCGGATGCCGTTTGCCATTGGCCAGAATGAAACGCCGAATCCAGCCCACATAAGCCTGCTCGGTGCGGATACTGAGATGCCGCACCCGGCACCGCGCGCGCACCTGATCCAGCAGGCGCGGCGCCGCGGCTGACTCTGTTTCCACCCCGCTTCCGTCGGATAACACCGCGCGCCTCCATGCGCCGGATAACGCATGCAGGCTAAATCGAGTCCGCATACCAACGCTTGCGACAAGGCGTTGATTCCGCGTCGGAAATCCCCTCTTGGCGACCACCGGAGTTCCAACGCATACTCGGCGCAACACCCCGTTTCCGGGGTCGAATACTAGTTAGGGCGCACTTGTGACCACTCCGCAACTGACAACATTGGAAGCTGACGGCTGGATGATCGACGACGGTGAGATAGCTCGTGCCGAAAATCCAGAAAAGTTCTGGATTCCACCGCTCCGTGACCGCCAGTCGCTTGAGCCTGGGTCTATCGTCAAGATCCGTTTCTATATCCGTGCGCCCAATGACTCCGGTGACCTCGTAGATCACGGGGAGCGCATGTGGGTCCAAGTCAAAGAGCGGCACGGTGAGTGGTACTTTGGAGCACTGGACAACGACCCATACTGTACAGACGCCATCCAAGCGGGCATGCCTCTTTGGTTCCAGCCTCGCCATGTCATAGACATTGATCAGGGCTGACCTATGCAGGTGCGCCCTAACAATTCATTCAAGCCGACGCCGCTTCGCGACGCGGCTTAATTCAAGCGTTAGGCCCCAATGCGAAACTTCACCATCGCCCTGACAGTTTTTCTCCTTGGAGGTTGCGCTAGCTCAAGAGAGGAGGCGGCGTTCCACGCTGACCGGGCCAGATGCAGTGAGGCGCATCTCGCAACCTTGGAGAGCAATGCCGCGGCGTCGGACCTTAAGCTGACAGCCGCTGTCGAGAGCGGTAAGGCTGGAGGCTGGCCGGATGGAGCTGCCGAGGCGGCAGCACGTGCCGCAGCAAAAGCAGCAATGGCGCACGCGGATTTCGCTCAAGGCATGGGGAACTGTGCCCAAAGCGTGTCCCTGAGGCCTAACAATTCATTCAAGCCGACGCCGCTTCGCGGCGCGGCTTAATTCAGGTGTTAGGCGGCAGGGAGACTCATGCGTGCTACGAATATCTTGATCCTGTCTTCGACGCTCATCGTTGTGGCCGTGCTGGTCGCTTTAGTAGTGTTCCGAGCGCAAGGTAGAAGAGGCGTAGACGCAGAAATCTTGGAAGCGCGAGCAGAGAGGCGATTCGTTGCTGAGCGTGGTCTCTCGCCGTGTGATCCACACGCCAGGGAAGTTCTTATCCTGGCCCAAGCCAAGCTACGTCGGGAAGCCGTGGCACACGACGGTCTGATCGCAGTTGTAGCGCCAACCTTCAGCCCCTTAGAGATCATCGTACAGACCGATAGTGGGTACAGCGCCTATCAGGTCGGATCCGAGAACCTCTTTGCTCCGCCGGCATCTGACTGGTTCTCCGGGGAGCTTCGGAAAATATCCGAGGTCCAGTTGCAACCGCCTGCGTTGTATAACGTTCAAGCTACTTTGAGCAGATCTGTCAGGTATGCAATGACCGCCCGCGAGTATGGCCTTGATGGCGTTGCCTATTACATCGGATGGGCTGAGGACTCTTGCGCCTTTACATCTCACCCGCGTGAAGAAGGCCCAGCTGCACTGGTCACCCAGTTGCTCGCAGAGATGTCTGACTCAGACCCCTCTTCTGAAAAGATTGAAACTTTGGCCGCTGCGATTGACAAGCACGATGCGGCACGGTAAGCCGCCTAACAATGCGTTCAAGCCGAACCCGCTTCGTTACGTGGCCCAGGCGGCAGGTAAAGCTTGCCACCTGGTCCACTCCACTGCGCGGGTCGGCTTAACTTAGGCGTTAGGCGGCTATGGAAAATCACCTAAGCTCCAATCAAAAGGCCTTGCATCGCATAGTCAGTGAGGTGCTGCACTACATCTGGGATCCAATCGGTGTCGCTGGCTCCGTCGGCGCACGAGATGAGTATGACGGCTACGCTGATCACGTGTTCTCTCTTCTGTGGCACGGCTCGGAGGCATCATCAATTGTCCAGTATCTAGTCCAAGTCGCTGACGAGCGCATGGGTCTATCGGGTACCGAAACGCAAGCAGCTTTGGCAGCTTATAAATTGGTGGAGTGGCGTGATGAAATCTCCAGGTAGCCGCCTAACAATTCATTCAAGCCGAACTTGCTTCGTTACGGCAACAACATGGCAGAAAAAGCTTGCCATGTTGTCACCTCCACTGGGCAAGTCGGCTTAATTCAGGCGTTAGGTGCCTTGTCGAATGTCCGCGCTAATCATCAAGAACGAGCCACTCCAGCACCCTGACGACGACTCCGGCCATCCAATTCCGTCGCTTGCCGCGCTCGACGTAGTGGCAATCCTCAAGGGTGGTGGCGCTGACCTGTTTATCATCGTCGCGGCACCCTTGGCCGCAGACCGTCGCTCCCTTAAACGGCTGCAGGACAAGATTGAAGCGTATTTGCGTCACATCCAATCTGCGGAGTTCCAGGCTGAGGCGGGCGCACCTACTCCAAGTAGCACCACCATCAAAGTTATGCTTCACCCGAGCTCATCGCCGGAGGCATGCGAGCTTCTGGATCGTTCAAAAGACTGGGTTCTGGCCAACCAAGCTACTCTCAAAGTCGAGCAGCTGGATCTTGCTGTTCACTAGACCGGCACCTAACAATTCATTCAAGCCGACGTCGCCTCGCGGCGCGGCTTAATTCTGGCGTTAGGCGGCATGGGAAGATCACCGATAGCTGTTAGGGCGATATCTGTCGAGGAGCGCATCATTCTCCAGCGTGCACTTCAGTACGCTCCAGCAGATGGTGCTCACCTGCCCTCGCTAGACCAGCTCGATTCGCTACACGTCGTGGGCAAATGTCAGTGCGGCTGCGCGTCAGTTGACTTTCAGCACCTCAAGTCTGGTGAGATTGCCAACGTGGTTGCTGACGCTATTGGTGAGACCCTCGCCGGGGAACGAGTGGGCGTTCTTGTTTTTGCACTCGGCGGCAACTTCCAGAGGCTGGAGATCGTCGGCTACTCAGACAATCCCGCGCCCATGCCGGTACCTTCTACAGTTCGCGGTTGGGACGGACAGGGTGCCGCTTAACAATTCATTCAAGCCGATGCAGCTTCGCGGCACGGCTTAATTCAGGCGTGAGGCATGCTCATCCGTCTCCTCGGCGCTTTCACAGTTCTAGTACTTGCTGCCTGCGGCGGCGCTGAGACCGCGCCTGCACTGGAGCGAGGCTGGGCCCCTGCAGGCGCGTGCGTCTTCGTGGGAAATCGCGTAGATGATCACTCCTGTGCAACCACTGGCACCCAGCTGCTCGCCAATCCGCAAACCTACGATGGGCGCCGCATATCGTTGCGTGGTTGGGGAGTTGCAGGTCGTAACCACTCGGACAAACCTGTGGTGTGGCTCTACCTCACCCAAGACGCTGTAGAAGCGACGGCCACCCACTCCGTGGTGGTGCTAGAGGGGCCGGCTCTTCCCGATATCGTGGCGTTCCTAGAGAAGCAGCAAAGCGATTTGGTAGAGCCGCGGCTCGTGGGAGTGACCGGTGACTTTGAGGTGTTCAAGCCGGACGCTTCCGGTAGTCGACGAAAGGACACTGCAGAATGCTGTCGGTTTGGCATAGTTCGCAACATAAGCGGATGGGGCCCGTAGCCCGCATGCCTAAAAATTCATTCAAGCCGAACCCGCTTCGCGGGTCGGCTTAATTCAGGCGTCAGGACCCATGATCATTTCCTTTCGAGGTCCAACATTCTTTGCCCCTGAGGATGAGGATCATTTTTTTGGTTGGCTGTACTCGCTACCCGAATACAAAGACGTTCGCGGCAGGCTGACCACTTTAGATTTGGAGCTCACCTATCCGGTGAGTGCTGGCTCCGTCCGGCAACTGTTGGTCGTCTTTCGTCGTTGGTGCATTGACCCGACCCCGTTGCTTCCTCTACGGTCGCCTGAGACGGATAGGTTCGTCCTTTGGGATACTTCCCTGCAACAGGCCTCATCTGGGGCCTAACAATTCATTCAAGCCGAAACCGCTTCGCGGGTCGGCTTAATTCGGGTGTTAGGCGCTTCAATGACCTTATCGGCAGCCCTTGCAGCCATCGTCCTAGCCAGCTCTTCGGCAAGCCCGGAGCTGTGCCGCGACGTCGAGAATAGGATCGAACCGGATATGCGCATTTTGGAATCTGATCTAAGTCGGTCAGCTGCAATCGATTCTGCTGAAAAACTTAAGGGCATGGTTGCGCGCGGCGATTTGACCGGTGAGTTCCAATCCGGATCACTTAATCAGTCAAAGATCATCCACGGACACATCCTGCTTCAGCAGGCAATGGCAGACCGAAAGGAGTTTGGCCCTGATTCGGCAGAGTCGTCAGATTCAGCAAGGTCGCTATGCGCTTGGCTCAGCACAGAGGGCTTTTGGCATGACTAGTTCGCGGGCCGCGCCCAACAAGTCATTCAAGCCGATGCCGCTTCGCTCCACTGCTTAATTCAAGCGTTAGAGGCTATGGACAGCTCCCAGCTACTGGCAAAAGCATTCTTGGCGCTCGCGCTTACCTGCATAGTCGCTGTCGTCATTATCTTTAACATCACTGGCGCGGGTCTTCTAGTCAGATTACTTGTCTAAGCCTTTCTGGCCGGCCCACTCGCCAGCGGCATCTCCACAGCGCTTTCGTTTCGATCAGGCTCACCCAAGCCGCTGTAATACATTTGCAGGGCTGCCTTTGGTGCTTACACTTTGACAGCTGCTTCAGTCATCCTCTGGGCAGTGGTGGTAAAGCCACCATTCGGCTAGCCTCTAACAATTCATTCAAGCCGAGGCCTTCGGCGCGGCTTAACTCAGCCGTTAGGCCGCAGGAGACAGATCGTGAAGGATTCAACAGCCGTTTCAGGGCGGAAGATCGCAAGGATCTTTGTTCTGAGCGTCCTCGCGGCATCTGCAGGCACGTTGCTGGCTCATCTATTTGGCTCAACTCTGCAAACCTCACCAGTCTGGCTTGGCCCTGCACTCGTCATTGCTGCACTCACGGTACTGATTTGCGCTTTCCTGTTGCTGCCTATCTTCGTACGTGCCCTGAGGGCCAATAGACATGGGCCAGCGGCCTAACGATTCGTTCAAGCCGAGCCCGCATCGTTGCTGCCTCGACAGGGCGCGGCGCGGATTAATTCAGCCGTCAGACCCTACATGCAGCAACTGCCGTCATTGAGGGAATTGCTCATCCGCGGCAACCAAGCAGTAGAGTCGAACCCGCGTGGCGACCTGCCCCCACTCCAGGAGATTGCAATGCAGAAGCTTTTGAGGATCCTCGTCGCATTGCCCTTGAGTATTTTTTCGGCTGCCGGCCAAGCCGATCCGACTGACTTATTCACTGTGTCGGCGAAGTTGACAAGCGCGGGTCAAACCTTTGCAGAGCCAAAAGTCGTTGCGCGTGTCAACTCACCCGCGAGCATCGAGGTGGATGGGGCGGACGGCTACACTCTCGTCATCACGGTCTCGGATCTCGCCGCAGATAAAATTCGAGTGGTCGCGGATCTGGACTCATCCTACGGTGCCATGGCGCCGATCATGTTTGTGCGGCCAGGTGAGCCTGGCAGTGTCTGGGTCGGAGATCTTGGCCTTGAGCTGACGGTCAGGCGGAATGGCGGCTAGCGAAATTTTCGCGCCCATGACGTGCGTTTCTTCCATCATTTTTGTGTTTCTTCGACTACCTACAAAACGCTCGCGCTTCGGCTCGCAAACAATTGACATGCGTCGCTCGCTCACATCAATTGATCGATCGACAACTCGCGTTCGGCCTGCACGTCAGATTGGCTCCGTGCGTTCAACGTGATATGAGGTTCTGCGAAAGTCAGTTACCAGCGTAATCGCGCAGTATCTAGGACCTGCCCCCGCAACCCTCCACGAAAGGAGATTCGGAATGCACAAGACCGTCATGTTGATGTCGATCGCGACTCTGATGCTCGCAGCCTGCGCCTCTACTAAGAGCGCGAGCGAGCTTTCCAATGAAGAGCGGGCAGCACAGTCCGCGCAGCTCCGGTCGGATCGCCTTGATAACAGTTGGCACAAGTACCGCGACCAGGAGCAGGCAGTCGAAGCGCGGCGAGAGGTCAGAGCGCTGGACGCCCAAGCGCAAGGAAAGCGGCAGTCAGGTACACCTGGCAATTGAAGAGCGGCAGGGTGCCTGCTTTGAAGTGGTGATCATCTTCAATTGGCGGCGTTGTCGATCTTTGGATGCAGTGCATGTCGGTTCGCAAGTTGGACTTGCGATGTCGGCTTTTCGGGCATGCGCATGGGGTGCGTCGCAAACGCGATAGAGGCGCAGACGTTCGTCCGTTTGCAGGCAGTCTTTTGGCACTCGGAAGCCTGATCTCATGGGATCGAACAAGGGGTTTCGACAGCCCCATCTGAGAGTTACAGCTACCATGCGTGCTTTCTGCATGGATACGTCAATGCGCCGGGCGACGCCCTCGACCTCCGTCGTGGAACGGTTGATGGATTCCGCAGGGCGTGACGCTTTTTGATGACTGAAATTCGCATCCACAGCTTCGCCCCGGTCGTCAGCGTTCACGCACGCGTGCTGGTACTCGGCAGCATGCCTGGTGTCGCGTCTCTGGATGCAGATCGGTACTACGCGCATCCGCGAAATCTGTTCTGGCCGATTGTCGGGACGCTGTTCGGATTCGATCCGGCGCTGCCGTATGACGCGCGGCTTACGCGGCTGACAGCTTGTGGCGTGGCGCTTTGGGACGTGGCCGGCGAATGCGTGCGCCCCGGGAGTCTCGATGCGCGTATCGAGGCGGGCAGCGTGGTGGCGAACGATATCGGTGGGCTGCTGGCGCGCTATCAGCGCATCACGCGGATCCGGTTCAACGGCGCGGTGGCGGAGACGCTGTTCCGGCGACATGTGTTGCCGACGCTCGGTTCGGCGCCTGGTCTGCAGCGGTTGCCGTCGACGAGTCCGGCGTATGCGGCGATGGGATTCGAGGCGAAGCTGGCGGCCTGGCGTGAGGGATTAGCTGGCATCTGAGCGGCCTCGATATCCGGCGCTCAGCCTCCGCCCTCACCCGGCGCGCGACGCACGCCGACCTCTCCCTTCGGGAGAGGTCCTCATTGCCGCAATATCAAGACGTCACCTCGATCCGAGCGGGTCGCGATGCCGCCCTCGACACCATCGGCGCACCTGCATTTTCGTCCGCAACGGATCGTCCCGCCAATCAAAGGTCGAGCAGACGTCGTCGCTGGCATGCTGACGCCCTGCCCCGCCCTCGCCGCCGCCGGAGCCGCTGCCATGACCCTGCTGATCAATCCCCGCACCCACGATCTCGGTGGGTTTGAAGTCCGCCGTGCGGTGCCGACCCTGCAGGCGCGTAGCGTAGGGCCGTTCGTGTTTGTCGACCACATGGGCCCGGCGATCTTCGAGAAGGGCGCGGGCATCGACGTGCGTCCGCACCCGCACATCGGGCTGGCGACGGTGACCTTCCTGTGGTCGGGCACGATCCACCACGCGGATACGCTCGGTCACTCGCAGGACATCACTGTGGGCGACGTCAACTGGATGACCGCCGGGCGGGGCATCGCGCACGCCGAGCGCACGCCGCAGTCGCTTCGCGAAGGCGCGCATCCTCTGCACGGGATGCAGACCTGGGTGGCATTGCCGAAGACGTATGAGGAGACCGCGCCGGAGTTCCACCACCATGCCGCGGCGACGCTGCCGCAGTTCCGCCGCGATGGCGCGTGGGTGCGGGTGATCGCCGGTCGCGGCTTCGGCGAGGAATCGCCGGTGCGCGTGTTCGCCGACACGCTTAACGTGGCGCTGGATCTCGAGCCGGACGCCGAAATCTCCATCCCGCCCTCGCATGCCGAGCGCGCGCTCTACGTACTCGAAGGCGAGGCGCAGCTCGACGGCGCCGACATTCCGCAGCGCCATCTCGCTGTTCTGGATGCCGGTGCGGTCGCGACACTGCGCGCAAAGACCCCGCTCAAGGCAATGCTGTTCGGCGGCGAGCCGCTGGATGGGCCGCGTCACTTGTGGTGGAACTTCGTGTCGTCATCGAAGGACCGCATCGAACAGGCCAAGGACGACTGGCGTGCGGGTCGCTTCGGCACCGTGCCGGGTGATGCGGAGTTCATCCCACTCCCCGAACGGTGACGCCTGTCGCAAAGCGTGCCGCGACGCAGCACGGAAGCAGGCGTATGGTCGAAGACTGTGTCACAGGGGATTCTCACGATGCTTTCGATCCGACCGCTCGCGCTGTTGGGCGCACTGCTGTGTGCTGGCGCCGCACACGCCCAGACCGCCAACGATTGTCCGCAACTGCCGGCTGATACCGCCGTGCGCTGGGAAGTACAGCCCGGTCCTGATTTCGTATTCTGTCGGGCGATGGACATCGCGAGCGGCCAACAGGCGTTCGCGGTGACCGTGGGACGCAACGCGACCTTCAAGCCGCGCCGCAACGACCGTGTGGGTGACAGCGTCACCATCGACGGCACCCGCGCCTGGTGGCACGCACCGGACAACGAGTTGACCGGCGCGATGGTGCGCGAGACGCTGCTCGAACTGCCGACCGGCGACTACGCGCACATCATCGTGCGATCGAGCGAAGAGGCCGCACTGGCGCGCTCGCTGCGCGATGCCGAGGCGCTGCATTTTTCGGATGTGCGTTTCGGGAGCAAGTAGCAGGCAGGGGCCTGCTTGCGACAATCCCGAGCGCTGAAGATTCGCCCCACGCAGCTCTCCCCGTCTGAGGGAGGTTGAAGCGCATCAGAACCGCCCTTGCTCGTAATCGACGAACGCCTGCATCAGTTCTTCGCGGGTGTTCATGACGAAGGGGCCGTGGCGGGCGACCGGTTCGCGCAACGGGCGGCCCGCCACGAGGATCAATCGCGCGCCCGCGTCGCCGGCCTGCAGAATCAACTGCGCGCCGCCACCGAGCACGGCGAGCTCCTGCGCCGACAGCGGACGTGCGTCGTCGCCCTCGCCCACGCGTGCATCGCCTTCGAACGCGTAGGCGAAGGCGTTGTGGCCTTCGGGCAGTGCGTAGCGCCAGGCCGCGCCGGGTGCGAGCGTGATGTCGAGGTAGAGCGGATCGGTGGCAGGCTGCGCGATCGGTCCGGCGACGCCATCGACGACGCCGGCGATGACCTTCACCGACACGCCCTCGCCCGCCTGCACGACCGGAATGCGTTCGGGCGCGAATTCCTGGTACTTCGGCGCGGTCATCTTGTCTTTCGCCGGCAGGTTCACCCATAGCTGGAAGCCGCGCATGCGGCCCGCTTCCTGTTCGGGCATCTCCGAATGCACGAGGCCGCGACCGGCGGTCATCCACTGCACACTGCCTGGCACCAGCAGGCCTTCGTTGCCATGGTTGTCCTTGTGGCGCATGCGCCCGTCTAGCATGTAGGTCACGGTTTCGAAGCCACGATGCGGATGCTCGGGGAAGCCGGCGAGGTAATCCTCCGCACGATCGGTGCCGAACTCGTCGAGCATCAGGAACGGATCGAGATCCGGCAGCTGCGGGCTGCCGATCACGCGGGTGAGTTTGACGCCAGCGCCGTCGCTGGCGGGCATGCCGCGCACGTGGCGAGTGATGCGTGCGGCGTCGGTAGTGGTGGTCATCGGGCGGCTCCTGTCGGTTCTGCTGACACGATGCGGGCTCGACGGGTGGTTGCGACGTGCACGGGTGGAACGGTGGTTTCTGTGCTTGCCGGAACGGACGGGGGAACAGCCTGGGCGACGCTAGATGTCGATGAGAGCCGACGCGCGCGGAGAGCGACATTCGCAATCGGCTTGCCCTCACCCCAACCCCCGCTCCGCGCCCCGGCCCTCGCGAGGACGCGAGGGCGTTCGTCGACACGCGAGTCAATGGCTCGCATGCGTGCCGCCTCACCCCAGAGGGAGAGGGGCTCGTCGAAGCGCGAGCCCTGGCAGGCCGTGTCGCTTCAGCGCGCGGTGATGCGCCAGGCGCGGTGGATGCGCGGGTTGCGTTCGAAGTCCTGCGGGATCGTCGCCGGGCTGATGTCTTCGACGTGCGCGAACGCGGCGACGGCTTCGGCGTCGAGCTTGAAGCGGCGGAAGTTGTTGGAGAAATACAGCACGCCGCCCGGCGCGAGCCGTGCGACCGCGGCCTCCAGCAGGCGCACGTGTTCGCGCTGGATATCGAAGTCCTTGGCACGCGCCGAGTTCGAGAACGTCGGCGGGTCGCAGAAAATCAAGTCGTATTGCGCGGTTTCGGCTTCCAGCCACTGCAGCGCATCGGCCTGCACCAGGCGGTGCTTCGCGCCGCCGTAGCCGTTCGCGGCGAGGTTGTCGGCGCACCATTGCAGATACGTACCCGACAGGTCGACGGTGGTCGTGGTACGCGCGCCCCCGCCAGCCGCGTGCACGGTCGCGGCGCCTGTGTAGCCGAACAGGTTGAGGAAGCGCGTGTCCGCGGCCTCGTCGGCAATGCGCAGACGCATCGGCCGGTGGTCGAGGAACAGGCCTGTGTCGAGATAGTCGAACAGATTCACGCGCAGGTGCACGCGGCCTTCGTCGACCAGCAGGAACTCGTGGCGCGCATCGAAGCGGCCGTACTTGCTGCCGCCCTTGCCCTTCGAACGCGTCTTGACCGCAATGCGTTCGCGCGGAATCCGGAACACGTCGCGCGCGGCGGCCAGCACGTCACCGAAGCGGCGCCGGGTCACCTCCTCGGGAATCTCGGCCGGCGCGGCGTATTCCTGGATGTGCAGCCACAGCGGCGTGCCTTCGGCGCCGACATCCGCTTCGGACTGGATGTAGACGTCGATCGCAGCGGCGTATTCCGGCAGGTCGGCGTCGTAGACGCGGTAGCAGCTCACGCCTTCGCGCTCCCGCCAGGTCTTGAACTTGCGCAGATTCTTGCGCAGGCGATTGGCGACCATCGTCGCGCCTTCGCCCAGTGCGTCCGGCGTCTCGCTGACCGCACGCTGCGGCGGCCGCACCGGGTCACAGACGATCAGGCTGCACTCGATGGCGCCGTTGAAGACCTGGTACTTCTTCTTCGCGCGCAGGCCGGTGGCGTGTGCGAGTTCGGGGTCGCCGCACAGCAGGCTCGCGCGCCACTCGGGCACCGCGCGTCCCAGCGCATTGCCGAGCGTGCGGTACAGCGCGGGGTCGGCGGCGAGGCGCGCGTCGTAGGGCGGATTGCAGACTGCGAGGCCGCGCTTCACCGATTCCGACAGCGCAGCATCCTCCTGCGAGGCCGGCGGCACCGGTGCCTGCAGGGTGGCGATGTCGCCGATCTGCCACTCGATCGCCTCGCGCAGGCCGGCGGCCGTGGCGTTCTCGCGCGCGGCATGGATCGCATGCGGATCGAGATCGCGGCCGAAGAACACGGCGCGCAGGCGCTGACGGCCGGTCCGTTCGCGCGCGAGGGCGTCTTCGCACAGCGTTTCCCAGTGCGCGACGTCGAACCCGCGCCAGCGGCTCGGCGCGCGGCCAGCCGTCGCCGCACCGCCATCACGCGCCAGGCCGGGCGCGACGTCGGCGGCCATCAGCGCGCCTTCGATCAGCAGCGTGCCGCTGCCGCACATCGGATCCAGCAGCGCGCCGCCTTCGGTGTAGAGCGCCGCCCATCCGCCGCGCATCAGCACTGCGGCGGCGAGGTTCTCCTTCAACGGCGCCTCGCCCTGCGCACGGCGCCAACCGCGGCGATGCAGCGGGCCACCACCCAGATCGACCGACAGGATCGCGCGGCCCTTGCGCACCACGAGGCTCAGGCGCAGGTCCGGCGATTCGACATCGACGTCCGGGCGTGCGCCGGTCGCTTCGCGCAACGAATCCACTATCGCGTCCTTGACCCGCTGCGCGGCGTAGCGCGCATGGGTAATCGCGCTGCCCGACACATGCGGATCGATCGCCAGCGTCATGGTCGCGTCGAGATGCGCGGTCCAGTCGACAGCGCGCGCGCCGGCATAGAGCGCGTCCTCGTCCTCGCAGGCGTAGTCGGCGATGGGCCACAGCACGCGGCTGGCCAGGCGCGACCACAGCACCGCGCGCTGCGCGTCATGCAGGGTGCCTTCGACATTGGCGCCGGCGGTCGTCGCGGTGGCGTGCACGCAGCCGAGTGCGAGCAGCTCGTCGACGAGCAGATATTCGAGGCCCTTGGGGCAGCTGGCGAAAAATTTCATGGGAACCTGGGTCGTACGTTTGAAGGCCGACGTATCGACGCCGTCATTCCCGCGCAGGCGGGAATCCAGTGTCTTGACGTGCTGGCCGAGCGATGTGTGCCGAGCAAGGCACTGGATTCCCGCCTACGCGGAAATGACGAAAATTATTCTGGAAGACGTGGATGCGGACATCAGCCGTTCTCGCTTCAAAGCGACCGCAGCAACGCCGCGAATGCGTCCGCCGACGCGTCCACATGCGCGGTCAGGCGGTGATTGTCGTCGACCAGCAGCAGCCGGCCGCGGCGGGCACAGGTCCAGCCAACGACATCGGCCGCGGGAATCAGCTCGTCGTCCCAGCCGTGTACGACCGACAGCGGCACATCGGCGGCCTGCAACGGATGCGCGGCATCGAGGCGCACGGGCGGCGCCATCAGAAACAGGCCGGCCACCGGCACCTGCAGCGAAACATGCCCTGCAATCCATGCACCGAGGCTGGAACCGGCGAGCACCACAGGCCCGCGCGCGGCGGCGTCGAGCGTCAACCGCAACAAGCGTTCGATGCGCGCGGCGACATCGCCGAGCGGGCTCACATCACGCTTGCCATCGAGATCGCTGAAGTCCGGGCGCTCGTGGCTCCAGCCCAGGCGCTCTGCTGCCTCGGCGAGTGCGGTGACCTTGGTCGCCTCCGGGCCGCTCTCGAAGCCGTGCGAGAGAATGCAGTGGCCACGCGCGCTCATGCGTCCACCCATTCGACCGCATCGCCGATCTTCAGCGCGCCGCCTGTGATCACGCGCGCGCACAAGCCGCCCATGCCGCGGAGCGCGTTGTAGCCGCCGGCGCCGAGCGCCGCTTCCATCTTCGAACACGGATCGCAGGGCGCGGTGCCTTCGAGCACCACGTCACCGACGCGGAAACGCCGGCCCTTGAGCGCGATCAGCGGAATGCCCGAGACCACGAGGTTGCGGCGCAGCGTCACCGGCGTGACTTCGGCATGGCCGCTGAGCGCGGCGATCGCCGGCAGATGCTCGGCCTGGATCAGAGTCACGCCGCGCTTGCCACTGCCGCCGGTGTAACGGTCGCCGTCGAGGCCGACGCCGGTCACCGCGACCGCACTGTCGACGGCGCGGATCGGCACGTCGCGGGCCGGCCGCAGGCCGATCCAGTCCACACGTCCGACGCGCGGAAACTGCGTCATCAGGGCGTGCAGGTCGGAGTCTGGCGGCGGATTTCTCATGTGTGAATGCTAGCATCCGGGCCATGTCCGACCCCACGTCCGCGCCCCGGATCGCGCTGAAACCGCTGCCCTACGCGGACCTGCTGGCGCCGCGCGCGGTGTCCGACATCACCCTGGTCGTCATCCACTGCACCGAGCTGCCTGACCTCGCCACGGCACGTGTCTACGGCGAGCGCGTGCTCTACGACAGCGGGACCGGCGCCAGCGGCCACTGGTACATCGACCGCGACGGCGGCATCGTCGAATACGTGCCGGCGACGCGTGTGGCCCACCATGTGCGCGGCCACAACGCGACCTCGGTCGGCATCGAACTGGTCAATACCGGCCGCTTTCCGGGCTGGTACGACAGCCGCCACCAGGCGATGGACGAGGCCTACACGCCGGCGCAGATCGACGCGCTCATCGATCTGCTCGCGCACCTGGGCGCCACGCTGCCGAACCTGCGCGACATCGCCGGTCACGAGGATCTGGACACCGATCGCGTCGCCGCCAGCGACGATCCGGCGCTGACCGTGGCCCGCAAGCGCGATCCCGGGCCGCTGTTTCCGTGGGCCGACGTACTGGCGCGCGTGCCGCTGACCCGCATCGGCGTCTGAACGCCGCCGTCAGGGCCTGCGGCCTGCGCCACCTATAATCGTCGGCCGGCACGCGTTCCGCGCTGCCGCCCCACCGTGCACGGCCCCCGCGATGACCCCGCCCGTTTCCGAACTGATCGACCTGCTCAGCCTCGAGCGCCTCGAGGACAACCTGTTCCGCGGCCAGAGCCGCGACATCGGCACCAAGTACGTGTTCGGCGGCCAGGTGCTGGGCCAGGCGCTGTCTGCAGCGCAGTCCACGATGACCAGCCCGCGCCCGGCGCATTCGCTGCACGCGTATTTCCTGCGCGCCGGCGATGTGGACGCGCCGATCGTCTACGACGTCGACCGCACCCGCGATGGCGGCAGCTTCTCGGTGCGCCGCGTGACCGCGATCCAGCACGGCAAGGTGATCTTCTTCTGCGCGGCCTCGTTCCAGGAAGAGGAAGCCGGCGCCGAGCACCAGCTGACGATGCCGGAAGTACCGGCGCCGGAAGACCTCGATCCGCAGGATCCGCTGCCGGCCGAAGTGCTAGCCAAGCTGCCGGTCAAGGTGCAGCGCTGGCTCGACCGCAGCGGCCCGTTCGAGTTCCGTCATGTCTATCCACGCGACGAGCTTCGCCCGCCCAAGCGTCCGCCGTTCCAGCAGATGTGGTTCCGCTTGACCGGCCCGGTGGGCGATGCGCCGGCGCTGCATCGTGCGCTGCTTGCCTATGCCTCCGATTTCCAGCTGCTCGGCACGGCCACGTTTCCGCACGGCATCAGCTACTACCAGCCGAATGTGCAGATGGCCTCGCTCGATCACGCGCTGTGGTTCCACCGCCCGTTCCGCGTCGACGACTGGCTGCTGTATTCGCTCGACAGCCCCAGCGCGCAGGGCGCGCGTGGCTTGGCGCGTGGACAGATCTTCGACCGCGCCGGGCGCCTGGTCGCCAGCACCGCGCAGGAAGGCATGATCCGCGTGCTGCCGGGCGACACCACCGCGCCGAAGGTGGGCTGATGCGTCAGGTCTTCTCCAGCCCCCGCCTTGAGAATGTCGAACGCGTCGCCGCGATGCTGCGCGAGGCCGGCATCGAGGTGCAGATCCTCAACGGCCGTTCCTACAAGGGCAACCGTCGCAGCAATTTCAGCTATCGCGAAGATGCCGGCGGCCCCAGGCCCGCCGTCTGGGTGAGCCGGTCCGACGAGCAGCCGCGCGCGCGCGAACTGCTGCGCGAAGCCGGTCTACTGCAGAGCCAGACGTCGGCGCGCAGCTATCTGCAGCAGGCCGACGTGGTGTTCGCGCCGGCTGCAGAAGCGCGCAAGGGCATGTCGCGCGCGGCCAAGGTGCGCTACACGCTGATCGGCGGTGCGGTGCTGGTGATCGCACTGTCGTGGTGGAGCCGGCCGTCGACGGACGCGCCGCTCGATGCGCCCGTCGCGGCCGCGCCCGAACCGGTACTCGACATGGTGCCGCCGACCGTCGAAGCCAGCGAGTACCGCGCACCGGTGCCACGCGCGCTCGCAACGGCCGTACTGGCCGATGCACTGGCCGCGCAGGCGGGTCCGATCTGCGTGGCGATCGACGGCGATGCACCGGCGGCGCCGCTGCTGGCCGAGCTTGAAGCCGGCTATCCCGACGTGCGCCCGTCCTCGGCCTGCGCCGGCGGCGATGGACAGACCGCATCGCTGGAGATCACCAACTACCGCACCGACGGCTCCGGCCAGGGCACGGTGGATCTGGTCAGCGGCGGCAGCGACGCGACGCAGGGCCTGATCACGCGCACGCTGGATGTGCGCCGCGACGGCCGCGACTGGCAGTTCGACGCGGGGGACTGATCGCCGCGGCGCGGTTCTGCAGGCACTATCGATCGCGCCGGTCACAACCGGCGCCCGGGTCGCGTCTCTGAAAGCGACCTGACCTGCAAGGATCGCCATGAATGCCATCGCCGCCGATCTCGGCCTCGAAGCCCGGATCCACCTGGAACTGCCCGCCGCGCGTGACGGCGACCAGGCCGCCTACGGCCGCATCGTGCAGATGAGCCAGAACGCGACGACCGCGATCGCACTGGCGATCACCCGCGACGTGCAGGCCAGCCAGGACATCGCGCAGGAGGCCTATCTCAAAGCCTGGCAGCAGCTGGCCAGGCTGCAGAACACGACGAGTTTCCTGCCGTGGCTGCGGCAGATCACCCGCAACCTCGCACGCGATTACCTGCGCGCACGACGCGAACGCATGGTCGCCGGCGAGGCCGCGGACATCGCCATCGCCCAGGCGGCCGATCCCGATGCCTGCCCGATGCAGCAGATCATCGACGACGAAACCGGCCGTGTTGCCGCGGACCTGATCTCCGACCTGCCCGACGAAAGCCGCGAAGTGCTGCTGCTGTACTACCGCGAGGGCGGCAATTCGAAGCAGGTCGCCGCCCTGCTCGGCCTGTCCGATGCGGCGGTGCGCAAACGCCTGTCGCGCGCACGCCGAAGCCTGCGCGAAGACCTGATGGCGCGCTTCCAGGAATTCGCCGCGAGTTCGGCGCCGGGCACGGCGTTCACACTGCTGGTCACGGCCGGGCTGGCTGCATTCGCGAAACCTGCTGCAGCGGGCACGGTCGCAGGTGTCGCGGCCGGCGGCGCGTTCGGCGCCGGCGTTGCCGGTAAAGCCGCGCTGGGCAGTGCGAGTGCCCTGGGCGCCGCCGGGGTGTCGCTGGTATTCGGCGGGCTGACGATGTGGCTGTGCCGGAAGATGGTCGCGCGTTATGCCGGCACCGAGGCCGAGCGCATCGCCATTCTCAAGCTCTACGACCGCTGGTTCCTGTGGGGTTCTCTGGCAGGTGGTGTGTTGGCGCTATGTATCGGTTTCGCCGCGGGCCTTGGCCAACTGTCGGTCGGCTGGATGTCCGTCATGCTCGTGATCGCCCTGTTTCCCTACAACTATCCGCTGCTGACCAGCATGCCGCGCCTGATGAATCCGTTGATCGCACGCGACATCGCGCGCGATCCCAAGGGCGGCGCCCGCCGCGCACTCGGCTATCGCCTGATGTTCGGAACGAGTGGCCTGATCCTGACCAACGTCGGCCTGGTGGGTGTGCTGCTGATCTTGTGGCTCAAGACCGCATGATCCGTGTTTCCGACGGTGTCGCGCAGAGGGTGTTTCCGCGCGCATCCCGTCTGCGGATGCGCCTGGCGGATACGAGAACCGCACTCGACGCGCTGCCTTGAATGTCCGTTGCGATCCTGTGCGCGCAGAAAAAAGGCCGCGCAATGCGCGGCCTTTCCATTGACGTGTTGCCCGCGACTCAGCGCTGCGGACGTGCCGGACGCAGCTCCTCGCGGCTCAGGAAGCCATCGCGGTTCTCGTCGAGCCAGGCAAAGCGTTCGACCACGCGCGGCATCTTCTCGGACACTTCGACCCGGCTCAGCTTGCCGTCGTTGTTGAGGTCGGCTTCGCGGAACTTCGCATCGAAGCGACGCTCACCCTCGGTGCGACGCTCGGCGGACTTCGCCGTGTGCCAGGTGCGCAGTTCGCCGCGGGTGAGATAGCCGTCGCGGTTGGTGTCGATCGCGTCGAAGTTGGCGACGAGATCGAAGCCGCCGCCCTTGTGCGAACGCGGGCCGCCCGGTCCACGCTGCGGACGCTCGCCGCGCGCATCGGCGCTGCGTACACCTTCGCGGCGCGGCCCATCGTCACGCGGAGATTCGCCACGCGCAGCGCGTTCCGCACGATGTGCGTCGCGACGTGCCTGCATCGCCTGCTGACCGGCCTGCGCTTCGGCGCGACTGATGCGGCCGTCGTTGTCGGTGTCGAGACGCGCGAGGGCGTCGACACGGTCGCCGCCGTGACCGCGCGGGCCGTGTCCGCGATGCCGTTCGCCATCGGGCTTGGCGGCCTGCGTGCCGGCTGCCGGCGATTGCGCGGCGGCTGCGCCGATCGTGGTGATGGACAGCGCCGCCAGCAGCGCGGTGGTGATGAGCCTCGTCTTCATGGGTGTGTTCCCGTTGCCGCGGCACCGTGCCGCTGTGCAGGGATCAACGCCTGCACCACGCGCTGCGTTGACCGGGCGCCTGCACGGTTCAGCCTGCGGTCGGCGAACCGGTCGCGCCGCCTGCGACGCCGGTGCGTATCCTGCCCAGATGCAGAACCCGTCGCGCCCCGCACCAGAACCGGATGCCGGCACGGGCGAATTGCGCCTGTTCCACACCGCGCCGCATGCCTGCGGTTACTGGCCGGATCGCGAAGCACGCGACCTGGTGCTCGATCCGCGTGATCCGCGCCTGGCGACGGTCTATCCGCAGGCCTTGCGTTGGGGCTTCCGCCGCTCGGGCGACATTGTCTATCGCCCGCATTGCGGCGACTGCCGCGCGTGCACGGCGGTGCGCATTCCCGTCGAAGCGTTCGTGCCCAACCGCAGTCAGCGCCGCACGCTCGCGCGCAACACCGACATCGACGTGCGTGTGGTGCCGGCCGAACGCAACGACGAGCGGCTTGCGCTGTACCGGAAATATCTGGTGTCGCGCCATCCCGCCGGTGGCATGGATGACCACGGCGCGCACGAGTTCGACCAGTTCCTGATCGGCAGCTGGAACGAAGGCCGCCTGCTGGAACTGCGTCTGCATGGACAACTCGTCGCAGTGGCGGTGACCGATCTGATCGAGGATGCGTTGTCGGCCGTCTACACTTTCTACGACCCCGACTTCGTGTCACGCGGACTCGGCACACTGGCGATCCTCAGGCAGATCGCCTGGGCACAGCGCGACCGCCGGCGCTATCTCTATCTCGGCTACTGGATCGATGGACACCGCAAGATGGCTTACAAACGCAATTTCCAGCCGCTCGAAGGCTTCGATGGACGCCAGTGGCGTCCGCTGACGGATGTCGCGCCATGAGCCGCGCCTGGCTGATCGCCGTGCTCGCCTGCGCGGCCGTCGTGCTGCTCGCTGCCTGCGTGCGCTTCAACACGCAGGGCGAAGCGTCGCACGCCGGCGCCACCGCCACGCCCGGCATGCTGCGCATCGCGACCTACAACACCTCACTCAACAGCGACGAAGCCGGCGGCCTGCTCGAGCGCCTGCAGGGCGACGACGCAGGCGCGCGCAAGGTCGCCGCGGTGCTGCAGCAGGTGCGACCCGACATCGTGCTGCTCAACGAATTCGACTACGTTGCCGACGGCAGCGCCGCCGACCTGTTCCAGCGACGCTGGCTCGAACGCGCCCAATCTGGCGGCGGGGAGCCGCTGCGCTATCCGTATCGCTATCTCGCACCGGTCAACACCGGCGTGCAGAGCGGTCTGGATCTCGACAACAACGGCACCATCGGCGGCGACGGCCGCGACCGCGGCAACGACGCCTGGGGTTACGGGCTGCATCCCGGCCAGTACGGCATGCTGCTGCTGTCGCGGTATCCGATCGACGCCACTACGGCGCGCACGTTCCAGCTGCTGAAGTGGAATGCGATGCCCGACGCGCGACGTCCGCGCCATCCCGATGGCCGCCCGTTCCATCCCGACACCACGTGGTCGCAACTGCGGCTGTCGTCGAAGTCGCACTGGGACGTGCAGGTACGCGTGCCGGGTGGCGTACTCCATGTGCTGGCCTCGCATCCGACACCGCCCGCATTCGATGGGCCGGAGAAGCGCAACGTCGCGCGCAATCACGACGAGATCCGCTTTTGGACCGACTATCTGTCGCCGGGTGCGCACGAGTGGCTGTGCGACGACGCCGGCCGCTGTGGTGGGCTGGCGCCCGATGCGCGCTTCGTGATCCTCGGCGATCTCAACAACGATCCCGTCGACGGCTCGGGTGACCACACTGCGATCGTCGAGCTGCTCGAACATCCACGGGTGATCCGCATGGCCACGCCCCGCAGCGAAGGGGCGATCGAGGCGGCTGAATCCGATGGTGGCGCGAACGCGCAGCATCGCGGTTCCGCCGCGCACGACACCGGCAGCTTCGGCCCGCGCGTGGGCAATCTACGCCTCGATTACGCACTGCCGTCCGTGGGGCAGGCCCTCGTGGGCAGCGGCGTGTTCTGGCCGCGCAGCGACGCGGCGCATGCCGACATCGTCGACGGCACCGACCACCGCCTGGTGTGGGTGGACGTGCGCGTCGACTGACGCCACGTCGGTACCGCGCGTCAGCGGGGTCGGCCCGACCGCCAGATCGACAACAGGATCCACACACCGCCCAGCGCCGCGCCGACGAACCCGACGACGCCCAGCGCCATCAGCCAGCGGTTGCCAGAGCCGCTGCTGACCGCGTTCATCACGATCGACGAGCCGATGACCAGCGCGGCCACGACCACGCCCATCGTCATCCGGTTCGCTGCGCTGTTGACCTGGTCGCCGAAGGCCTTGAGCGAGGTGACCTCGATCTGTCCGCGCAACCGTCCGCGACGTGCACTCTGCACCAGCCGGCGCAGGTCGCGCGGCAGGTCGGTCAGCAGGTCCAGCGCGCCGGACAGCGACTGCTGTCCCCGCAACGCCAGCGCGCGCGGGGAATGCCGCTGCCACATGAGGCGCTGCAACCAAGGCTGCGCGGCACCGGTCATGTCGAAGTCCGGATCGAGCTGGCGGCCCAGCCCTTCGAGCGTCAGCAGCGCCTTGATCAGCAATGCGAGATCCGGCGGCAGCATCAGGCCGTGGCGTCGCAGCAGGCCGGTGACGTCGCCGAGCATCGCGCCCATGCGCAGGTCCTTCAGCAACACGCCGCGGTACTGGTCGACGAAGGCGTCGATCTCCGATTGCAGCCGTGCCTCGTCGACCTCGGCGCCTTCGGTCCAGTCCAGCAGCACGTCGCAGACCGTCTGCGGCTGCTGGAACACCAGTCCGTAGAGCAGCCGGGCGACCTGCTCGCGCAGCGTCGGCGAGACGCGCCCGACCATGCCGAAATCGATCAGCGCCACACGCCCGTCGCGCATGAAGAACAGGTTGCCGGGATGCGGATCGGCGTGGAACAAGCCGTCTTCGAACACCATCTGCATGACGATGTCGGCGCCGGTCATCGCCAGCGCGTGGCGGTCGAGCCCGGCGGCGTCGATCGCGGCGAGATCCCCGGCCGGGATACCGTCGACCAGCGCCTGCACGTTGAGCCGTTCGCTGGTCCACTCCCAGTACACGCGCGGAATCAGCACGCGCGTGTCGTCGGCGAAATTGCCGGAAATGCGTTCGGCATTGCGACATTCGCGGGCGAAATCCAGCTCCCGGCGCAGCGACGCGTCGAACTGGCGGACGACTTCGACGGGGCGATAACGGCGCAGGTCGGGCGCCTGCGACTGCACGATCTCGGCCAGCCGCGCGAGCAGGCGCAGATCGGCCTCGATGACTTCGCGGATGCCGGGGCGGCGGATCTTCAGCACCACCGGCGTGCCGTCGTGCAGCCACGCGCGGTGCGCCTGCGCCAGCGAAGCCGCGGCCATCGGCACGTCCTCAAAGCGTGCGAACACCCGCTCGGGCGCGTCACCCAGATCCTCTTCGAGCTGCGCGCGCAGCGCTTCGATCGGCACCGCGGGCACATGGCTCTGCAGGCGACCGAGCTCCTCGATCCAGTCCGGCGGCAGCAGATCGACGCGCGTGGCCAGCACCTGGCCGAGCTTGACGAAGGTCGGCCCGAGATCCTGCAGCGCGTGACGCACGCGTTCGGGCGGCGACAGCCGCAACACCGAATCCTCGCCGCCGCGCCCGATGTGCAGCAGCCGCCCCGTGCGCTCCAGCGCGCCGGCCATGCCGATGCGCTGCACCAGATCGCCGAAGCCGTAGCGCACCAGAACCGCGCCGATTTCCTGTATGCGCCCCAGGTCGCGGACCGTCGCCAGGGCTTCCCACATCAGCTGGCGTCCACGGTGTCGATCAGACCCTGCAACGCCGCCGCCACCGTCTGCCGACGCACGGCGTCGCGATCCCCACCGAACTGAAACAACTCCGCCCGCGCATAACCGCCGCGATGCTTCCAGCCGATCCACACTGCGCCGACCGGCTTGTCCTCGCTCCCGCCACCGGGGCCTGCGATGCCGGTCACCGCGACCGCGACACTCGCACCGGAATTCACCAGCGCGCCGGAAACCATTTCGATCACGGTCTCGCGGCTGACCGCGCCGTGGGTTTCCAGCGTGTGCGGATTGACGCCCAGCAAGGCCTGCTTGGCCTCGTAGCTGTAGGCCGCCATGCCACAGTCGAACCAGTCGGAACAGCCGGCGATATCGGTCACCGCCTTGGCGATCCAGCCACCGGTGCAGCTCTCGGCGGTGACCAGGCGATGGTGGCGCGCGCGCAGCAGTGCGCCGGTGGCTTCGGCAAGCGTCAACAGCGCGGCATCGGAGTGGGTGTCGTGCATGAGCGGTCCCGCGATCGAAGCCGCCGTTGTACCGCATCGTGCAGCGCGCGTCGCCCCGGCGCCTGAAACGCCGCGTTTCCGCGCGCCTGAAACGCGAACGGCCGACCCTCGCGGGCCGGCCGTCGCGTCGAGACGTTGGATCAGTAGCGCAAGCGCAGCGTCATGCCGTAGGTGCGCGGCGCACCGAGGAAGGCATTGAACGAGCCGGTCTGGATCGGCGCATCGATGCCGACCTGCTTGTAGGTCTCGTCGGTCAGGTTCTGGCCCCAGAATTCCAGCATCCAGCGCTGGTCCTGACGCCCGAAGCCGAGGCGTGCATTGAGCACCGTGTAGGCGTCCTGCATCTTCTGCGGCTTGAGATCCGAGCCGGTGTTGTACTCGGACATGTACTTGGCGCCGATGTTGAAGCGGCCCTGCAGCGCCGAGCCGATGTCCCACTGGTAGGTGGCCGACGCGTTGCCCGACCACTTCGGCGCGAAGCTCATCTGGTTGCCCGGCAGCAGCGGCAGATCCGGCACGATGTCGTTGCCGTACTCGGTTTCCGCGTATGTCAGGCCACCCTGCAGCATCAGGCCCGGCATGCGGGTCTGCCACAGCACTTCGGCGTCGATGCCCATCGAGGTCACCTCCGGGATCGAGCGCACGACGAACGCGGTGCCGAGGAAACTGTTGAGCTGGAAGTCCTCGTACGTCTGGTGGAACAGCGCCGCGTTGAACAGCAAATTGCCGTCGGCCCAGTTGGTCTTCAGACCCAGCTCGTAGCTGTCGACGAATTCGCCGTCGAACGCGGTGTCGTCTACCGGCGTGATGCCGACCTGCACCCGATCGAGATTGAAGCCGCCGGCCTTGTAGCCGCGCGATGCCGACACGTAGGTCATCACGTCATCCGACCAGTCGTAGGCGACCTTCAACGTGCCCGACCATTCCTTCTCGGTGCGCTCCTGGAAGGTGCTGCGGCCGTTGTGCGCGATGTTCGCCCAGGGCAGGCACATGAAGCCGGCGATCTGCGGCGCGACGGCCGGCACCAGACCCGCCAGCAGCTGCTGCTGCAACGCCGGCGGCAGGCTGCCGAAACCGTTGATGCGTTGCGCCAGCGCACCGCCGACCCGTGCCCCCGGATTGGCCAGCGTCGCCGCGCAGCCCTGGGCGCCATTGGGATTGGTGTAGTCGGACTGCAGCGTCTTCTTTTCGCGGGTGTAGCGCAGCCCCAGCGTGACGTCGAGCGCGTCGGTCACGTGGAAGGTGTTGTTGGTGAAGATCGCCGCGCTCTTGGCGTTCTGCTCGTAGCGGTCCAACGCCCCCTGGCCGGTGAAATTGGTCCCGAACGGACGACCACTGACCTGCGACAGGAACGTCGCCGGATTCGCGGTGTTGACCGTCAGGCCCAGCGGCGCGAGCTGCGCCGCGATCGCCGGTAGCACCTGCGACGCGACGGCGGTCGACAGATACGGTTCGTAAGCCGCGCCGAAGAAGTAGGAATCGTTGCGGCCCAGATCCTCGTCCGAATAGAACAGGCCGACCATCCAGTCGATGCGGTCGCTGGAACCGGTCAGGCGCAGCTCCTGGCTGAAGTTCTCGAACTTCACCAGCGAGCCGTCCGGATTCGGCGGGCGATACAGGATGTCCGCGCCGCTGTAGTCGAAGTCGATGCTGGTGATCGCTTCCCAGTCGCGGAACGCGGTGATCGAGGTCAGCACCGCATCGTTGGCCCACGGCGTGGTCCAGTTGACCTCGGCCGAGACGCCCTTGTCCTTGAGATCCTGCTCGGTGGTGCGGTTGGCGTAGGCGAGACGACGGTCGAGATCGACGACCGGAATGATGCCCTCGCCGCCCGGCGTCAACGCATCGATGATCGCCGCGGTCGGCCCGCGGAACGTGGTCATCGAAACGCAGCAGTTCTCTTCGCGACTGGTGTAGTCGGCGATGAAGTTGATGTTGAGGTTCGACGTGGGCTCGAGCAGCAGCTGGCCGCGCAGCGAGTGGTAGTTCTGGTCGCCGTCGTCGGTCTCCTGGCGCGGTCCGCCGGAGGTATCCACATTGTCGACGCCATCGCGCTTGCGCTTGGTTGCGTAGATACGGAACGCGGCGTTGTCGCTGAGCGCATCGTTGTAGGAACCCGAGACGCCGAGCAGACCGAAGTTGCCGACCGTGACCTCGCCTTCGAGCGCCTGGGTGTAGCTGGGGCGTCGGGTGATCACGTTGATGACGCCGGCCGAGGTGTTCTTGCCGAACACCGTGCCCTGCGGGCCCTTGAGCACTTCGATACGCTCCATTTCGCCGAGATCGCCGAAGCCCACGCTGTTGCGCGCGCGGTAGACACCATCGATGACGATGCCGACCGAGGATTCCAGACCGGGATTGTCGCCCACCGTGCCGATGCCGCGGATACGCGCCGTGGTCTGCGCCGCGGACTGGGTGCTGGTGACGGTGAGGCCGGGTACCAGGACCTGCATGTCCTTGATGTCACGCACACCGGTGTCCTGCAGCAACTGTTCGGGCAACACGTTGATGACGATCGGCACGTCCTGCAGCGCTTCCTCACGCTTCTGCGCAGTGACGGTGATCGCCGAGAGGGTGGTCGGTGCTTCGCTCTCGGTGGTGGTCGACTGCGCCAGCGCGGGCACGGCGACGGTGGTGGCCAGCGCGACGACGACAGCGTGACTGAGCAGGCTGCGCTGCAACTTACGTGAATCCATGGTGTCCCCCGAATGACGTGGTGTGGTTCTTTTCGAAAACCGACCCCCGACGGCATTGCGCCATCGGGATTCCCCGCCGCTCCGGTCATCGTGGGGGACAGACCGGAACGTCCGGCAGTTGCCTGCCGTGAACGGAAACCTAACACAGCTTCCACACGCGTGCGCATGGAAATCGGGCGCCATCCGAAGGCCACCCGCGAAGCCACGCCGGACCGCGGAAAACCGCGGTTTCGGGCAGACTATGCGGCCGGCCAAACGAGCGATTTGATGTCCTCGCCCCAGCACACGCCATTGATGCAGCAGTTCTTCGCCGCCAAGGCCGATCACCCCGATGTGCTGCTGTTCTTCCGCATGGGCGATTTCTACGAACTGTTCTACGACGACGCCCGCAAGGCGGCGCGACTCCTCGATATCACCCTGACCCAGCGTGGCAATTCGGCCGGCGCGCCGATTCCGATGGCCGGCGTGCCGCATCACGCGGCCGAAGGCTATCTGGCACGACTGGTCGCCCTCGGTGAGTCGGTGGCGATCTGCGAGCAGATCGGCGATCCCGCGGCGAGCAAGGGCCTGGTCGAACGGAAAGTGGTGCGCATCGTCACGCCGGGCACGGTGACCGACGAAGCGCTGCTGCAGGAGCGTCGCGACACGCTGCTGATGGCGGTCGCGCGCAACCGCGCCGGGCATTACGGCATCGCCTGGGCGGATCTCGCCGGCGGCCGGTTCCTGGTCTGCGAATGCGCGACTGAAGACATGCTCGAAGCGGAAATCGCCCGGCTTGATCCAGCCGAGCTGCTGGTGCCCGACGAAGACGGCTGGCCGGGCTTCCTGTCCGAGCGCACAGGTGCGCGACGTCGCCCGCCGTGGCTGTTCGACAGCGATTCCGGTCGTCGCCAGTTGTTGCAGTTCTTCGGCCTGCATGACCTCACCGGTTTCGGTATCGACGACAAGCCACTGGCCGTGGCATCGGCCGGCGCGCTGCTCGGCTATGTGGAGGAAACCCAGAAGCAGCGCTTGCCGCATCTGACCTCTATTTCCGTCGAAAGCGGCGACGGCGCGATCGCGATGAACGCCGCGACCCGACGACATCTCGAACTCGACACGCGTGTCGATGGCGACACCCGCAACACCCTGCTCGGCGTGCTCGATTCCACTGTCACGCCGATGGGCGGACGTCTGCTGCGGCGCTGGCTGCACCGGCCGCTGCGCGACCGCACCGTGTTGGGCGAACGCCTGCATGCAGTGCAGACGCTGATCGATTCCGGCGGCGACGAGACATTGCGCGAGCGCTTCCGCGCCCTCGGTGACATGGAACGCGTGCTCACGCGTATCGCGCTGCGTTCGGCGCGCCCGCGCGACCTGTCCACGCTGCGCGACGGCCTGGCGATGCTGCCGGATCTGCGCGGCGTTCTGGGCACACTCGATTCGCCGCGACTGCGCACCCTGCATGACAGCCTCGGCGAGCACGCAGGCGAAGCGCATCTGCTGTCCACCGCGCTGGTCGAACAGCCACCGGTACTCGCGCGCGATGGCGGTGTGTTCGCCGATGGTCACGATGCCGAGCTGGCCGAACTGCGCCGCCTGAGCAACCACGCCGACCAGTTCCTCGTCGATCTGGAAACACGCGAGCGCGAAGCCAGTGGCATCTCCACGCTGAAGGTCGGCTACAACCGCGTCCACGGCTATTACATCGAAGTCTCCAAGGCGCATTCGGCGAAAGCACCCGCGCACTACACGCGCCGGCAGACGCTGACCAATGCCGAGCGCTACATCACCGAAGAACTCAAGACCTTCGAGGACAAGGTGCTCTCGGCGCGCGAACGGTCACTGGCCCGCGAGCGGCTGCTGTACGAACAGCTGCTCGACGCCCTGAACGATCGCATCGAGGCACTCAAGCACTGCGCTGGCGCGCTCAGCGAACTCGACGTGCTGGCCTGCTTCGCGCAGCGCGGACAGGCGCTGGACTGGTCGCGCCCGCAACTCGACGACGCACCGGGCATCCGCATCGAACGCGGTCGCCATCCGGTGGTCGAGGCCGTGCGCCGCGAACCGTTCGAACCCAACGATCTGGTGCTCGGCGATGGCGAGGAATTCAGTGCGCGCCGCATGCTGGTCATCACCGGTCCGAACATGGGCGGCAAGAGCACCTACATGCGCCAGAACGCGCTGATCGTGCTGCTCGCGCACATCGGCAGTTTCGTGCCGGCCTCGCGTGCGGTGATCGGCCCGATCGACCGCATCCTGACCCGCATCGGCGCCGGCGACGATCTGGCCAAGGGCCAGTCCACCTTCATGGTCGAGATGGCCGAGACGAGCTACATCCTGCATCACGCCACCGACCAGTCGCTGGTGCTGATGGACGAGATCGGCCGCGGCACGTCGACCTACGACGGCCTCGCCCTGGCCGATGCCTGCGCGCGCCATCTGGCCGCCGCGAACCGAAGCTACACGCTGTTCGCGACGCACTACTTCGAACTCACCGCGCTCGCGCAACCGGGCAGCGGCATCGCCAACGTGCATCTCGACGCGGTCGAGCATCGCGACAAACAGGGCGGCGAGACGCTGGTGTTCATGCACGCGGTCAAGGCCGGTCCGGCCGACCGCAGCTTCGGCCTGCAGGTCGCCGCGCTGGCCGGACTGCCGAAGGCCGTCGTGCGCGACGCGCGTGCGCGCCTGGCCGAACTCGAACAGCGACGCCACGACAGCCCCACGCCCGCGCCGATGTCGGCCGGCACACTCGACAGTCCGCAGCAGATCGGTCTGTTCGCCCCAGCCTCGGCCGCGCTCGAAGCACTGGCCGGGCTGGATCCTGACGAGCTGACGCCGAAGCAAGCGCTGGAAGCGTTGTACCGTGTGCGGGCACTGCTCTGAGGGGTGCGGCTCGGCCCACGGGGTGCGGCTCGCCGACTCCCGCGCTCTCGTCTTGAGGACCGTCGTCCCAGCGCACGCTGGGACCCAGTCTGGTCTCGGCACACCGGGCGGGAATCACGAAGAATGACCCGCAATCCGGCTGTGGAAGCGCGATTCCAGCCCAAGCCGGCATAACGCGCATCGAAGCTTTCTGCATTCGCGCGCCCGCGGGTCTGCGCGATAACCCGCCCAATCTCGATAGCCCGCCCCTATCGAATAGAAGCGAACAATCGATTTCCCTCCCGCCAGTGACTGCGCCTACTCTGAACGTCCAGTTCGGGCGGCCGCCAGCCATGCGCCAGCACATCGATCCCTCGCCAGTTTGGGCTCGCTGTCGCCCGCCGAATTACATCGCGGACTGATCCTGCCCGTGCACCCACGCGTGCACGCCTGCTGTCATCCATTGTTCGCACACTCGATTTCCGACGTCCGCCGGCCCACAGCCGACGTGACATCGCCGAACGATCACACGGGAGAACTCCAGCCATGTCGACCGACGCCAAGTGCCCCTTCCACCAGACCGCCGGCGGCGGCACCAGCAACCGCGACTGGTGGCCGAACCAGCTGCGCCTGGATCTGCTCAACCAGCATTCCGCGAAATCAGACCCGATGGGCGGGGATTTCGATTACGCCGCCGAGTTCGCAAAGCTCGACTACGACGGCCTCAAGCGCGATCTCGCCGCGCTGATGACCGATTCGCAGGACTGGTGGCCGGCCGACTTCGGCCATTACGGCGGCCTCTTCGTGCGCATGGCCTGGCACAGCGCCGGCACCTATCGCATCGGTGACGGGCGCGGCGGTGGCGGTCGTGGACAGCAGCGCTTCGCGCCGCTCAACAGCTGGCCGGACAACGTCAGCCTCGACAAGGCGCGCCGCCTGCTGTGGCCGATCAAGCAGAAATACGGCCGAGCGATTTCGTGGGCGGACCTGATGATCCTCACCGGCAACGTCGCGCTGGAGACGATGGGCTTCAAGACCTTCGGTTTTGCCGGCGGCCGCGATGACACCTGGGAGCCGGACCTCGACGTGTACTGGGGCCGCGAGACCACCTGGCTCGGCGGCGACGTGCGCTACGCGCATGGCTCGCATGGCGTGCCCAAGGGCGGCGACGACGGCGTGCTGGTGTCGGACGACGATGCCGATGGCGATGTGCATTCGCGCAAGCTCGAGAATCCGCTCGCCGCGGTGCAGATGGGCCTGATCTACGTGAATCCGGAAGGCCCCGACGGCAATCCCGATCCATTGCTCGCCGCCGCGGATATCCGCGATACCTTCGGCCGCATGGCGATGGACGACGAGGAAACTGTCGCGCTGATCGCCGGTGGCCACAGCTTCGGCAAGACCCACGGCGCGGCGCCTTCCGAACACGTCGGCGAAGAGCCGGAAGCGCACACGCTCGAAGCCCAAGGCTTCGGCTGGCACAACAGTTTCGGCAGCGGCAAGGGCGCCGACACGATCACCAGCGGCCTCGAAGTCACCTGGACGAAGACGCCGGCGCAGTGGAGCCACGATTTCTTCGAACATCTGTTCGGTTTCGAATGGGAACTGTCGAAGAGTCCAGCCGGCGCGCAGCAATGGGTGGCGAAGAACGCGGAGGCGACGATTCCGCACGCCTACGACGCGTCGAAGAAGCAACTGCCGACGATGCTGACGACCGATCTCGCGTTGCGCTTCGATCCGGCCTACGAACAGATCTCGCGACGCTTCCTCGAGAACCCGGACCAGTTCGCCGACGCGTTCGCGCGTGCGTGGTTCAAGCTCACCCATCGCGACATGGGCCCACGCGCGCGTTACCTCGGCGCGGAAGTGCCAGACGAAGTATTGATCTGGCAGGACCCGGTGCCGGCCGTCGAACACCCGTTGATCGACGATGCGGATGTCGCCTCGCTGAAGCAGGCGGTCCTCGCCAGCGGCCTGTCGGTCTCCGAATTGGTCTCGACCGCGTGGGCGTCGGCGTCGACCTTCCGCGGCGGCGACAAGCGCGGCGGCGCGAACGGCGCGCGCATCCGGCTCGCACCGCAGAAGGACTGGGCGGTCAACAATCCGCCGCAGCTGGCGAAGGTGCTCGCCGCGCTCGAACAGGTGCAGGCCGATTTCAACGGCAAGGCCGCAGGTGGCAAACAGGTGTCGCTGGCCGATCTGATCGTGCTCGGCGGCGCGGCCGCGGTCGAGAAGGCCGCGCAGGATGTAGGCGTGTCGGTGAACGTGCCGTTCTCGCCCGGTCGCAGCGATGCCTCGCAGGACCAGACGGACGTCGAATCCTTCGACGCGCTGGAACCCTGGGCCGATGGTTTCCGCAACTACGCCAAGGGCCATTCGGTGGTGCCGCTGGAGCATCTGCTGATCGACCGCGCGCAGTTGCTGACGCTGACCGCGCCGGAGACGACCGTGCTGGTCGGCGGGCTGCGCGTGCTCGGCGCCAATCACGACGGCGGCCAGCACGGCATGCTGACCGATCGACCCGGCGTGCTGTCGAACGACTTCTTCCGCCATCTGCTCGACATGGGCACCGAGTGGGCGCCGTCGGGCCGCACCACTTTCGAGGGTCGCGAACGCGGCATCGGCACGAAGCGGTGGAGCGGCACGCGCGTCGATCTCGTCTTCGGCTCGAACGCGATCCTGCGTGCACTGGCCGAGGTCTACGCCAGCGATGATGCGCAGGAGAAGTTCGTGCGCGACTTCGTGGCCGCGTGGACGAAGGTCATGGACCTGGACCGCTACGACCTGCGCTGATCGCTGCGCGATATCGCCCTCGGGCGATGGTGTGATCGGACGCCGATGCTGATACATCGGCGTTCGCGTTTCCGGCCAATGCATCTCCGTGATGTCGCCACGCGACCGTCCTACACTCGACGACCCGAACCGTCAGAGACCCGACGACCGATGCATTTCGATCTCCGCAGGCGCCGCCTGCTGCAGGCCGGCACGCTGGCTGCACTGGCGACCGCCCTGCCCGGCTTCGCACGCACGCAGGATCTCGACGCGACATCCACTGCCGACGACGCGACTGCCGGCCTCGACCTGCGCGGCCGCACCATCGTCGTCACCGGCTCAACATCCGGCATCGGTCAGGAAACCATGCGTGTGCTCGCACTGCGCGGCGCGCACGTGATCGGCACCGCGCGGTCGCGTGCATCCGGCGAAGCGGCCTGTGCTGCGGTCGAGGGTCATGCGACGCCAGTCGTGCTGGATCTCGCCGATTTCGATTCGATCGTCGCCGCGAGCGACGTGATCCGCGCACTCGATGTGCCGGTCGATGCGCTGGTCTGCAATGCCGGCGTGGTGCTCGACGATCTGGAACATGTCCGCGGCATCGAGAAGACCTTCGTCGTGAACCATCTCGGCCATTACCTGCTGGTGCGCCGCCTGCTCGATCGCGTAACCGCCGCGCCGCAGGGCCGCGTGGTCGTGCTCGGCAGCGGCGATGAACGCAATGCGCCGCCGGGCGGCATCCAGTTCGACGATCTCTCCGGCGCGGGCTGGGACGCGCGCTATGCGCATTCCAAGCTCGCGAACGGCCTGTTCTCGCTGGAACTCTCGCGGCGCCTGGCGGGCACACGGGCCACATCCAATTGCGTATCGCCCGGCCATACCCGCAGCAACATCCTGCGCAACGTCGGCAACCGCTACCGCAATGACGCGCGCAGCGTGCAACAGGGTGCGGCGACGCCGTGCTGGTTAGCGGCTTCGCCAGGCGCGGCAGGCATCAACGGCGGCTTCTATCGCGACTTTGCGCCTGCGCCGCAAAGCGACGTGCAGCGCGACACCGTCATGGCTGCGCGCCTGTGGTCGGTGTCGGAGTCGCTGGTGCGCGGGTGGCTGCCCGCATCGTGAACGCGCTTCAGAGTGCGTCGATATCGCCGAGTGCGCGGATCAGTTTCCGCGCGCGCTTGTCGGGCTTGTGCTCCGGCGCCTGGTAGCCGGCCCGCGCAGCGCGCGCCTCGGCCAGCCGCGCCATGCGCGCTTCGCGCGAGGCTTCGGTTTCGCTGTAGAGCGTCTGCGCAACGCTCGCAGGCCCGCGCGTATCCGACAGTCCGGCGACCGCGACTTCGAACACTTCCTCGCCGCGCGCCACGCGTAGTGCATCACCGATGCGGACCGCGCGCGCGGGCTTCGCACGCTGACCGCCGACATCGACCTTGCCGGTCTCGATCGCCTGCTTGGCCAGCGCGCGCGTCTTGAAGAAACGCGCCGCCCAGAGCCAGAGATCAAGGCGGACGCTGCCGGCGGCATTGGGAACCTGTGCTTCGCTCATGCGCCCGATATCGGTGCGCCAGCGGGCAAATCAAGCAGTGCGCGGAACCCGTCCTGCAGATTCGCGAGCACGAGACGCCCTTCGTAACCCGCTGCGATGCCGTCGACGATCGACAGGCCCAACCCATGCCCGGGCATCCGGCTGTCGAGGCGTACGCCGCGTTGTAGCGCCTGCGCCATGACATCGGACTGCATGCCGGGACCATCGTCGTCGACAGCGATCCGCACGCGCCCTCCTTCGAGCGCCGCGTGGATCCGCACCTGCGCGCGCGCCCACTTGACCGCGTTGTCGACGAGATTGCCGAGCATCTCTTCCAAGTCCTCACGCGCACCGGCGAACACGAGATCCGGCGCGACCTCGCAGTGCAGCGTCACGCGATCGCCAGCGGTCTGTGCGAACAGCCCGCACAGGGCCTCGGCCACCGGGGCAATCGGCGTGCGTTGACGCGCATCGACGGCAAAACCACCCGCGAGCCTGCGTTCCACTTCGCCGCGCATACGTTGCACCTGTGACGACACGACATCGGCGATGTCGTCACCCGGACGCTGCGCTTCGGCCGACAGCACGGCCAGCGGTGTCTTCAATGCATGCGCGAGATCCTCCGCGGCATGGCGTGCGCGCGCGACGCGGCGTGCATGTTCGTCGAGCAGATCGTCGATCTGCTCCGCCAGCGGCGCAGCTTCCGCAGGCCAGCGTTCCGCGCCGAAGCGCACGTCGTCGCCATTGCGCACGCGCTGCAGGATGCCGCGCATGCGCCGCAGCGGGCGCAGGCCCCATTCGATCTGCCAGGCGAGCAGCGCCAGCAGCGCCGCTGCCGCGCCGGCAAATGCCAGCATCGCCGCCTGCCGAAAGCCACGCGTCTCGGCGATGACATCGCCGCGATCGCCGGCGACGTGCACCGGAATGGGGTCGGCGACACCCGGCAGCCGCAAGAGTTGCGCGCGCATGCGCAGTTGCTGTCCGCGCGGGCCCTCCACGATCGACCACACCGCCGCAGTGCCGGGCACATCGTCGGCGACGAGTTCGTCGTCCCACAACGAGCGCGATCGCACCGCGTCTGCGCCGTCACCGATGCGCCAGTACCAGCCAGAGAACACGCGTGCCCAGCGTTCGTCGGCAGGCGGCCGGCGCAACTGCCAGCCGCCATCCGCACGCGCTTCGATCAGGCCGGCAAGCGTCGCGAAATCATCGTCGAGTCGGCTGTCGAGCGCGCGTTGTCCGGAGCGTTCGAACATCGCACCGAGCAGACCACCTGCGATCACCGCCGAGATCGCCACACCCAGCGCGCCTGCCAGCCACAACCGCCAGCGCAGCGAGAGCACCCGACGTGTGCTCATGGTGTCTCCGACAGCCGGAAGCCCTGCCCGCGCACCGTGTGCAGCAGGGCGACGCCGAGCTTGCGGCGGATGCGCCCGATCAGCACGTCGAGTGCATTCGAGTCTGGATCGAACCCGTTGTCGTAGACGTGTTCGCCGAGTTCGCCGCGGCTGACCACGCGGCCGGCGTGATGGATCAGATACGCGAGGATGCGGTGTTCCTGCGCGGTCAAGGCGAGCGGATCGCCGTCGAGCGCGAAGCGCCCCGCATTCGCATCGAACTCCAGCGGCCCGCAACGCAGGCGTGGCGACGCGTGACCAGCGCTGCGGCGGATCAGGGCCTGCAGCCGCAGCACCAGCTCTTCGATCTGGAACGGTTTGGTGAGGTAGTCGTCCGCGCCGGCGTTGAAGCCGGCCAGTTTGTCGTGCCAGCGGCTGCGCGCGGTGAGCACCAGGACCGGCAAGGCGAGGCCCGCCTCGCGCCAACGGTGCAGCACCGAAACGCCATCGAGATTCGGCAGACCGAGATCGAGTACGACCGCGTCATAGGCTTCGGTCTGGCCGCGGAACTCGGCATCCGCGCCGTCCTCCGCACGATCGACCGCAAAGCCTGCGGCGCCGAGCGCAGCGGCAACGCGCGTCGCGAGTTCGACGTCGTCTTCGGCCAGCAGGATGCGCATCAGTCGTCGATCTCGACCTTGAGCAGGCGCCCGGAGCGCGCATCGTACTTCAGCTCCACCACGCGGCCATCGCGCATCAGGATTTCGATTTCGTACTCGTCGTCGTCCTGGTCGAGTTCCACCTCGATCACGCGCCCCGGATAGCGGCGTTCGGCATCGGCGAGCAGCCGTTCGAGCCGCACGAATTCGCCGCTGCGCACGCCGTCGCGGGCGTAGTCGGCGGTGCCTTGCGGATCCTGCGCATCAGCGTGCAGCGGCACCGCGAGCGGCGCGGCGAACAGAACGGTAGCGAGCGCGATCGGAGCAATGAGAGTACGCATGGCGCAAGTGTGGCGACGCGGATTAACAGAACCGTGAACGGCTCGATCAGAACCGCGTTAAGCGCGATGGGGAGACTGGCGTCAACCGGTTGCAGACCGGTGCACCCCATCCCACACCGAGGCATCACCATGACCCGTATCGCCATTGCCAGCCTGATCACCGCCGCCGCTTTCGCCGTGGCCGCACCGCTCGCGTTCGCCCAGGACCGCGACGACCGCCGCGGCGACGATGACCGCGTGCACGCCGCGGCCGCCGCCCAGGCCGATCCGCGCTTCCGCGCCAACAGCGCGTCGCTCGACAGCATCCTCGCCGATGCGCAGCGTCGTCATCCGGGCCGCGTCATCGACGTGTCCTACGACGACGGTGAGTACGACATCGACATCCGTGGGGACGATGGCCGCATCGTCGAGCTGGAATATTCGGCACGCACCGGTCGCATGATCGAAGCTGATTACGACTGATCGTTCGGCGACAGATTGTCGGAACGAAAGGCGCTGGATTGATTCAGCGCCTTTTTTTTACTTATTTGCAGGGTTGTTTTGGGCGGTAGGTGTTGGCGAATCGAGAACGCTTCTTCGGCTCACGATGCAGGCGCTGGCCAGCGACACGCCGCTGAAACCCTTCCCTCACCCGACGCGCTTTGCGAGTCGACTCCGGATCAGGTCCGGGGCAGGCTCTTTCCCGTAGGGAGAGGTGTCGGTTTGCTCGCGTTTCGACTCAAACGAGCGGGAGAAAAAAGCTGGCGAGCCCATAAACGCAAACGGCCGCCTTGCGGCGGCCGTCGTGCGACTCGGAGCGGTCCGATTACTCGGCAGCGGCAGCCGGCGCTGCAGCAGCTGCGGCCTTGTCGGCGCGCGCCTTCTCGTTCTTCGCCTTCGCCGAAGCGGAGAGATCTTCCTTGATGCGCGCCTTCTTGCCTTCCAGGCCACGCAGGTAGTACAGCTTGCCGGCGCGGACGGCGCCACGGCGCTTCACTTCCAGCGAATCGATGATCGCGCTGTGGGTCTGGAAGACGCGCTCGACGCCGAAGCCGTGCGAGATCTTGCGAACGGTGAACGCAGAGTTCAGACCGGCGTTCTTCTTGCCGATGACCACGCCTTCATAGGCCTGCAGACGCTCGCGGTTGCCTTCCTTGACCTTCACGTTGACGACAACGGTGTCGCCCGGGCCGAACTCGGGGAGCTCGCGGGTGGTCTGGACGCTTTCGAAGTTCTGCAGCAGGGTGTGCAAAGAGGGCTTGTTGGTCATGGTCTTGGCCTGTTGGTGTCGTTATTGGCGTGGTGCACGTGGACGCACGCTCTGGCTCGGCGAGCTCTTGGGCTCGGGGTGAAACGGGTTAGCCGCGCATTATAGACGGGGTCGCGGGGCGAATGCCAGCACCCGGGCGGACGGGATCAGGCGTCAGATCCACCGCTCGCATCCCCGTCCTGCTCGGCCCGCCAAGCCGCCAGCAGACGACGGTCAGCCTTGCCCAGAGAGGCTTCGTCAATCAGGTCCGGACGTCGCTCCAGCGTGCGCACAAGTGACTGCTGGCGCCGCCACTTGGCGATCTCGGCATGATTGCCGGACAGCAGCACGTCCGGCACCTGCCCCAAGGCATGCGTGACCGGGCGCGTGTAATGCGGGCAATCGAGCAGGCCGTCGCCTTCGAAGCTGTCCTGCACCGCGGACTCCGCGTCGCCCAGCACGCCGTCCTGCAAGCGCGCAACGGCGTCCACGACCACCGCCGCAGCCAGCTCTCCGCCCGACAGCACGTAGTCGCCGATGGACAGCTCCTCGTCGATCTCCGCCTGCAGCAGGCGTTCGTCGACGCCCTCGTAACGGCCGCACAGCAGCAGCAGTCGCGGCAGCGCTGCAAGCTCACGCACCTTCGCTTGGTCCAGCGGCCGCCCCTGCGGACTCATGTAGATCACACGCACCGGCGCCGGATCGGCCGCGCGGGCGGCGGCGAGCGCTGCGCGCAGAGGATCGATCAGCATCACCATGCCGGGGCCGCCGCCGAACGGGCGCTCGTCGACCCGACGGTAATTGCCTTCGGCGTAGTCGCGCGGATTCCAGCCCTGCAGTGTCAGCAGGCCGCGCTCGCGCGCCCGTCCGACCACACCCACGTCCCCTGCCTGACTGATGAAATCGGGAAACAGACTGACGACGTCGATGCGGATCGCGCGTGCATCAGCAGATGCGCGCACTTCGTCTGCGGACGCGGCGTCATCAGTAATCGGTGCGGTATCGGACGTCATGGCGTCTCCCGTGCGGTCACATCGCGCAGCGCGCGAGATGCCTGCCTACGCAGCGGTGTGTCGACGGCCGTCTTGGCCGTATCAAAGAAACGGCGGACCGTTCTAGAACTCGGAATCCCAGTCCACCGTCACCAACGCCGTGTCGAAATCGATCGACACGATGTAGTCCGGGACGACGAACGGAATCATGCGCTCGCGTTCGCCCTGCGCCACCAGCACGTCGTTGGCGCCGGTCGAGAACAGATGCGAGACGACACCGAAATCGACGCCTTCGACATTGCGCACGCGCAGGCCTTCGAGGTCGACCCAGTAGTACTCGCCGGGTTTGGGCGGCGGCAGTGCCTCGCGCGGCACGAAGACTTCGAGCCCACGCGTCGCTTCGGCGCCGTCACGATCCTCGACGCCGGGCAGCGTCGCGACGACGCCCTTGGGCGTCTCGCGACCCTTCGCGCCTTCGCACGCGCGCTCGATGCCGCGCGGATCGCGCAGCACCCAGGGCTGGTAGCGGAAGATCGCGCTGCGCGGCTCGGTGAAGGATTCGAGTTTCACTTCGCCACGCACACCGAACGCGCCATGGACCTTGCCCACCTGGATCATCCGGCGGGGAGGTTGGCGCGTCGGGTCGTTCATGTCGACAATGGCCGCGCCCGACAGGCGCGGCCCGTCAATCAGGCAGCGGCGGTCGCGGCAGCGACCTTGCCTGCGTCCTTGTACAGCGCGCGGACCTTGTCGGTCATCTGCGCACCCTTGGACACCCAATGGTCGACGCGCGCGGTGTCGAGGACGATGCGCTGCTCGCCACCGGTGGCGACCGGGTTGTAGTAACCGACGCGCTCGATGTTGCGGCCGTCGCGCGCGCTGCGCGAGTCGGTCACGATGATGTGGTAGAACGGACGCTTCTTGGCGCCACCGCGCGTCAGACGAATCTTGACCATTTGCTTTGCTTCCTGTGTTGCCCAGTCGCCAGAGTGGCGAGGTAAGCCGGCGATTATAGCGGAAACCCCCGCCTGCTCGGCAAGCCGGGGCCGCTCAGCCCTCAAGCGGCTCCCAGGGCACGGCCGCCAGAACGGCCTGCAACGCCTTTGGAACGACCGGATCTCCCGCGAATGCCTGCCCGTCGACCGACGCCAGCGGCCACATACCGCTGCTGTTGCAGGCGAATGCCGCCTGGAAGCTGACGCAGTCCGTCAGCCGGACCGGTTCGATGCGCTGGGCCAGATCCGCGGCGTCCAGACCTGCACGCAACATGCCTTCGGTGATGCCGCGCAGCGCATCGCCTTGCGGCCAGACGAGGGCGCCCTCGGCATCGACGAAGCCGATGTTCCACAAGGCACCTTCGAGCACTTGGCCCGCGTCATCGACCAGCAGCGCATCGTCGAAGCCTGCGGCACGCGCAGTACGTCGTGCATGCAGCAACGGCAATGTTGCGAGGTGCTTCAGATGTGCCAGCGGACGCTGGTGTCGGCAGCTCTGCAGACGTTGCGGCGTCGTGGGCGCAGTGCGCGGCGGCGACAGCGCAATGAGCAGCGTCACATCGACGGCATCGCCCCGATCGACCGCCGCAACATCCAACGCGCCGACGGAGACCCGGAGCGTGGCGTCGTCGACTGCGGCAGCGTGAAGCGCCGATGCGAGTTCGTGCTGGATGCGGGCAGCGGACAACGCACTGCCGAACAGCTCGACGTTGGCCGATTGCAGGCGCGAGAGATGACGCCCCAATCCCTGCACCGCCCCGCCGCGCACCTGCATCGTCGACAGGTGGCCGTAATTGGTCTGCAGCGCGGTCAGCGTGACCGCATCGGCAGGCCGGCCCGCGATCCAGAGGCGGGTGGCCGATGCGATCCGGTTCACAGCAATGCGTCGGCCGTGCGCCACCAATCGGCGACGAGTTCGGCCGCAGGCCGCGCCTGCGCAGACGCAGCCGACTGGCCGGCCCAGGCCTGCATCGCATCGATCCGGTTATCGCGCGCCGCGGCCGCGCGCATCGGCGCCGTCAAGGCGCGCTGCACGGGATAGGGCTGCGGCGGTGGTGCGTTTCCGGATGCGGCCGCGCGCACGTAATCCGTTGCCAGCGCGCGGCCGAGCCGGCCACTGAAGGCGCGTGTCGGCCAGGTGTGTTCGGGCTCCGACGATGCCAATGCCTCGGCCCAGGCCGATGCGACGCCGGCCTCCGGCGTACGCAGGAACGCGGTGCCGATCTGCACTGCGCTCGCGCCCAATGTCAGCGCCGCCGCGATGCCGCGCCCATCGGCGATGCCACCCGCAGCGATGACCGGCACGCGCAGCGCATCGGCCAGTCGCGGGATCAGTGAGAACAGGCCGACCAGTTGCGTATCGGCCTTGGCCGCATCGAAGGCACCGCGATGCCCGCCCGCTTCGAAACCCTGCGCGACCACGGCGTCGGCGCCGGCCGCTTCGGCCGCGAGTGCTTCGTCGAGCGTCGTCGCGCAGGCGAACCAGGCGATGCCGGCGTCTTTCAGCCTCGCGACGAACGGCGCCGGAAACACGCCCATGATCGACGAGGCCACCGCGGGCTTCGTCGCGAGCAACGCCGCGCATTGCGCATCGAAATCGGCCGGTGTCGCATCGCCGGCCTCGACCGGCACGGCGGGGCCCCACTGTGCGAGAAACTGACGTGTCGCCGCTTCTGCCGCGGCATCGCGCACCGGCGCGGGGTCGGGAATCCACAGATTGATCTGGGCCGGCCCGCCGCCTGCGGCGCGCAGCGCGTGCATCCAGGTGCCGATGTCGTCGGGCTGCGACAGCACCGCGCCCATCGCACCCATGCCGCCGGCGTCGATCACCGCGTGCGACAGCGCGACCGGGCATGCGCCCGCCATCGGTGACAGCAGCACCGGCAGGCGCAATCCGAAGCGGGAACAGAAGGCATCGCTGCCCTGGCGGACCGCGGATTTCATGCGAGTCGTCCCTGCTCGAGGTCCGTTGCGAGCGCTGCCAGGAACCGCGTGGCGGTTCCTTCCGGGCATCGCAGGCGCGTCATCTGGCAAGCGCAGCAGGACATCGGGCCGGCACTCAACGGAACGGCATGCGGCCGCCCATGCCGCCCATCATCCCCTGCAGGCCGCGCATCATCCCCTTCATGCCGCCGCGGGCCATCTTGCCCATCATCTTTTCCATCTGCATGTACTGCTTCATCAGCTTGTTGACGTCGGACGGCGTAGTGCCGGAACCGGCGGCGATGCGCGCGCGGCGCGAGCCGTTGAGCAGGTTCGGATTGCGGCGTTCCTTCTTCGTCATCGAGCCGATGATCGCGATCATCCGCGGCACTTCCTTGCCCTGGCTGACCTGCTGCTTGAGGTGCTCGGGCACCTGGCCCAGGCCCGGCAGCTTCTCCATCAGGCTGCCGATGCCGCCCATGTTCTGCATCTGCTCGAGCTGGTCGCGCATGTCGTTGAGGTCGAACTTCTTGCCCTTGGCGACCTTCTCGGCGAGCTTCTGCGCCTTGTCCTTGTCGACCTGGCCTTCGACCTGCTCGACCAGCGACAGCACGTCGCCCATGTCGAGGATGCGGCTGGCGACACGCTCGGGATGGAAGACATCGAGGCCGTCGACCTTTTCGCCGGTACCGACGAACTTGATCGGCTTGCCGGTGATGTAGCGCACCGACAGCGCCGCGCCGCCGCGGGCATCGCCGTCGGTCTTGGTCAGCACCACGCCGGTCAGCGGCAGCGCTTCGCCGAAGGCCTTTGCGGTATTGGCGGCGTCCTGGCCGGTCATCGAGTCGACGACGAACAGCGTCTCGACCGGATTGACCGCGGCATGCAGCGCCTTGATCTCGTCCATCATCGCTTCGTCGATCGCGAGGCGGCCGGCGGTGTCGACCAGCAGCACGTCGATGAAGGACTTCTTCGCCGCGGCGATTGCCGCGCGCACGATGTCGACCGGCTGCTGCGAGGATTCGGACGGGAAGAACTGCACGTCGACCTGCTCGGCCAGCGTCTTCAACTGCTCGATCGCGGCCGGACGGTAGACGTCCGCCGAGACCACCATGACCTTCTTCTTGCGCTTTTCCTTCAGCAGCTTTGCGAGCTTGCCGACCGTCGTGGTCTTGCCCGCGCCCTGCAGGCCGGCCATCAGGATCACCGCCGGCGCCGGCACGTTGAGGTTGAGCTCGGTGGCCTGCGCGCCCATGACCGCGGTCAGTTCGTCGCGCACAACCTTGATCAGCGCCTGGCCCGGCGTCAGCGACTTGAGTACTTCCTGGCCGACCGCGCGCACCTTGATGCGCTCGATCAGCGCCTGCACCACGGGCAGCGCGACGTCGGCTTCCAGCAATGCGATGCGCACCTCGCGGGTGGCCTCGCGGATGTTCTCTTCGGTCAGACGACCGCGGCCGCGCAGGCGCTCCATGGTGCCGGACAGGCGCTGGGTCAGGGACTCGAACATGCGGGACTCGATGCGACGGAATACGGCCGACGATTATAGCCCGCTGCCCTGCGCGGTCCGTTGTCCACGCGCCGCGATGCTCCCTTCGGAAGCGCCCGGCATGAGACACTCGCGCGATGACAATCGTTCTCATCGCAGCCCTGCTCTATCTGCTGGCGGCCGCGGCGCTCGTGCGCGGCGTCGCGCGCGAGCCGGCGCCGGGCAGGCTCTGGTGGGCAGCGCCCGCGCTTGGCGCGATCGCACTGCACGTGACCGCGCATGTGCTGGTGTGGCGCGATGTCGGCGCAGAACTGCACTTCTTCGCGGCGCTGTCGCTGGTCGGCCTCGGCATGGCCGCGCTGACGGTGCTCTACGACGTGCGTGGGCGCATGGCGGCGCTGGGCGTGATCGTGTTTCCGATCGCCGCACTCACCCTGCTCAGCTACGGCCAGGCTGCGCATCCTTCGTCCAACACGCTCGACTGGCGCCTGCAGATGCACGCCTGGTGCGCGCTGCTCGCCTACGCTGCGCTTGCCGTCGCCGCATTGCTCGCGCTGTTGCTGTCGGCGCAGGAACGCGCGCTGCGCCGACGCGAATTCCACCGCTGGCTGCGCGCGTTGCCGCCGCTGACCGAACTCGAATCGCTGCTGTTCCGCACGATCTGGGTGGGCTTCATCCTGCTCACCGCAACGCTGGTGAGCGGCGTGCTGTTTGTCGACGATTTCTTCGCCCAGCACCTGATGCACAAGACCGTGCTCAGCGTGCTGTCGTGGCTGGCCTTCGGCGCCCTGCTGTTCGGTCGATGGCGCCACGGCTGGCGCGGCGCCCGCGCGGTCGGCTGGACGCTGGCCGCGATGGCGCTGTTGGTGCTGGCGTTCTTCGGCAGCAAGTTCGTACTGGAGCTGGTGCTGCGGCGCACCGTCTGACGGCGCGCTTTCTTGATCGAACAGGACACGCATGCGCACATGGACGTCCGCCGCTGTTCTCGCATCTGCACTCGCGTGCCTGTCGTCAGCGGGCGCGCTCGCCGCTGACGATGTGGCGTCTGCTTCGCCGATCCACGGCCACATCGAGTTCCTGTGGGAGGCCCCCGCACCCGGCTCGGACGCGCGGCCGGTTGCGCTGGGACTGTTGACCCGGCCCGAGGTCCCGCACCTTGCGTGCTGGAAATCAGCCGCGTTTCCGCAGCGTACGGTGGAGGTCCGATTGGAGATCGATGATGCGCACGGGCGGCACGCGCTATGGGTCGGCGCCGAAACCGGTGCACCGTCGCAGGTCGTCCGCTGCCGCGATGTCGATCTGGCCGCGCTCGGCGTGACACCGGGCATGCGCCGCGTAGTCCTGCGTTTCGACGGGCAGATTGCCGCGGAGGCGACGATCGAGGTCGCCGACAGTCTCGACACCGCCGCCTTCCATCGAAGCGACCGCACCTTCGTCAACGGCCGCACGCGCTACCTGCCCGACATCGCGCCGGCGGACTACAGCGGCCGCTTCGTCTGGGTCCTGACCTTCGGCCCGGATGGCCGGGTGATCGCGGTGGAGACCGAAGTCGCCGAAGGCCTGGCCGCGACCCGGCTCCGGGCGGCTGGCGATGCCGCGGCGTGGCTGTACCGGATCGGCGCGGATCCCGACCAGCCCGAACGCAAACTGCGTCAGCCCTACGGACTCGTGCCCGGCGGCTGAGCCCGAATCCTGATCTGAATGACCGCGAACCCGCTACGAAAGCTCCGCTTGCCGCAACAATACTTGCCTTGACAACAATTGCATGGGCGAGGAATATGCGCGCCCATGGACACCACCCGCCCCTGCGCGTCTTCCAGCGGTTCCTCGCTCGGCCTGCTGTTCCGGCAGGTCCGTGACGCCATGTGGGCGCGGATGGCCGATGAGCTGTCGAAGTCCGGCCACGATCTGAGTTTCAGCCAGTACATCACGCTGAAAAAGCTCGCCCTCGGCACCACCGGCGCCACCGATCTGGCGCGCGCCGCCGAGCTCAATCCCGGCGCGATGACACGGCTGATCGACAAGCTGATCGAACGCGGCCTGGTCGAGCGGCACGCCGATCCCAGCGACCGGCGCGTCGTGCGCATCCAACTCAGCGAGCAAGGCCAGGCGATCTGGCGCGACATCGACCAGTGCGGCAACCGCGTGCGCGAGCGCGCGATGTCGGGCATGGATGAGGCGCAGCGCCTGCAGTTCATCCGCGTCCTCGAACAGGTTCGCGACAACCTCTCCTTCCCCGGACAGTGACCATGGTTTCTTCCACGACACGCGCCCCGCGCCGGGCGCGGGCTGCCGCATTGCCGATCGTTGCCACGCTCGCGTCGGCCCTGCTGCTCGCCGGCTGCGCCAGCAGCCGCGGCCTCGCACCGCAGCTGACGGCCACCGATGCCGACACGCTCGCCACCGCGCGCAGCCTCGGCGTCACCGGACTGAGCGCCGCCGACTTCCCGCACGCCGACTGGTGGACGGCGTTCGCCGATCCGCAGCTCGACGCGTTGATCGACGAGACCCTGCACGACAGCCCGTCACTGGCCGCGGCAGACGCCCGCGCCCGCAGCGCGCGTGCGCAGGCCGGACTGGCCGATGCGCAGCGCAACCCGACGCTCGCTGCCAGCGCGCGCGTGAGTGGCGTGCAACTGCCCGCGACCATCGCGCCCGAACCGCTGGGCGGCGATTTCAAGGTCAGCAATATCCTGATGTTGAACTTCGCTTGGACCCCCGATCTGTGGGGCGGCCAGCGGGCCACGTTCGAAGCCGCGGCCGGTCAGGCGCGCGCCGCCGAAGTGGATGCGCAGGCGGCGCGGCTCACCCTGTCGGCGAACGTCGCGCGCACCTATATCGCGCTGGCGCAGGCCTTCGACATGCAGGAGGTCGCCGCCCGCGAACAGGCGCGGGCGAGCCGCCTGCGCGATCTCGCCGCGCAACGCGTCGACGCCGGTCTCGACAACCAGCTGCAGTTGCGCAACGCCGATACCTCGATCGGCATCGCGCGCCAGCAAGCGCAGGCCGCGCAACAGCAGATCGACGCGCTGCGCAATGCGCTGGCCGCGTTGCTGGGCAAGGGTCCGGATCGTGGTCTCGACATCGCACGTCCGCAACTGCTGCGGGCCGCCGCGCCGAACGTGCCGGCGGTGCTGCCGAGCGAACTGCTCGGCCATCGCGCCGACGTCGTCGCTGCGCGCTGGCGGGTCGAAGCCGCATCGCGCGGCGTGGATTCGGCGCAAGCTGCGTTCAAGCCGAGCGTCAATCTCAGTGCGCTGGTCGGTTTGGCCGCCGGTAATCTTTCGGATCTGTTCGGCAGCGACGCGGCGTTCGGGTTGGGTGGCCCAGCAATCAGCCTGCCGATCTTCGACGGTGGTCGTCTGCGCGCGGGCCTGTCGCAACGCGATGCCGACTACGACCTCGCCGTCGCCAGTTACAACCAGACGCTGGTGACGAGCCTGCGCGAAGTGACCGATGCCCTGCAGTCGGCGCGTGCATTCGATGCGCAGATCGCGACGGTCAGTGAAGCCACCGAAGCCGCACGTCAGGCCCTCGCACTCGCCGACACCCGCTACAAGGCAGGCCTCGGCAACCAGCTCGATGTGCTCGCCGCGCAACGGCCGCTGCTCCAGCTCGAACAGCAGCTCGCCACGCTGCGGGCGCAACGTCTCGGCGCGGCGGTCGATCTCGACCGCGCGCTCGGCGGCGGCCTCGCGCCGGCCGCACCCAACTCTTCCATGCACGACCTTGCCGGGGCGACCACGCCATGAGTTCCGAATCCAATTCCGTTGCCACCGCCGCCGCGCCGCAGAAGAACGGCAAGCGCCGTCGCGCGCTTCTGATCCTCGCCGCTGTGGCCATCATCGCCGGTATCGGCTGGGCCGCGTGGTACCTGCTGGTCGCGCGGTGGCACCAGGACACCGACGACGCCTACGTGCAGGGCAATGTCGTCAGCATCGTGCCGCAGACGATGGGCACGGTCGTCTCGATCGACGCCGACGAAGGCATGCGCGTCGAAGCCGGCCAGGCGCTGGTGCATCTGGATCCCAACGACGCGCAGGTCGCCTATGACCAGGCGGTCGCCAACCTCGCCGGCACCGTGCGCCAGGTGCGCGGGCTCTACAGCAGCGTCGAGTCCGGCCAGGCCGATCTGACCGCGCGCCAGGTCGCCGTACGCCAGGCGCGCGAGGACGTGAAGCGTCGCGAGGGGCTTGTCGCCAGCGGCGCGGTGTCGCGCGAGGAACTCGCACATGCCCGCGACATTCTGGCCGGCGCAGAAGCGGCGCTGTCGGGTTCGCAGGGCCAGCTCTCACGCAGCCGCGCGCTGGTGGATGCGACCGAGATCGCCAGCCAGCCGCAGGTGCAGGCCGCTGCCGGCCAGTTGCGCCAGGCGTGGCTCAACCTGCAGCGCATGGCGATCGTCGCGCCGGTGTCGGGCCATGTCGCCAAGCGCGAGGTGCAACTCGGCCAGCGCGTGGCGCCGGGCAATACGCTGATGACGATCGTGCCGCTGGAACAGGTGTGGATCGAAGCGAACTTCAAGGAAACCCAGCTGACGAAGATGCGCATCGGCCAGCCGGTCGAAGTGCACGCCGATCTCTACGGCGGCGACGTGCGCTACGACGGTCGCGTCGCGAGTCTCGGCATGGGCACGGGCAGTGCGTTCTCGTTGCTGCCGGCGCAAAACGCCAGCGGCAACTGGATCAAGATCGTGCAGCGCGTGCCGGTGCGGATCGAACTCGACCCGAAGCAGGTCGTCGAACATCCGCTGCGACTCGGCCTGTCGATGCACGTCGATGTCGCCATCCGCGACCAGGACGGCGCCGTGCTCGCCTCTGTCGACGCGCCGCGCAACACGCCGCTGCTGTCGACCGATGCCTATGCCGAACAGCTCGCGCAGGCCGATGCGCTTATCGAGCGCACCATCGCGCAGAACCTGCCGGCGTCCACTGTCGCCCGTCGCTGATCCGCCGCCGCCGAGTCCGCCATGTCCACGACCACCGCCGACGCGCCGGGGGCCCCTGCCCCGGCCGCGCAACCTGCGTTCCGTCCGCCGAATCTCGCGCTGACGACGATCGGCCTCGCGCTGGCGTCGTTCATGCAGGTGCTCGACATCACGATCGCCAACGTGTCGCTGCCGACGATCGCCGGCAACCTCGGCGCGAGTTCCAACCAGGCGACGTGGGTGATCACGTCATTCGCAGTCAGCAACGCGATCGCGCTGCCGCTGACCGGCTACATGGTCCGGCGCTTCGGCGAGCGCAAGCTGTTCGTGTGGGCGACGTTCGCGTTCGTGCTCGCGTCACTGCTGTGCGGCCTCGCATCGAGCATGGGATTTCTGGTCGCCGCGCGCGCGATCCAGGGCTTCGTCGCCGGCCCGATGTATCCGGTCACCCAGGCGCTACTGATCTCGATCTATCCACCTGCCAAACGCGGTCAGGCCATCGCATTGCTCGCGATGGTCACCGTGGTCGCGCCGATCTGCGGACCGATCCTCGGCGGCTGGATCACCGACAACTACAGTTGGGAATGGATCTTCTTCATCAACGTGCCGATCGGCATCTTCGCCAGCGTCGTCGTCGCCAACCAGTTACGCGGCCGGCCGGAAAAGCTCGAGACACCGAAGCTGGACTACGTCGGCCTGATCACGCTGATCGTCGGCGTCGGCGCGCTGCAGACGCTGCTCGACCTCGGCAACGAGGAGGACTGGTTCAACTCGACCAAGATCGTCTGGCTCGCGATCGCCTCGGTGATCGGTCTGGCGGTGTTCTTGATCTGGGAACTCACCGAGAAGGATCCGATCGTCAACCTGCGCCTGTTCCGGCATCGCAACTTCGCGTTCGGCACCATTGCGATGGTGCTCGGCTATGCGGCGTTCTTCGCCGTCGGCCTGCTGGTGCCGCTGTGGCTGCAGCGCAATCTGGGCTACACGCCGATCTGGGCCGGTTTCGCGACCGCGCCGATCGGCATCCTGCCTGTGCTGCTCACGCCACTGGTCGGCAAGTACGCGACGCGTTTCGACCTGCGCATCCTCGCGAGCTTCGCGTTCATGGTGATGGCATTCACCAGCTTCCTGCGCTCGGGCTTCAACCTCGATGTCGACTTCCAGCACATCGCGATGGTGCAGCTGTGGATGGGACTGGGCGTAGCCCTGTTCTTCATGCCAGTGCTGACCATCCTGCTGTCGGACCTGGAGCCGCACGAGATCGCCGCTGGCTCGGGCCTGGCCACGTTTTGCCGCACGCTCGGCGGCAGTTTCGCCGCGTCGCTGACGACCTGGGCCTGGAACCAGCGCAGCACCATCCATCATGCGCAGTTGACCGAACATATTCCCGCGCACGACCTCGCGATCCAGCAGACCGTGGCCGCGCTCGGCAACGGCGACCTGCAGCGTGGTGCGATGCTGCTCGACCAGATGATCGCGCAGCAGGCCACGCAGATCGGCTTCAACGAGATCTTCCACCTGCTCGGGATTCTGTTCGTCGTGGTGATCGCGTTCGTGTGGATGGCCAAGCCGCCTTTCACAGCCAAACTCGGCGGCGGTGCAAGCGGCGGCCATTGATTTCGCCTCACCCCCTGTAGCCAAGCGCTCGCGCGGAATGGCCATTCCTGTTGCACGCGCCTCACGCGCCAGCGCGCGCCTACGCGATCAGGATCGCGCCCGTCACCAGTCCCAATGCGGCGCCGCCGATCACTTCGGACAGCGTATGCCGCGCCATCCGCAATCGCGCCCATCCAAGCAGCGGCAATGCGGCCAGCACAACGATCGCCGCAGCCGGCCACAGCGGCCACGCGGCGACGCCCGCGAACGACAGGCTGGCCATATGCAGCGAGAGCTTGATCCAGCGATTGGCGATGCCGGCCACGCACAGCATCGCGACCGCAGCGAGCACGCCGTTCGACGTCGCCGATGCACGGCCGCCCATCCACAGCCAGTAGGCACCGGCCACGAGCAGCGCAAGCGCGTACAACAGCGGGCGTTCCTGCGCCCGCGAGGCATCGACGGTCTGCCAGTGACCGCCGCGGCGACGCTGCCAGATGAAGGTCGACACGATTGCGATGGCGACGCCGATGCCGAACGCAGTGCGCGAAAGGGACGCAGGATCGACCCGCCACGCCGCCAGTAGCGCGAGCGCTGCCAGCACGAGGAAGGGATGCAGGACGATGGAGACGACGCGCGCAGCGGTTGTCGGAACGGAGGTTCGGCGCATCGCCCGATGTTAGCCGGCGCGCCGCGTCAGATGTGTTCCAGCGCCTCGGCCAGACGTTCGACGCCGATCACTTCCATGCCCTTGAAGCTGCCGGTCTTCGGCGCGTTCGCTTTCGCGACGATCGCGCGCTTGAAGCCGTGTGTCGCCGCTTCGCGCAAGCGCTCCTCGCCATTGGGCACGGGGCGGATCTCGCCGCTCAAGCCCACTTCGCCGAACGCGATGGTCTTGTCCGGCAACGGCGCATCGCGCAGCGACGACAGCACCGACAGCAGCACCGGCAGATCGGCCGCGGTTTCCTGCACGCGGATGCCGCCGACGACGTTGACGAACACGTCCTGGTCGCCGGTCATGATGCCGCCGTGGCGATGCAGCACCGCCAGCAGCATCGCCAGGCGATTGCCTTCCATGCCCACCGCGACGCGGCGCGGATTCGACAGCGGCGACGCATCGACCAGCGCCTGCACCTCGACCAGCAGCGGCCGCGTGCCTTCGCGCGTGACCATCACGCAGCTGCCGGGCTGCGGCGTGCTGCCGCCGGACAGGAAGATCGCCGACGGATTCGGCACTTCTTTCAGCCCCTTGTCGCCCATGGCGAACACGCCGAGTTCGTTGACTGCGCCGAAGCGGTTCTTGAACGCGCGCATGACCCGGAATCGGCTGCCGCTGTCGCCTTCGAAATACAGCACCGCATCGACCATGTGCTCCAGCACGCGCGGACCGGCGATGTCACCTTCCTTGGTCACGTGGCCGACGAGGAATACGGCGGTACCGGTTTCCTTGGCGTAGCGCACCAGACGCGCGGCAGATTCGCGCACCTGGCTCACCGAGCCCGGGGCGGCGGTCAGCGATTCGGTCCACAGCGTCTGGATGGAGTCGGCGATGATCAGCTTCGGGCGTAGTTCCGAGGCGTGCTGCAGGATGCGTTCGATGCCGGTCTCGGCCAGCGCGTGCAGGCCGTCGAGCGACAGCCCGAGCCGCACCGCGCGACCCGCGACCTGCGCCAGCGATTCCTCACCGGTGACGTAAAGGCCCGGCAGCGTGCCGGCCATCTGCGCCAGCGCCTGCAGCAGCAGCGTCGACTTGCCGATGCCCGGATCGCCGCCGACTAGCACCACGGCACCTTCGACCAGACCACCGCCCAGCACGCGATCGAACTCGCCGATGCCGGTCGACACGCGCACATCCTCGCCCTGTTGCACGTCCTTGAGCGCCATGACCTTGGGCGCATCGATCTTGCCGGCCCAGCCGCTGCGACGCGACGCGGGCGAACTGGCGGCGGCCGCGCTTTCGAGCACGATCTCGGAAATCGAATCCCAGGCGCCGCAGGCGCTGCACTGGCCCTGCCATTTGTTGAAATCGGCACCGCACTCGTTGCAGACGAAGGCGGTACGGGCTTTGGAAGCAGTCTTGGCCACGAGGTGTTTGCGAGAACGGAAGTCGCCGCAGCATAGCGGAGCCCGGTCGCAGCATCGGAGACCCGCCCCCGTGCGCGGACACCGGATTCGCCGCGCGCGTCGGCGTTGGCTCTACACTTTCCCGGCAGGTCTCCCACGACGACGCGAGCCGATCACGCTGGTGCCCTACTACGACGACATCGCCGATCACTCGCGCACGCCCGCGCTGCGCTTTGTGACCCGCATCCATCGCATGCGCATGCTCGGCACCGTGCTCTGCGCCGTGCCGATCGCATCGGTCCTGCACGAAACAGGTGTGCCTGCTTGGACCTGGGCGGCGCTGCTCTTCAATGCGCTGGTCTGGCCGCATATCGCCTGGCTGCTGGCGCGGCGCGCGCGCGACCCGGCGGCCGTCGAATATCGAAGCCTCGTGGTCGATGCCGCGGCCGGTGGCGTGTGGATCGCGATCATGGGCGTCAACCTGTTGCCGTCGGCCGTCTTGCTGACAGTCCTGAGCGCCGACCGATTCGCGGCCGGCGGCTGGCGCCTGCTGTCGCGCGCCTTGCCCACATTGCTCGCAGGTTTCGCGTTGACCTGGCTGGCGCTCGGCCAGCCGTTCGCGCCGGACACCTCGCTGCGCACCGTGCTCGCCTGTCTACCACTGATGTTCGGCTACCAGTTCGCACTGAGCGTGGTCACCTGGCGCCTCGGCCGCACGATTGCGCGGCAGAACCGCGAACTCGAACGCACCACGCGCACCGATGTCGCCAGCGATCTGCCCAACCGCCGTCACTTTGATGCGCGCGCCGCGCATGCGTTCAAGCTGTTCCAGCGCAGCGGGCGCCAGGCGGCGTTGCTGCTGATCGACATCGACCAGTTCAAGACCACCAACGATCGCTACGGCCACGGCATGGGCGACGTGGTGCTGCGGCGCGTGGGCGACGTGCTGCGCGACATTGCGAGCGGCGACGACGTGCCCGCGCGCTTTGGCGGCGACGAATTCGCGCTGCTGTTGACCTCCGCCGATCGCGAACTCGCGCGGTCGATCGCCGAGCGCGTGCGCCTGGGCGTGTCCGGTTTGACCTTCGAAGCCGAGCCCGGCCTGTCGTGCACGGTCAGCGTGGGTCTGGCTGAAACGCGCAGTGGACACACGACGCTCGCCGACTGGATCCGCACTGCCGACGCCGCGCTGTACCGCGCCAAAGCAGCGGGCCGCGATCGCGTCGAGATGGGCTGAGCGCCCAGGCAACACGAAGCGCAGACAAAAAAAGGCGACCCGAGGGTCGCCTTTTTCTTGAAGCTGGTGCCGGAAATAGGAATCGAACCTACGACCTACGCATTACGAATGCGCCGCTCTACCAACTGAGCTATTCCGGCTTGGGACGCGAATTCTAGGGAGCGCCGCGCCTGCGGTCAATCGACCAGTTGCAGGCGCAGTTCCTTGGGCAGGGCGAAGACCATGTTCTCCGGCTCACCCGACAGCTCGCGCAGGCCGTCTGCGCCGAGTTCGCGCAGGCGGTCGAGCACGCCCTGGACGAGGATGTCCGGGGCCGATGCACCGGCGGTGACGCGTAAGTGCCTGATAAGTGGGGTCTTAGCGGCCTCAGGAACAGTAAACCGTTCGCCACTATGTTTCACCCACTCGGGCAAGACGACACATTGAGATGAAAAGGCATGCAGCAAGATAGTGTCGCGCGGTAGATTCGCCTTAGACACCAATACGCTTGATAGCGACCACAAGAAGGGTTTGGTCAGGCTTGCCTGGGGTCGCGAACGGCATCTCCTCCCCTTCGATCGCACCGATCAGGGCCTGCCCCAAGGGGCTAGCTTCGGAGATGATCCCGTTATTCGGATCAAATCGGTCCTTGGCGATCAACACCGTGATCTCCTGCTCAGGCCTATGACTGGACAAGTTCCGATAGACCACGCTGTCGCCTACGCTCACTTCTGGGTGCGAGGTCTCGGACAGCAGCTCCTCCAGGGTCGCGTTCGCCTGCTCCACCTGCTCCTGAGTCGGCTCCGAGAAATCGTCTTCGGAGGAAGCCGACTGCGGATCCACTAGGACCGTAAGCGACGGATCAACTTCCAGTGCTTTCAGTTCTTCAAGGAAGCTCACGAGGCGCGACATTTCCCGCTTTGGATTGCGGAACCACTCAGTTGACCAGATGCGCCAGATCTTGCCCTTCCAGCCCATGCTCTCAAGGATTTCTTGGCGGATCCGATCGCGATCGCGGACGGTGATCCCCGAGTGATACGTAGCGCCGTCGCATTCGATCGCCGCGAGGAACAAGTGCGGGTACCGCGGATGGCGGACACCGATATCAATGCGGAAATTCGCAACTCCCACCTGAGGTACGCAGTCGTACCCAAGCTGCTGGAGAGCCTGAATCACCGACTCTTCGAACTCCGACTCGGGTTGACCGCCAGTCACCTCACCCAGATCGTGGTTCAGACGGCCAGTCTCGGCGTAGAGCAAGTAGTCGCGCAGAGCCCTAGTGCCTCTAGGCGTTCCGACGCCCACCACGATATCCGTGTGCTTCATTGAGGTGATAAGCAGTACAGATGACTTTGCGCGGGTGAACAAGACGTTCAACCGGCGCCAACCACCGTCTTGGCTTATAGGCCCGAAATGCTGGTGAACACGGCCTGTGCCGGGCGGCGGGCCATAGGTGGTCGAAATCATGATGGTGTCGCGCTCATCGCCTTGGACGTTCTCCAGGTTCTTGACGAAGATGTCCTGACCGTCATCCTTCCATTTGTCCCTGTACTCCGCAGCGCCAGGAACGGACTTCAAGCGCTCTTCCATCAACTCCGCGATCAAGTCGCGCTGCCGGATATTGAGTGCAACAACACCCAGCGATAGATCGCCGTTATGGAGGATATGGTCCACCACAGCATCTACGACGGCAGCGGCCTCGCGCGCATTTGTCTGGCTCTCATACACCGCATTCTTGACCAGATGCGAGCGGACACCAAGACCACGCGAACGAGGGTATGGAGACGGGAAAACGATGAGCTTCCCGTCGTAGAACTGCTTGTTCGAAAACGCGATCAAGCTCTCGTGTCGCGAACGGTAGTGCCACCGGAGAGAACGAATTGGACGGAAGTGGCTGCTTGCCAGATCCAAGATTGACTCCGCATCCTCCGCAACCGCAGTGGATTGAGCGTCCTCTTCCGTCTGCATGCGCGAAAAGAACGACGTAGGCGGCAACTGCTTAGGATCGCCGACCACAACAAGCTGCTTTCCGCGCGCAATAGCACCGATGGCCTGTTCTGGTCTCATCTGCGACGCTTCGTCCATGATGACAACGTCAAACATCTCGGGCGCAGCGTGCAGGTACTGCGCCACAGCCTGAGGCCCCATCATAAAGCACGGCTTCAATTGTTGGATCGACGTACCTGCTCTCTTGATGAGATCGCGCAACGCAATACGAGGCCTTGCTTGCGGAAGCAGGTGCTGGATCAGACTCATCTCAGTCTTATCCGCCACGCGTGTACCGCTGACCCCAGGAACTGTCCTGGCGGAGCGTGTGTTCTTGTGGCTGATCTGTTTGCCACGCAGTGATACAAGAGTCCGATCCAGTTCTGAATACTCTGCCCGTACTGCGGTATGGACGGATCCGCTGAAGTTCTGTAATGCGGGCGTCTTGCGGAAAAGTGCATCTGCGATCGAGGCGTAAAAACGGTACAAGAACGCATCTACCAACAGACTGCTCGGCAGACCTTCATCCTCCATCTTGAGGACAAAGGGCTCTAAGCCAGCTTCTTCACACGCAGCTCTATGGTGTACGTACAACGACCACGGTATTAGACCGTCAATGTTCTCAAGAGCGAACTTGATCCGTGCCAGGGTTCGCTCTGAGCCAGCCGATGAACCGTCGGAACCCAGCAGCCACTTTTCGATGTTCAAAGCACCGTGAGGCTTGAGTTCGAGGAGTTTGCTACGCAGGTCATCAGACGCATCACGGAAACGCACTACGGACTGCTTCAAGTCTTCGAGCACAGATCGAACAGATGGCGTCCAGAGTTGCTGCTTTGACTGTATGGGCAAGCAACTATCGAACACCGCCTGCCCGAACTTCACCGCTGCCATGATGGCTGGCAGATCTTCCCGGAACCTCGACGTCCTACTGCCTAGCAGCGCCTTCAATTCGGGCGACTCTGCAATCTGCTTCGATCTGACAAACAGCTCTTGAGCCTGATCGACCAGATCGTAGGCCTGATCCAATGTGGCAGCGCCATGAATGGCGCCAGCCAAATCAGTCGACACAACACGCAATTGCGCAATCAACTCATCTGATGCAGCGAGGCGGGAACTCCAATCGTCCGTCCCTGACCCACCACTTAGTAGCGGGAAGAACGCAGCTATCCAGTCGGAAAGTTCAACAAGCGCTGCGATTTGTGCGCTCAACTGCGCTTGCATGGATGCGTGCGAAATGAGTACCGATCGATCGACAGCGAGTGGATTGAGCGATGCTTCGCTTACATTGAGCTGCGACAAACTCTCGTCGGCATCTGAGAGCCACTTGGCAACCTTAATGGCATCTTCTAGTGGAAAATCCTTGGGCAGCGGCGATACACCCGTCGTCCGGGTAAGCAGCACAGAATTGGCCCAGTCGCTCCAGCCCTTGCGAAGCTCGGCAAGCTCTTCAAGTTCCGCCAGACGTTGTGAAGCCGGCACCTTTTCCTTGTTCCGAGACAAGGTGCGATGTGCGCGGATCGCAGCACGCCAAGGCTTCTGAAAAATTCGGTACCACGCATCACCCTCACGCAGTACCAAGATCCACTGACGCAACTCGGCGTCGTCAGGGGCTTGATCCATATAAAAACGCTGTCCTACACGATCCTCGATTGACTGAAGCCGATCACGATCAGCACTTCCCTTAGCCAAGATCTCGACAGATGAGCACTTTGCCAGTTCGGCCGAACGCATGTGTAGATGAGATAGTGGTGCAGCGGCGCAAACATCGATGACCGCTATGAGCTGTCTGTCGCCTTGAATTGAATTCTGTGCAACTCCGACTGACTCAGCCGCTGCGTTCAGAGCTTGGCGCGCTGGCGTCGCTACTTTCACCAAGGTCTCTAGCCTTGGCAAGTGATCCGCAAGCTCAGCGACAGTGCAATCGTTCAGGCCATTGGATCGTACGAAACTCTTGGCAGATGGGGTTGTTCTGGACTGTTCCGCCTTCTTGTAATCGACCTTGCTAGCGGTGGCGGCTTCAAGCTCAATGATCCTTTGCAAGGATGCGTCGTTCTTGGCAAGGACATTCAGCGCATTGTTCTGTGCAGACTCATCAGTTCCGAAGATTGCCGGCAACACGTCAACGACCGCGTCTTCGCTCAAGAGCGAGCTCAAGTTGTCGATCAAACGGATCAGGTCTGAAGGGTTGCCCAACTGTTTCGGCGCGCCTTCATGTATCCCATAACTTGCAACAAGCTGGTCGCCCGCCTCCACAGCCTCCTTAGCGTGCTTGGATGCCTCCTGAAAGATCTTCGCGATCGCCAGATCGTCGCCTGGCGAAAGACTGTCGGGATAGAAGCCCCAGAACGGGCTTCCGACTCCGAACTGACTAATGTCGCCGAATACTTGCGCTAAGGCTGCTATGTGGCTCCGGTGCTTTTCAAGGATCGTCGTGTTTGACGAAGGCGCCGTAGCCACCGAAACACGGAGCAAATTTTCGCTGTGATCGCCCAGCTTGACCCGATGTTGTTCAGCGCGCCAAAGGACTTGATGAATTGTCAGGCCGAGTTGATTGCCGGTGGCCGCGTTCAAAATTCGGGCGTACTGATCGAGCTTCTGTTTGCGATCGGTCAGCCTGGCAGCGGTGATATCGAGCGCTGCAGGTGGCGCCGTCCTCATATCCAGCCGGTTCTCAAGAGCCTCTAGAACTTGGCGCTTGTTCGTCTTGTTTGAATGGAGTTCGAGCAAAAACGGATCCAAGCCAGCAGCTTGAAGTCGGCGCTGTACGACTTGAAGTGCCGTCAGCTTCTCGGCCACGAACAACACAGACTTCCCTGCATGAAGGCAGGCAGCGATGATGTTGGTGATCGTCTGGGACTTACCAGTTCCCGGCGGCCCCTCGATAACTAATGACTTTCCGGCCATAACATCGACAATGGCGCTGTGCTGAGAGCTGTCCGCATCGAAGATCAAGGGGAGATCAGCGGCAGACATGCGATCCAGATCGTATTCCGGCGCATAGCCGGATCCAGCGAACTCATCACCGCCAGTGAAAATCTGCTTGATCACGGGGTGGGACAGCAGCCTTGACTGGCCTTCTTCGTCCTCCCAATTCTCCGGATCAAGATCACGGATCAGCAGCATATTGCCGAAGGAAAGCAACGCGAGCGTCATGCTGCGACGTACCTTCCAAAGCGGACGCTTCTCGATGAGCTTTTCGATCTGCTGAAGATACTGCTCGATGCCCTCCTCCTCATCAGGGAACTCGGGCAACGTAAAGGCGTGATCCCTCTTCAACTTCTCACGAAGCGACAGGTTTTCCTGAACTTCTTCACCTGTGTAAGCCATGTTGAACATGACCTGGTGTACCTGTTGAACGGCTGAGAGCCTGACAGGCACGCACACAAGCGGCGCAGAAAACACCTTGTCGGATCCGGGGCTTTCCGTGTAGTCCAGGCAACCCAGCACCACATACAGCATGTTGGCGCCAGTCTCTTCTAACGCCGATCTCGCTTCACGATCGATCTTGCGGAAATGCTTCGCCAGATCTTCGTTGTAGTACTGGACGCGGGCGATCTTGGCATCACTCCGCTGACCAAGGGCCTCTTCAAGAGCGATGTTCAACCCAAGGTTTGCCGCATGCTCCTTGGCTTCAGGCTTGACCATCCTGTCATGCTTTACCACCCACTCATCGCGGCTCGGATCAGGCACAGGCACGATTTGGACACCTGCCAGACCATCGCCGGTCAGTCGGCGGAACGTCTCATCTAGCCTTCCAGGGACCACGGACAGAGACTTGCCAGCTGTGATCTTGAAGTTAAGCAGGCGGTTCCGCGCAGTCAGGTCTAGCAGTCGATGGCGCAGCCTCCGCAGCACTTCGGGGATTGAGAGGGTGCCGTCTTTGGCATCTTCGATACTTGTATCCATGAGTGGCCTCAGCAACCTACAACGCGACTTGCGACATGAAAGAAGACGCCGGCTGAGCGGTGCAAATCCGCGCGAACCTGAGGAATGGTGTGGTGGTTCCCCATCAAAAAACGATCTTTCGCCTCGATCGGCGAATTATGCAACACGGCTCTCAGCCTTTGGGCGCGACTGGCCGGACTCAATGATTAGACAGAGCCACCTCGGGAGGAGCTTTGCAGGAGGATGTCCAATTCGGATGCGCGTGCGACGGCGCGCAAGCCCCTGTTAGTCCTACGACCTCAATTTCGAGGTGGTAGCGAGCCAGATCTCAGCACTTCACGCACTACGCCTGCCCCTGCTTCGAAGTTCAAACCACACCATCTCGACCTTGTTCTAGTAATCGATAAACAGGATTGTTGAAAATGACGCTGCAAAACCGTGCGACTTAGCTTCGCAGCGAACAATGACGGCGCACTGTGGCCTTATGCTTACTCGCTCCTCTTCCGGCTGCGCGGCCTCGCCTTCTTAGGCGATTCCATCAAACTCGCATGAGAGCAGTAGACCCACAGAGCAAGAACGCAGAGACCCACGAGAAGCAACAGAAGAAGTGCGCCGAAAGGGTTGGCCTCCAGCGCTACCACCAGAGTTGCGATATCAGGCACGCGCAGCGAGATAAGCTCAACGAACTTAGGCATCCTCGTCTCCCAAGTCGTCTGCGGAACCTACGTGGGTTGCACGCTCCACAAACGCGACGTGCTGATCTTTGGTAATGAGGCCTTCGGCCTGGAGCTGCTTGACGATCTTGAAAGGGTTGCGAAGCAGCACCCACTGGAACGGGCCACGAGGGCCTTTCGCGTAGTCGATGAAACCCATGTCTTTCAGCGTCTTCATGTGAGACCTGAACGTGGTGCGGTTCCTTTCGCCTCCATAACCTGCTTCGTAAGCCGCAGCCTCCTCGCTGTCGACCCGGACAATTCCGTCTCCGTATCCATGCAGCCAAAGGACGAGATAAGTCCGCCCGGCAGGAACAGCTTTACCCGACTGACGCTTGGAGACGTCATTGATCATGCTCATGACCAAAGACAAGACGCGCGGCACCTGTGCGAACCCGACCCTCTTCTTCTCGCTCGTCGACCAAACATCTTCCGGCTGAAGGTTCGGCCAGAGCTCGTCGCGGATCTTCAGAGCAGCCTCGCGGGCCTTGTTCTTCCGGACTGCCGCAGCCTTCGCCGGCGCCTTGGCAGGGTCTTTAGCGCCGGGCGAGGGCGGCGGCGGCGTCGTCGGCGGCGGCGGCGGGCCGGAAACCGCAGTAGGTGGAGTAGTGGTTGCCATGGAATTCTCGCTTCAGGAGTTGATCTCAGTCTCCTCTAGTTCTTCCTCCACAACAAGCACTTAGATCCATTCACTGACCGAGTAGTCGTCATTTCGACGCAAGTTCAAGAAGTGAATTGCAGCGAAATCTGACTACCCGAATCTCTATATGAGCGAAAAATCCCGCCAAATAGCAGCAAGCATATGATTTTAAAGGGTAAAAGTGGAGTTCCGTAGTATCACCGTATCTGCGTATCTCTCGTATCGCCGTATCGCCGTATCGCCGAGGGGTCCGGGGAGGATGCGCGCTGACCGGCTTCGACCGCTTCAATCCGATTTCGATCGTCTCCCACAGCATCTTGTGGAAGGCGGCTCGAGCAAGCGCAAGGATTGGAGATGGCAGTGGCTCTTCCCCAACTTCCACTAATGGTCGGCCGGTGTACTTGGAAGATGGACTGGAAGCTCACAACGAAGCCGATCCGAACTACCAAACGCACTGACCTCTATGCCAGGTAAGCGCCGCATCGCTAACACGAAGTTCGACGTCACATGCCTCGTGGATGCGGGTCCCATGCAGACCTTCGTACTCGGTCCCGGCGAGCGTCGGCGAAACAAGGACTCTTCTTGTTTCTGGCTCGATGGTGATTAGGCACATGTCGAAGAGAGTATGGACATCTGCCCGCAACAGCAGACCGTTAGCGCACGTATTCGTCATCGCCCCCTTGTAGGGAACTACGTGAGCAGCCTCCAATATCTCCACGACTGGGCAGCCTGTCAGGGCGCACCTTCGGCCGTAGGTAGCTAGAAGAGCTCTTCTAAAGGCCGGCTGGCCGCGCCTTCGTACGATGGCGCCCCAGGCGCGATCACGCGCGTCGGTAATGCTTGTCGGATCGAATTCGCCTTGAGTCGATGCAACGGACGCGCCGTCTGCCAATCCGGACTGGACAGGATCGACAATGCGCCTCACAGAGAGCCTTCGCTGTTCGTCTAGGAATATTTCCCACACCCCATGCACTGCGGGCACGTAGATCTCAAATGTCGCTCCAATGCCCTCCCCGACCTTGAACAACCTATCGCATGCGTTTCCTTCGTCCGTGCGGCGAGGGCTCTTGTTCTGTACGTACGATGTTCTAGAAGGCGAGTTCACTGACAGCATGTAGAGATCTGAAGCGTTTTTTTCGTTGTACGTTGGGTAGCGATCAACGATCCACTTCACCGCCTCCGCAGATCCAGCGCTACCCAGACTCTGGACCGCATCTACTACTAGCTCCCGAGTGCGCTTGCTCCCATGCTTGAATTTTCCTGTGGCCGCCCTTGAAAGGCTGAACCTTGCCGGGTTCGTTCCTTCGTGAGTTCCGTAGTTGAAGCGCCCCTCGTATCTGAAGCCGGCGCCCTGGTACTGCTTCTTGCTCTCTCGATAGAAGACAAGCAGTTCTTCGCCACGCTTCTGATGCTCAACGATTAGATGATCCGTTCGGCCAGCAGTCTGTCCATCCATATGAAGCACATCCCCATCCAACCTATCCTGATAGGGGGTTCGATCGGATGACTTGTCACGCGTTATAAAAAGCCACACTGACCGATGACCGTTTGGCTTAAAAATCCCATTGTTGATAGTTGCATCAACGATCTCAAATTTATTCTTGAGCTCTTCTCGCGTGTAGGTCGAGCCAACCTTTAAGAAACTTGAGGTAACCACGTCCAACACTTGGCGCGAGGGCAGTTCGTTCAGATGAACGACATTAAGGCGTAGATGCTCTACAGCTGCTTTCACCTGATCAGTGCTGTATGACGCCGGCTTCTGATTCGTTGCAAGTGCATAGAGGTATTTGAGAGGAACCACGCGTCCATCGTCGCGCCTAACGAACCAATGACTCGGAGCCTCTCGCCACGGCCGCTCACCATCGAAATAGCGCTTATGAGCCTGCTCAAGCTGATCTTGCGTTGGCCTCTCGATCACGCCCCCCTCCATCGATTCTGATTCGAACATGGCTCTGGGCCACCTGAATGCGCTTTCGCTGGCCCTGCGACAGAAGAACTGCTCTGCCCCATCCGCATTTGCTCTAGTCGATGAACGGTTAGAGCTTCCCTAAGGCATCCTAGTCTCGGCCTGTGGGAGGGTGAGAGCTGCGCATAGTCGATGCCACGCTTCATACCAGGCGAATCCAATTTTTTTCCTTAGAAATCATATATTTATGATACTACTTCCCAGCCCCGCTTTGCGCAGTAAGCGCCTCATAAGCCGGCCGTGCCTTACGCCTCAAGCGCTCTAGGAAGCGCCCTGGGGCGCACCCTTTACCCAGCGCTACCTCGCTAGCTCCCCCACCCTGGAGCGCGCTCACAGGCGCATTCAGCGCAGCCAGGATCTTGAGCAAGTGCTGCACGTGGAGCCGGCCTCACGCTCGCGAACACACCACTTATCAACCATTCAGCTTTCGAAGTGATATGAGCTCGCCCCACGGTATGCATAGAGGACTTCCAATGGAGCTCTCTAATGAACCACATACCACCTAGAACACGTACTTCAAGCGGCAAACGCGTTTCGCTCAAACGTCAGCACAAGACCGATGGCTTGCTTCGACAGAAGCGTCTGCTAGACGCGCGCCGTCACCCGTCAGAAGGAAAATTGCTTCTAGAGCAATGCAGGGTGCTGCAGGACATCATCAAACCGGAGCTGCTCACAGAGGAGCCTGAGTTGTTGAAGACCCGTTGGCCCGAGTACGGATACCTCTCCGCGTTTGAGGCGACTGAGGAATTCACGCGAACCTATGTCGAGCTATATGCAGAGCTTCGAACCAGGTTCGTGGATTCAGACGCTCATCGTTGCCCCGTTGAGGCGGACTTCGCACTCAACGAGCCGGGCACAATGAATGCTCTGTTCGCTGCTCGCCAGTTCGCAGATGCCCTGGGACTTCCCTACCCGGGATTTATCCGAGCGCTTTCAAAGAGCCTGCTCACGGACGGCATGTACCGTCGAGTACCCTTGCCGAATCACCTCTATCCAGCAGCTGGGGACACTGAGTCCAGAGCTCTTCGCCATGCCGTTCGGCTTCGTGATCAGTTTTTGGAAGCACGTGGCGCCGCGTTTCAGGCAAGTTGGGATCCACGCCTTCTAGCAAAAAACTACCGGGGCGATCCTGCACAGCAGCGGGCAATTGATTTCATGGTTGAGCAGGCAAAGCGGGTGTCTTACACACCCCTTCTCAAGGCTTGGCTTCTCTCAGGATGGATCAATCCTTCGACCGCCCGAATACATTTCAGCCCAGAAACGAGCGAGATCGCAATCAAGGACGCCGGCCCTCTGTTAGATGAGGCGCCTACTGAAGGCTTGCAGCCCTACCGACCACACTGCCTCGGTCTATACAGATCAGAAGTGGTTGCCTGTGCTTCGTGCCCTTGGAAGGACAAATGCGAAACTCTGGTCAGCTACGCTCAGCAAGAGCAGATGCGACTGACCGGCTATGCAAATAGGAGCCAACGATTGCGCGCGGGTGCTAGAGAACGGCAACGCAGGAAGCGTCTCTGTGACAAGTCAGCCCGATCCGCCAATGTTATGCCCGACGAGCCCGAACGACCTCCTATCCCGAGCTGAACTCCGAGAGCGTGACGTCACGCACCCTAAATACTTATATATATATATCAATAGTATTAGTAATACCTAGGGTGCGTGACGGAGCTGCATTTGCTTAGGAGGACCGGGGAGCTCGGTTTCAGTGACTTTCGACTACAAGGTGCCGCCACCTCCCTTCCGTCGGTTGTGACTGCGGCTGGCATCCGCGCGTACCTCCGGGCGCCTCAAGCGGGCCTGCAGTCAGGCGTCGACGGTTGGAAATCGACTAGCGCATAGGGCGCGAGCTACGGTGAAGGGAGGTTAGAGCTCGCACGCATGTGAAGCTCGCGAGATGCGAACGTGCGCGTGGCGAACATGGCCACTCGGAGCCGTACGCAGCCGCCTGCGTGCAGAGGGCTGCGGGCAAGTTGAGCTCAATGAGAAATTTATCGAGCTCAAGGACTCCCGCTGCTGCTGCTCAAGGGTCCTTGTACGCCTTCATACAGGGGCCGATCGTCCAGCACGAGCCTTATAGACGGGGTGCTCAATCGCCCTAGCGACGTTTGATATCCATCGAATGGGACGCTGACGACACACTAGACAAGCGCTTTCAACGCGGTTTGTTTGCGGTTTAGTGCAGCGATCCCGCCACTGACCGCCTGACCATCAGGCAGGCTGATCCTTCGCTTGCACAGAGACGCCTGCCGGACCCTATTGCGCATTGAATAATTTGGGTTATATTTCGTACACCTAATTGCAGTGGTGCCCTTATGCTGTCGAGAGATGAAGCTGCAGAGCTGCTCAATGAGTTCATGCCCGCCCTCCGCTTGATCGTGCTCGAAGCCTGGGACGAATGGCTCAGCTCAGGCAAAAGGGGCGTATGGAGCACCAATCGCGGTCGGGCTGTCTTTGTGTGGGAAGAGATGATGGTCCGTGCGAAGGAGGCGTTCAGCATTACCGAACGCGTTCGGATCCATCGACATCGAGAGACCTTCGTTTTCGTGGTTGACGATCGGGTGCTGTTCCGGATTAAAAAAGGTGACTCCGAAGGCTTCAGCCGAAATTACCCCACGTCTGCGGCGCTTGATTTCCTTGATCCTGAGCAAGAACTGCCGGGGCTCCCTCAAGTCGAACGACTGGACCTCGTGTATCAGCTCAATCACCTGGAAGACGCGATAGCAGACATCCAGCTGATCGCTCGCTACCGCGAAAGTATTCGCTGGACGCTCTCACTCTTGGACGGCGAGTCCGGCCAGAATGTTGTTCATCTTCCCATCGTCCCCGCTAAGCCACCAATCGCCCCTAGCACGATGGTTCGCGTAAAATCCGAGATCGCTAAGAAGTCTGAAGAACAAGAATGAGCCCACCCTCTGCCAACGCTTCCTTGCTGAAGGTCGCGCGACAGGCACGGGGGAAGAATCAGAAGGACCTGGCTGCAGCTTCCGGCATTACGCAGGCGGCTGTGTCAAAGCTGGAAGCAGGTGTGATCCAGCCTACTCAAGAGGTGCTTGAGCGGCTCGCTCATGCTCTCTCCTTCCCCGTGTCACTGTTTTATGTGACTGATCCAATGTTTGGTGTGCCGATCAGCGTTAGCTATCGGAAACGCGCAAGCGTGGGTTCTCGTGCGGTCGAACAGATAGAAGCTGAAGTCAACTTCAGGCTGATGCATCTTCGACGACTGTTAGCGTCTATTGACTACCAACCTGAGCTCGGTTTCCCGCAGTTTGATGTTGATGAGTACGGAGGGCTGGGTGCCCGAGTGGCTGAACTCGTCCGGAGGCATTGGTACGTTCCGAGCGGCCCGCTCCCCGACCTGACAACACTTGCCGAACGTGCCGGCTGCATCGTGTTGCCCTGCGCTTTCGAGGCAGTCGGCGTGGATGGCTTAACTCTTCATCCTCCAGGACTTCCAGTCTGTGTGTTTCTCAATGAAGCGATGCCTGGCGACCGGCAACGCTTCACTCTCGCGCATGAGTTGGGTCACGCGATCATGCATCGCCACCCCAATCCAGACATGGAACAGCAAGCCGATGATTTCGCTTCTGAGCTCCTCATGCCAGCCCGTGAAATACGAACTGCATTTGCGGATGGAGTGACGCTTCCGAGGATCGCAGCACTGAAGCCCGTGTGGCGCGTTTCAATGGGTGCTCTCTTGATGCGCGCGAAGCGCCTCGGATGTCTTACTGAAAGCCAGAGCTCATATCTGTGGCGCCAAATGAGCAAGCTTGGCTACCGCACGAGGGAGCCTGTAGAAGTACCCGCTGAAAGACCTTCGGTTTTCTCCTCGATCTTGCAAGCCCACTTGGGCGAGCTTGGCTACGGAATGGAAGAGCTTGGCAAGCTTCTACACATGCAACCTGAGGAACTGAAGGTCAAATATGGTATCGGTCACGAGGCAGCGCGCCTTCGCATCGTTCGTTAAAGCTCCGTCTCAGCGCGCATTCAACCAGCCGGCTAGCGCTTATCTGACCTAGGTGCACCCGCTTAGCGAAGCCGCCTATTCAGAGCCTAAGGCGCGACGATTCGCTAGGCCGCTTCACGATGTTCGTAGAAGGGGTGCCGCTTATCGTCGAAGATCGCGTATAGCGCGGCGAGGTTGTTCGGCTCGGGGCTGAGCCAGGCGTCGAGGTGTTCCGGCTTGATATTGATGATGGTGCGGTCGTGGCCAGCGGCGGCCACCTCGGGCTCCGGTTCATCAGTGATTGCCGCGAAAGACAGCAGATCGGGCTCGACGCCCTGCGGGTCCGTCCAGTGCGACCACAGGCAGGCGATCAGCATGGGCTCACCGGTGCTCGGCACAAACTCAAGTACCTGGTTGCGGCCGTCCACCTCCACGTTCTCATAGAAACGATCGGCCACCATCACGCCGTGGCTGTAGCCGAACTGGCGGCGCCAGAAGCCCTCCAGGTTGTCTCTGCGGGCGTTGTAGGTACCCGGCCGTTCGATGTCGAACTTCGGTGGCAGCCCGGCCGGCCTGCACTGATAGCGCATAGGCTTCACCACGCGCTGGCCGTTCTCCGCGACCATCACCGGGCAGTAGATGCCGGGGTAGACACGCGAGTCCTCCGGCAACATCGCGGTGCGCTTGAGCATGTCCATCCGCCTACGCGCTTGGGCGACCTTGTTACCGCCAATTCGCACGGCGTCGCGCGCCTTCTTCGTCTCTTTGGTCACCAGCTTCCGCTCGGCGTCGGCCACACGCTTGCGCTGGGCGAACATTTCCTGCTCCAGCGCGACAATCGCCGCTGCATCGGCCTCGCGCAGGATCGCCTGCAACTCAGGAGGTCCAATCTCCTGCAGCTCGCGGATCATCGCCCGAGGTGCTTTCGCAATCGGATTCAGCCCCTGCCCCCACCAAAACGTCTTTACGTAGGCGTTGAGATCCATGATCGCGCCAAACTGTCGTTTGAACTGCTTGAACTCTGCATGGACTTGGGCGGAGTAGCACATGATTCCAATCCGTCGCGACGAACGTGAGCCTCTAGCATCGCTCCATTCCATCGCAACCAGTGAGACGAACACCTAGACGGGCGATCAGCTGTTCCTGAGGAGGGCTGCAGCCCTATCAGCATCACGCTTAGCAGCGACTGCTTTGTGGACCACCCTGGCCGGCCACCCCTCTTGGCGTAGCTCTTCTTCAAGAGCGTAGGCAGCGCAGATCGCTCCGAACCTTCCAGCAAGAGCTTCGTGATGACGACCGGGAACCTCAACTTCAAACCGGCCGTCTTCGTGCTCCGTGACTGCGATCTCGATCATTGCCCCACTCCTTGCGGTTGGAAGCTCTGATCGTTGGACCAACGGAACTCGAAGTCAGTCAGAGAACGCCGCAATGAGTCGTCCGGTCGCGAGCTTTGCGACCAGCATTCGGAAGATGCCTGGCATGCCTTCCCCACAAGCTACCAAAGCCGCCCTCCGTCGCTCTCTGGAGCCAAAGGTGATCCCGCCTGAGGGCCTTGCTGAATTGCCGTTTCTTGGCCATACGAGCTTCTTCGACCGTGGCTGGCGAAATCCAGTGGTTGGCGACAACTACCTACGCACTGAGTGGGAGGCTTACCGTAGTGACCCTGGCTGCTCCAGTCACTTAGCGCGTGTAGTGCAGATCAGCGATGGGACCTTTGAGGTCAGCTGCGGGGAAGCTTTCGCCCGCGTTACCGACCCGCGGGCCGCATTTGAGCTCGCTGCGGGCTGGGCGATAGCGAAGCTGTCGGGCTAGAGATTGGTGGGATTGCCGATGAACCAACCGCGCTTATGCTTCAGTTTCACAAGGGGAACCCCATGGACTGCAACTGGATCGGTTGGTGCGCACTTAAGCCGGAAGCCCAAGCGGCCTGGGTTCAGGCAATCGGATCGATCGCCGCGATCGCGACCGCCGTCTGGCTGGCCAACACGCAACAGCAGCGCCTGGACCGGAAGCGACTACGGGCCATCCGGACAATCCTCAACAACGCAGAGACGACGGCAAAGTCAGACGCGAGCACCGTCTCAGAGATGATCACAATCGGAAATCTAAGCCAGCTGAGTGCCGAATCTCTCCGCACGGCTAGAGATCTGGTGAGCGCCATCAGGCTCGACGATCTGCCCGACCATCGGCTCATCCCGCACCTGACTGGAACGAGGGAAATGCTCCGCGTAGCAGAGGAGCTGGTGGAAGCGCTTAACCTTGCTGCTAGGACTGGTGGAACGGCCCATACGACCTACGCGACGACCTTCGCCGACATCGCAGCCTCGATTCACCGTCAGGCATTAGAGGTCCGAAGGATCGACCACAGCGCCAGTGGGCTCTTCTACCGGCTATTTGTTCCCCGACCGAGCTGATCCAGCGACCCTACCGTCTTGTGCCTCTCGGAAGTGCCTCAGCTGCAACCGAGTAACGCTCAAGTTGTGAAGTAGAACGAGCGCGCGTGCTGTCACGCCCGCTCCGCTTGCTGCTGGGAGCGCTCGCCTTCTTCGGCAGCTTCGCGGAGCTCCTTGTAAGTGTAAGAGCGACCCGCCTCCTCATCACTGACCGCATCTTCGATGATCACGTCATCGAGAATCGTGTCGTCCGCCTCCTCGTCGGCTGCGAGGGAAGGAACGTCTCTACCGCAGTGCTTACAAAGCGTGGCCTCCCACCGAATCGCTTCTGCACAGTACGGACACATGCGATCGTCGGTTTCCTCATCGTGGCGCTCGCGCACTGCGCCGAAGCCGAAGAGAAGCACGCCTACTAGAACCGCACCACCCGTCAGCATCAGGTAGGTGTTGCGCTGTTCCATCAGAGAAAAGTTCTGAACCCTGCCGCCGCCGGGCACAGCAACACTGGTATCGACGTTGAGGGCAAACACGAGCAGGACCAACCCTGCCCAAATCAAAACTTGGCCAAACCCTTTCATATCGCCCCCTTGAGGATGGTCCGCAACCGTGCGAGCCTACTATCTACACCTAATGTAGAGCTGCCATGAACAGGTGCCAAGGGCCACCATTGGGGTCGAGCTCCTATGCCTGTCTACCTTGCCCAAGCCCCCTGCCAGCGCCATGTTTGTGGCGCGACTCAAGACCATCCGTGAGTTACGCGGAACGTCTCAGCGCGCGCTGGGGGCGCTCATAGGCTTGAGCAAGACAACGGGCTCCACGCGCATCAATCGCTACGAGCAGCTCGCGTCACGCCCCGATATCGACACTGCCGCCGCGATTGCCGAAGCGCTCGATGTACCGCTCGCGTACCTCGTGGCAGACAGCGATGATTTGGCTCGACTGATCTTGGCTTACAGCCAACTGGACGAAGAGCAGCGAGTTCAGCTGCTGAAGGCCGCAGAAGAGCGAGTCGCGACCTAGCTTCCATGGTTGGCTTAGTGAGCGGCGACATGTTGGCTACGTCGTCGCCTGTATGGAGTTGCTCCTGATGTGCATCCACACCCTATCCATGGGAATCGAGTTCCGGCGCTGGCTCTAGGACTTCGCACTCATACCTATGCAGGCATGTCGTTCTTGTTTGCGTCCAGCGTCGCGACTGCAGAAGCGAGACGCGTGGGACAAAGATGCGCGTAGCGGAGAGTCATCTTCAAGTCCGAGTGACCAAGCAGCTCCCGCACCACGTTCAGATCTACACCCGAACTGACAAGGCGGCTCGCGAAGTGATGTCGCAAATCATGAAAGCGGAAGTTCGTGATGGCTGCGGTGGTCAGCAGCGCGCCCCACCCCTTCTTAATATCCGACGGAGCGAACACATCCTCATCGTTCGGTGAGTCCGATTTCCAAGCTCTCAGCACGTCGATTGCCTCGTTGTTCAAAGGAATGTGGCGCTGCTTCCCGCTCTTCGCGTTACGCGCTTGCACCCGAATAGTGCGGGTCTCGAAGTCAACATCCGTCCAATCAAGCGAAAGGATTTCCCCGCGTCGCATTCCAGTGTTCATCGCGAGCATGACGATCGGGGTCAAGTGATCTTTGAAAGAACGCTGCGCGGTCGACTGGCTAGCTCCAGCATCCCTTGATGCCATCGCGACTCGTAGGCGAGACTCCTCCGCGTTCGATAGGAATCTGACGATCTCTCGCCCTTGAACGGATTTCTGGCGAAGACCGAGCAATGGGTTAGCTTCCAGAAGCTTCCAATCGACCGCCTTTGAGAGTGCGGCTCTGAGCGCAGCGAAGTCTCTGTGGGCTGTGACTCGCTCCACAGGCTTCTGACCACTCCCACTAGCAAGTCTGGCCATCCACCAGCTATTGAGCAGCTTGGCGTCCAGGTGCGAAATCGGCGTTTCCAGCATTCCCGCAAAACGCCCTTTGATGCGAAGCACGTAGCGATCGCCTCGACGTAGCTCCGTGGAGGCCCAGGGGGCGTAGTAGTCATCTAAGAACTCGCGAAGCGAGCAAGCCGGTGCCTTCTTCGCAGCAAGAGCCGGTAAGCGATTTTGAGTCGCCTCTGAAAGAGCCTGACGCGCGTGAGCTCTGGCGTCGTCCAGGCTCAGATTCTCGACTGACCCCAGCGTCTTTCGCTTGCCGTGAGCCCAGGTGACGATCCACGCTTTGTGACCACTGGGCTGTATGCGAAGGATCAACCCGCGCGTAGAGGCATCGCGGATCTCGTAGGGCTTACCCTTGGGACAAGCTTGAGTAACGAGCTTCTTCGTGAGGCTTACACGCACAGCAGACACCGCAGTAGGGAACGATGCCCACAATGTAGGACGTGCCGACTTACGGTGTTTGGATGCGGACCATCCGCAGTGCAAGTGAGCGCCGGCAGATTTAGGCTGCCGCGCTTGGACCTACGATGCAGAGGCGGGGAAGCGCCGTCCTAGAGGTCGGGAGCGTAGGCGGGGCTCAGTGCTACGCACACTGCATGCTGCTCCAAGCTCATCGATTCGATTCTGTTCGCGTTGTAGTCGACGTGTATGACCTGCGTCTCCTTCAACGTCGCTGGGACGCCACCGGGGAAATTCGCCAGCTTAAAGACCTCAGCGCCGCCCGCGTAAAGGGTCGCTGCCATCATGAGGGACTCCCTACCAGACTCATCCTGGGCGCTGAACAGCATGAAGACATGGCGCCCCGGAACCGAAGGGCCGAATTGGTTGGGCTGCGCGATATACCCTTTAACTTCACCCGTGCCATTTACCACGTAGGCTACGGCCTCGTCGAACTCCTCCGATCGAAGTGCATTCGCACCGTGTATGTGCGCGATCAGATTCAGTCCGATTTTTACAACGGCACGCCTCGTCTTCACGAGGTCGGTCTGAATGCTCAGGTGCAATGTCGGGCGGTGATCTTGCTGCGGCTTCGCATTGCTTGACTCGGAAATCAGAGAGTCACGTGCCTCAGCAAACAAGCCTAGTAGCTCGACAGCATCGCCGATACTCGCAGCTCGGCATATCAGCTCTCCTTTCGCTCGCCGGTGCAATGAAGGCGGGGGCAGGTCTTCTACTGAGGGTGCCTGTAACTGTGAAATTGCCTCGAACCAGACACCAGCCTTGGGAGGCTTACGTTCGACGCGCCACTCGCCCAATTCGGCCGCTTGCCCAGTAAGCGTGACGACCGCGACGTAGAACGTTTTCGGTCCCCTCTTCTGGATCAACTCGACAGACGTATCGGCGACTGGCAGGCGCTTTAGAAAGTCGTCTAGCTGTGCACCCGGAGTCCCAGTGACCGCTACTCCGCCAGCACTGGCATCGAACACCACCTGTGGTAGGACAATGGGCTCCCCACCGGCTCTCAGCTCAGATACGAGAAGAAAGCCCGAGATCGGATCACGGTAGTAGGACGACCTTGCCTGAAAGCTTGGTGCCTGGCCCTTGTCGCGTGTCGAATTCTGAAGGAAAAGGCGAGCCAGTGAAGCTGGCGATTGCTTCAGCAGGTGCGCCTCCAGCGGCGAAAAGCGCGTCGTATTGCACTCGCCGCATACGCAATCCCGCAACATCCATTTCTTGTCGTCACCACCTAGCCCAGCAGACACAATGTGCTCGTCGCTGAATGGCCCCGCGCTGCCGCAATAAACGCAGCCGCCTTCACGCCGTGCGTTTTTCACGCCCAACCCCCTTTTGTAAAAGTCACGCCGAGGCGAGCAGGACGCCACGGGCACGGTACGTAAGTTCTGAATAAGTCACCCTCTCGAACGTCCCCACGATCGAAAGGCCACTCCGAGCGCTAAGCCGACGTATTTCTTGTGACCAAGTCCACAAAAAAAGCCCCGCCTAAGCGGGGCCTTATCGAACCGGGTGCTGGAAATAGGATCGAACCGCATTACGAATGCGCCGCTCTACCAACTGAGCTATTCCGGCTTGGGACGCGAATTCTAGGGAGCGCCGCGCCTGCGGTCAATCGACCAGTTGCAGGCGCAGTTCCTTGGGCAGGGCGAAGACCATGTTCTCCGGCTCACCCGACAGCTCGCGCAGGCCGTCTGCGCCGAGTTCGCGCAGGCGGTCGAGCACGCCCTGGACGAGTATGTCCGGGGCCGATGCACCGGCGGTCACACCGATATGGCGGCGGCCTTCCACCCAGCGCGGGTCGATCTCCTCGGCGCCGTCGATCAGATAGGCCTCGACCCCGTCGCGCTCGGCGAGTTCACGCAGGCGATTGGAGTTGGAACTGTTCGGCGAGCCGACGACGAGCACCAAATCGCATTCGCGCGCGAGATCGCGCACGGCGTCCTGGCGGTTCTGCGTGGCGTAACAGATGTCGTCCTTCTTCGGCCCCTCGAGCACCGGGAACTTGGCGCGCAACGCGGCGATGACGCCGCGGGTGTCGTCGACCGACAGCGTGGTCTGCGTGGTGTAAGCGAGATTCTCGGGCTGGCTGACGACCAGCGCGGCCACATCGGCCTCATCTTCAACGAGATAGATCGAACCTGCGCCCGCTTCCGCGCGCCACTGGCCCATCGTGCCTTCGACTTCCGGGTGCCCTTCGTGCCCGATCAGCACGACATCGCGGCCGGCGCGGCAGTGGCGGGCGACCTCGAAGTGGACCTTGGTCACCAGCGGGCACGTGGCGTCGAAGATTTTCAGTCCCCGACGCGTGGCTTCCTCGCGGACCGACTGCGGGACGCCGTGCGCACTGAAGATCACGGTCACGCCGTCGGGCACCTCGTCGAGTTCCTCGACGAAGATCGCGCCGCGACGCTTGAGGTCTTCGACGACGAAGCGGTTGTGCACGACTTCATGGCGCACGTAGATCGGCGCGCCGAGCGTCTCGATCGCACGCTTGACGATCTCGATCGCGCGGTCGACGCCGGCGCAGAAGCCGCGGGGATTGGCGAGGACGATGTCCATAGAACCGTAGTTTACCGGAGCCTGTGGCGCCGAAACGAAACGGAAGCACGACGGAGCGTCTCCCGCACGGCAATACGCCCCTCTCCCCTTAGAGGGAACGGGGTGAGGGCGACGCTGCAGAAATGCCGCTCTTTCCCGAAACAGCCGTCATGCTCGGGATATCACCCTCTGAAAGCCCTGCCCTCACCCAACGCGCTCTGCGCGTCGATTCCGGATCGAGTCCGAGGCAGGCTTTCTCCCGGAGGGAGAGGTGCCGGATCGCTCAGATTCACGCCGAAGCGACGATCTAAACCTTCTTCTTCGCCGGGAAAAACCCGAACAACGCGATCCCGATCGCGCCACCGACGATCGCGGCATCGGCCAGGTTGAACGCCGGCCAGTAATGCTCCTGCCAGTGCCACTGGATGAAATCGACGACGTGGCCGTGGATCTGGCGGTCGATGACATTGCCCAGCGCGCCGCCGATCACCAGCGCGAACGGCAATGCGGTACGCCAGTCGCGGCGCGGGGTCTTGGCCAGCCACCAGCCGAGCGTGCCGCAGATCACGACCGCGAGGATCGTGAAGAACCACTTCTGCCAGCCGCCCGCGTTCGCCAGGAAACTGAACGCCGCGCCGGTGTTGTAGGTGCGGTACCAGTTCCAGAAGCCGTCGATCACCGGGATCGCGGTGTACTCGGGCAGCGAGGTCAGCACCCAGTACTTGGTCAACTGGTCGAGCACGATCACCACGGCCGAGAGCACGAGCCACGGCAGTGCATTGGGCGTCGCCTTGGCCATCAGAACCACCTCCGCAGTTCGCCCTGTCCGTCGCGACCATCGGTCGCAATGTTCTCCACGCAGCGGCCGCACAGCTCGGCATGTTCGCCGTGCGCGCCGACATCGGCGCGACGCTGCCAGCAACGCACACACTTGGGCTTGGTCGTTGCACGCGCGGTGACGCCGATCGCGGTCGCGCTGGCGTCATCGACGATCGTCACGTCGCCGCTGATCAGCAGGAAGCGCAGTTCGTCGACCACCGGCGACAGCCAGTCCGTGACCACCACATTGCAGCGCAGTTCGATCTCGGCGTCGAGCGCCGCGCCGATCTCGCCGCTGGCGCGCATCGGTTCGAGCACCTTGGAGACACGCTCGCGCAGTTCAAGCACGCGGTCGAAATCCTGTGCCGACCAGTCGGCATCGCTGCCGAGTCCGGTCAGGCCGGTGTACCAGGTCGCGAACTGCACGTTGGCTTCGCGGGTGCCTTCCGCCGGTGCCGGCAGATGACTCCACAACTCTTCCGCGGTGAAGCTCAGCACCGGCGCGATCCAGCGCGTGAACGCTTCGGCGATGTGGTACATCGCGGTCTGCGCGCTGCGACGGCCGACCGAATGCTCGGGCATCGTGTACAGCCGGTCCTTGGTGACGTCGAGGTACAGCGAACCCAGATCGACGCTGCAGAAGTTCGACAGCGCCTGCACGATTTCGGCGAAGTCGTAGCGCGCGTAGGCATCTTCGATGCGCGTCTGCAGCTGGGCCGCGCGGTGCACGATCCAGCGATCCAGCGCGACCATGTCCTGCGGCGCGACGAGATCGCGTGCCGGCTCGAAACCCGCGAGATTGCCGAGCAGGAAACGCGCGGTGTTGCGGATGCGGCGATAGGCATCGGCGGTGCGCTTGAGGATCTCCTGCGACAGCGACATCTCGTTGCTGTAGTCGGCCGAGGCGATCCACAGGCGCAGGATGTCGGCGCCCAGCGTCTTCATGATGTCCTGCGGCTCGATGCCGTTGCCGAGCGACTTCGACATCTTGCGGCCGTGCTCGTCGACGGTGAAGCCATGCGTCAGGCACTGCCGGTACGGTGCGGCCTTGTCGATCGCGACGCCGGTCAGCAGCGAGGACTGGAACCAGCCGCGATGCTGGTCGGAGCCTTCGAGATACAGGTCGGCCGGCTTCTCATAACCACGCGCCAGCAGCACGCCTTCGTGGGTCACGCCGGAGTCGAACCAGACATCGAGGATGTCGGTGATGCGGTCGTAATCCGCGGCCTCGTCGCCGAGCAATTCGCTGGCGTCGAGCGTGTACCAGATGTCGACACCGTGTTCTTCGACGCGATCGGCGACCAGACGCATCAGCTCGGTGCTGCGCGGATGCGGCTCGCCGGTTTCGCGATGCACGAACAGCGCGATCGGCACGCCCCAGGTGCGCTGGCGCGAGATCGTCCAGTCCGGGCGTCCTTCGACCATGCCGGCGATGCGCGCCTGGCCCCACTCGGGATACCAGGTCACGTCCTTGATCGCGGCCAAAGCGTCGTTGCGCAGATTGGCCTGCGACATCGAGATGAACCACTGCGGCGTCGCGCGGAACGCGATCGGCGTCTTGTGGCGCCAGCAATGCGGATAGCTGTGCTCGATCTTCGCGAACGCGAGCAGGCTGCGCTGCGCACGCAACGCATCGACGATGACGTCGTTGGCCTTCCAGATGTGCAGGCCAGCGAGCACGGTGTCGCCGATCGGCGGCGTCGACGGCAGATAGACGCCGCGGCCATCGACCGGATTGAGCTGGGCCGCGGTGTAGAGGTCGAGCAGGCCGTAGGCCTTGCCGGCGACGTAGTCCTCCTGGCCGTGACCGGGCGCGGTATGCACGGCGCCGGTGCCGTCTTCAGCCGACACGTGGTCGCCGAGGATCACCGGGATGTCGCGCTCTGCATAAAACGGATGCGCGAGCACCAGGTGCTCGAGCGCGCTGCCGGCAACGCGGCCGTGCACGACGACATCGCCTTCGACGCCGTAGCGACGCAGCGCGCGTTCGCTCAGTGCATCGGCCAACACCAGCCAGCGACGACGGCCGTCCTGCGCAAGCGGGCCTTCGACCAGCGCGTATTCGAGATCGGCGCCCAGCGAAACGGCGAGCGATGCCGGCAACGTCCACGGCGTGGTGGTCCAGATCGGCAGCGCCACATCGACGTCAGCCGGCAGCGTCGCGCCGAACGCATGCGCGAACGCGGCGGAATCGCGCGCGACGTAGGCAACGTCGACCGCGGGCGAGACCTTGTCGGCATATTCGATCTCGGCTTCGGCCAGGGCCGAACCGCAGTCGAAGCACCAGTGCACCGGCTTCACGCCGCGGGTCAGATGGCCGTTGTCGACGACCTTGGCCAGCGCGCGCATCTCGTCGGCTTCGAAGCGGAAATCGAGCGTGCGATACGGGTTGTCCCAGTCACCGAGCACGCCGAGGCGCTTGAAGTCGCGGCGCTGGATGTCGATCTGCTCATTGGCGTATTCGCGGCACTTCTGCCGGAACTCCACCGCATCGAGCTTGACGCCGACCTTGCCCCACTTCTTCTCGATCGCGATCTCGATCGGCAGGCCGTGGCAATCCCAGCCCGGGATGTAGGGCGCATCGAAACCCGCCATGCCCTTCGACTTGACGATGATGTCCTTGAGGATCTTGTTGACCGCATGGCCGAGATGGATCGAGCCGTTCGCATACGGCGGGCCGTCGTGCAGCACGAACTGCGGGCGTCCCTGCGCGTGCGCGCGCAGCTGCGCGTACAGGCCCTCTTCTTCCCAGCGCGCCAGCATCGCCGGCTCGCGCTTGGGCAGATCGCCACGCATCGGAAAGTCGGTCGCCGGCAGGTGGATCGTCGACTTGTAGGGATTGGAGTTGCTGGCGTCTGCGCTCACGCGAAGTCCTGTCGTTGCGTTTCGTATCGTGGGGAATGCGGCGCGGCGAGGACGGCGCGCGCCTGTGCGGCGTCGAGATCCATCTGCGCGACCAGACTCGGCAGGTCGTCGAACTTTTCCTCGTCGCGCAGACGCGCGACGAATTCGACTTCGATGCGGCGGCCATAAAGATCACCGTCGAAATCGAACAGATGCGCTTCGAGCAGCGGTTCGACACCGCCGACCGTCGGCCGCGTGCCGAAGCTCGACACCGACGGCCAGGGTGCGTCGCCGATGCCGTGCACGCGCGTGGCGTAGATGCCGCGCAGCGCCGGCACCTTGCCGCCGAAGCGCAGGTTCGCGGTCGGATAACCCAGCGTGCGACCGAGCTGCTTGCCGCGCACCACGCGCCCGGACACCGCATACGGCCGTCCGAGCAGGCGCGCGGCGTGTTCGAAATCACCGGCCACCAGCGCGTTGCGGATGTGGGTGCTGGACACACGCTCGCCATCGACGACCAACGGCTCGATCGCGCCGGCGATGAAACCCGCATCGCGGCCCAGGGCCTGCAGTGTCGCCAGATCACCGGCACGCTTGTGGCCGAAGCGAAAGCCAGGGCCGACCCAGACTTCGCGCGCGCGCAGGCGCTGCACCAGCACCGCGTCGACGAAGGCTTCGGGCGACATCGCCGCCATGCGCGCATCGAAACGCAGCAGGCCGACGACGTCCGCGCCGAGACCGCGCAGGCCTTCGAACTTCGCGCGCACTGGCCCGAGACGCGGCGGCGGCGATGCAGCGGCGAAGAACTCGCGCGGCAGCGGCTCGAAACTCAGTGCAGCGGCGTCGACGCCCAGCACATGCGCGCGCGCGACGGCGTGTCGCACCAGCGCCTGGTGCCCGAGATGCAGCCCGTCGAACGCGCCGATGCAGACCACGCTGCCGTCGGCACAGAGGGGCCCGCCGGCGATGTCGCGGAACAGCCTGCTCATGTGGGTCCGTTGCGGCGGGCGCACCAGTGCACGCCCGCGGGGAAAAGTGACCGGCAAGTATAGCCGCCACCCGGCCTGCCCCGGGTTCAGCTGCCTCGCGCACGAGCGCGGGTCAGTGGCGCAGGTGTCGCGGCCGCAACCCCAGCGCGACCATCGCCACCGCATAGGTCGCCCCACCCGCGCCAATGACCAGCACCAGCCAGCCGATACGGTGGAGCGCACCGTGGATGTCGGTCCACGCACCGATCCAGAACCGCAGACCCAACACCACCACCGCCATCGCCACGCAGGCGCAGGTCAGGCGCAGCGCGTACGTCGCCCAGCCGGGCTCGGGGGTGAAAATGCCGCGCTGGCGGAGATACCGCCACAGCAGCGCCGCATTGACCACGCCCGCCAGCGCCGTGGCCAGCGCGATACCGCCATGCGCACCCGGAACGTCGTAGAGCCACAGCGGCGTGGTCAGCGCGATCGTCAGCAGCACGTTCGCTGCGACCGTCCAGATCGCCGCGCGCATGGGCGTTTTCGTGTCCTGCCGCGCGTAGAACGCGGGGGCCAGCACCTTGCTGAGCATGAAGGCCGGCACGCCGAGGCTCATCGCGGTGAGACTGATCGCCGCCATACGCGTGTCGGCGGCGCCGAATGCGCCGTAGTTGTAGACCGTTGCGGTGATCGGCTCGGCCAGCAGCAGCAGACCCAGACCCGCCGGCACACCCGCCAGCAGCGCCATACGCAGGCCCCAGTCCAGCGACTGGTTGTAGCCCGTCGCATCCTCGGCCGCATGCCGGCGCGACAGATGCGGCAGGATCACCGTGCCCAGCGCCACACCGAACAGGCCCAGCGGAAACTCGATCAGGCGATCGGAGTAATACAGCCAGTCCACGCTGCCGGCCGCCAGCAGCGATGCGAACGCGGTGCCGACGAGCAGATTGACCTGGGCCACCGATGAGGAGAACAGCGTCGGCAGCATCAGCCTGCCGACCTTGCGGACCTCCGGATGGCGAAAGCCTGGACGGAAATGCGGGCGCAATCCCAGGCGCCCAAGCGCCGGCCACAGCAGCGCGAGCTGCAGGAAACCCGCGATCAGCACGCCCCACGCCAGACCCTCCGGCGGCAGCGCGAACCGCGGCGCCAGCCACAGCATCGCGGCGATCATCGTCAGGTTGTGCAGCACGGGCGTAAACGCGGGCAGCGCGAACTTGCCGTGGCTGTTGAGGATCGAAGCCGACAGCGACATCAAGGAGATGAAGAGCAGATACGGAAACGTGATGCGCAGCATCTGCGCGGTCTGGCCCAGCAGCTCCGGCTGGTCCGTCCAGCCGGGTGCGAACAGCCGCGCGATGAACGGTGCCAGCAACATGCCCACTGCACAGACCACCAGCACGACCGCACACAGCGCGCCGGCCATGTGATCGATGAACGATTTCAGCGCGGCGCGGTCCCCACGCTCCTTGATCTCGTTGAGCACCGGCACGAAGGCCATCGCCATCGAGCCCTCGGCGAACACGCGGCGCAGGAAATTCGGGATGCGATAGGCGACAATGAACGCACTCATCGCGCCACCGGTGCCGAACAGCGTGGCCTGCAGCATGTCGCGGGCGAAGCCGGCGATCCGCGAGATCAGGGTCATCGCGCTGAACACCGCGCTCGAACGCAGCAGTCCGCCGCGCTTCTTCGGGGCCGGGCTGGCGGCCGCCGGATCGGGGGCCGTCACCAGATCGCGCCGTTCAGGCCGGGCCGGTTGACGCAAGTATCTGAAAGACCCATAATTTCCTGCTCAAATTTCCAGTTCGTCCGGCCAAGCCGGATTTTCACACGTCCAGCTTCCAGGAATCCATCGTGGCAAACATCAAGTCCGCCAAGAAGCGCGCCAAGCAGACCGTTGTGCGCAATGCGCGCAACTCCGCCCAGCGCTCGCAGCTCCGCACCGCCGTCAAGAAAGTGCTCAAGGCGCTCGAGTCCAACGACGCCACCGGCGCACAGGAGGCGTTCAACGTCGCCCAGCCGATCCTCGATCGTTTCAGCTCGCGCGGCCTGATCCACAAGAACAAGGCAGCTCGTCACAAGAGCCGTCTGACCGCACGCATCAAGGCGATCAAGGCCGCTGCCTGATCCCTGCCCGACCGCTTCGGCGGTCGATGCGAGAAAAGCCCGGCCGTCGGCCGGGTTTTTTGTTGGGTCCGATCGTGTGATCCGGCATTGCGTGGAACGCGAAAGCAGTCTCGCGTGATGTCGGGCGGGTATGCATTGCCGAGACGTGGCGAGAATCGCCGCCGCGCTCACGTGCGCCAGTGCGGCCGGATTCGGTGCGCGTGCGATCTGCCTCACTGCAGCGTCTACCCGAGTTCTGCGCAGATACGCGCGAACCCATGGCGCGCGCGCCTCCCTGACGCGTCAGCGCACGCGTGTGTCGGCCAGCAAAAAACGTCCTCAGCGACGACGTCGCGAAGTATTTAATCCAGACACCGAAGCGCAATCGCGCCCGCACGGCCGAACACGCCCTTTGCGGCGAGCGGATTGATCAGGAAATCCAAGGCGATCGAAGGCGCAGCGCGCTGACACTGTCTGCGCGCGCAGTGCGCCGCGCTCAGATGCGCGATGCAATCAGAATCGATGTCGTGAGACCGGGCAGCGCATTCTCGCTGCCCCACTCGCCTCAGACAGCGTCCGCCGCCTCGCGTTCTTCGCGATCCATGTCGTCGAGCGTGGCCTGCACTTTCAGCATGACCTCGCGGGTGCCGTCATGGGCGAGGCCAGAGATCAGGAACCAAGGCGCGGTCCAGCCGAGGGCTCCGATGATGCGCGCGGCTTCGGCCTCAGCCTCTTCCGGCAGCAGCGTGTCGGCCTTGTTGATCAGCAGCCAGCGCGGCTTGTCGAGCAGCGCGGCGTCGAACTTCTCGAGCTCGCGCTCGATCGCGCGCACCTGGTCCACGGCATCGGTGCCGTCGAGCGGCGCGATCTCCACCAGATGCAGCAGCACGCGCGTGCGCTGGATGTGGCGCAGGAACAGCGCGCCAAGGCCGGCGCCGTCGGCCGCGCCTTCGATCAGGCCGGGAATGTCGGCGATGACAAAGCTGCGCGCCGGCTCGACGCTGACCACGCCGAGATTCGGATACAGCGTGGTGAACGGATAGTCCGCCACCTTCGGCGTCGCCGCCGACACCGCGCGGATCAGCGTGCTCTTGCCGGCGTTCGGGAAGCCCAGCAGGCCGATGTCGGCCAGCAGCTTGAGCTCCAGGCGCAGCGTGCGTTCTTCGCCCGGCTCACCCGTCGTCGACTGCCGCGGCGAGCGGTTGGTCGAGCTCTTGAAATGCATGTTGCCCAGACCGCCCTGCCCGCCGCGTGCGACCAGCAGACTCTTGCCGTGTTCGGTCAGATCGCCGATCACTTCGTCGGTCATGACGTTGTGCACCACGGTGCCGACCGGCACGACGATGACCTTGTCGTCGCCACCCTTGCCGTACATCTGCCGGCCCATGCCGTTCTCGCCACGGCCGGCGCGGAACATCGTCTGGTGACGGAAGTCGACCAGCGTGTTGAGGTTCTCGTCGGTGACGATCAGCACGCTGCCGCCATTGCCGCCGTCGCCGCCGTCCGGGCCACCGAGCGGAATGAACTTCTCGCGCCGGAATCCGACGCAGCCATTGCCGCCATTGCCGGCGGTGACAGTGATTTCGACTTCGTCGACGAGCTTCATGACAGGCAACCGGAAAAGCGGAACGGAAAAAGGAATGCGGGCTCGGGACACGCGGCAGATACCACGCGCATCGCCGGCCAGCTTACCCGAGGCGCCGGATCGCGATGCATCGCATCACGGGCGCACGAGTGGAAAACAGATGGTCACCGCGTGGCGGCCATCAACGAAAAACCCCGCCGAAGCGGGGCTTTCCGGTGTCACGCGTCGCGGGAGGCTCAGGCCTCGGCGAGCACGCTGACGGTGCGGCGGTTCTTCGGACCCTTGGTCGCGAAGTTGACCTTGCCGTCGACCAGCGCGAACAGCGTGTGGTCACGACCGAGGCCGACGCCTGCGCCCGGATGGAACTGGGTGCCGCGCTGACGCACGATGATGTTGCCGGCTTCGATGGCCTGGCCACCGTAGATCTTGACGCCGAGATACTTCGGGTTGGAGTCGCGGCCGTTGCGCGAAGAACCTACGCCCTTTTTATGTGCCATGCCTGCTGCTCCTTACTTGCTACCACCGGCAATGCCGGTGATCTCGATTTCGGTGTAGTACTGACGGTGTCCCTGCTGCTTCATGGAGTGCTTGCGGCGACGGAACTTGATGATGCGGATCTTGTCGGCGCGGCCGTGCGACTTGATCGTCGCGGCAACCGTTGCGCCCTTCAGCGCGTCGCCCAGCTTCACGCCATCACCGTCGCCCAGCAGCAGGATGTTGTCGAACTTGATCTCGCTACCAACGTCGCCTTCGAGCTTCTCGACGCGAAGGGTTTCACCTGCCATCACGCGGTACTGCTTACCGCCCGTGACGAGGACTGCATAACTCATGACCAGACTTCCTCTGTAGTTATTGTGGTCTCACTGCCGCCATCGAGGGCGGACAGGGGCGGGATTTTAATGGGATCAGTGACTTGCGGTCAAGTCGACCCCGGCGTTGCCACGCAACCCACCCGCTGGCGCCCGGATGCGCCACTTCGCGCCCCCGATGCCGCCTGCCCCGATGAACAGACGCCATTCGCAGATCCTGCGACTGCCTGACTGCAGACTGGTCCATCCGGAGTTTGCCCCCATCTGTCGGGCTCGCTAGTCTGATCGATTGCCCCGCGCCGCGCGCCACAGGTGCCGCAGTGCGGGTCCGGACCGCCCTCCCCCGTTCCACAACCGGATTCCCAAGCCGATGGCGATGGATACCATCCGCATTCGCGGTGCACGTACCCACAACCTCAAGAACATCGACCTCGACCTGCCGCGCGACCAGCTGATCGTCATCACCGGTCTGTCGGGCTCTGGCAAGTCGTCGCTCGCGTTCGACACGATCTATGCCGAAGGCCAGCGCCGCTACGTCGAGTCGCTGTCGTCGTATGCACGCCAGTTCCTCAGCGTGATGGAAAAGCCCGACATCGACCACATCGAAGGTCTGTCGCCGGCGATTTCGATCGAGCAGAAGTCGACGTCGCACAACCCGCGTTCGACGGTCGGCACGATCACCGAGATCTACGACTACCTGCGCCTGCTCTACGCACGCGTCGGCAGTCCGCGCTGTCCGGACCATGGCTATCCGCTGGAAGCGCAGACGGTCAGCCAGATGGTCGACCACGTGCTGACCCTCGATCCCGAGCAGCGCTGGATGCTGCTCGCGCCGGTCGTGCGTGAACGCAAGGGCGAACATGCGCAGGTGTTCGAGCAGCTCCGCGCGCAGGGCTACGTGCGCGTGCGCGTCGACGGCGCGCTCTACGAGATCGACGGCCTGCCGACGCTCGCCCTGCGGCAGAAGCACACGATCGAGGCCGTGATCGACCGCTTCAAGGTGCGCGACGACATGAAGCAGCGCCTGGCCGAATCCTTCGAGACCGCGCTCAAGCTCGGCGAAGGCATGGTGTCGGTGCAGGCGATCGACGATGCCTCGATCGCACCGCATCTGTTCTCGTCCAAGTACAGCTGCCCGGTCTGCGATTACGCGCTGCCCGAACTCGAGCCGCGCCTGTTCTCGTTCAATTCGCCGATCGGCGCCTGCCAGACCTGCGACGGCCTGGGCGTCAGCGAATTCTTCGATCCCGACCGCGTGGTCGTGCATCCGGAGCTGTCGCTGGCCGCGGGCGCCGTGCGCGGCTGGGACCGTCGCAACGCGTACTACTTCCAGCTGCTGCAGTCGCTGGCAAAGCACTACGGCTTCGACGTCGACACGCCGTGGCAGGAACTGCCGCAGGCTTCGCGCGATGCGGTGCTGTTCGGCAGCGGCACCGAGACGATCAACTTCACCTACATCACCGATTCGGGCGCGCGCACGCAGCGCAAGCACCGCTTCGAAGGCATCGTGCCGAACCTCGAACGTCGCTATCGCGAAACCGAGTCCTCGGCGGTGCGCGAGGAACTGGGCAAGTACATCAGCGAGCGGCCGTGTCCCGATTGCGGCGGCGCGCGCCTCAACCGTTCGGCGCGCAACGTGTTCGTCGCCGACCGGCCGATGCAGTCGCTGGTCGTGCTGCCGATCGACGAAGCACTGACGTTCTTCAACACCATGGAACTGCCGGGCTGGCGCGGCGAGATCGCGGCCAAGATCGTCAAGGAAATCGGCGAACGCCTGAGCTTCCTCGTCGACGTGGGTCTCGATTACCTCACGCTGGAGCGCAAGGCCGACACGCTGTCGGGCGGCGAAGCGCAGCGCATCCGTCTGGCGTCGCAGATAGGCGCCGGCCTGGTCGGCGTGATGTACGTGCTCGATGAACCGTCGATCGGCCTGCACCAGCGCGACAACGAACGCCTGCTCGGCACGCTGACGCGGCTGCGCGACCTCGGCAATACGGTCATCGTCGTCGAGCACGACGAGGATGCGATCCGTCTCGCCGATCACATCGTCGACATCGGTCCCGGCGCCGGCGTGCATGGCGGCGAAGTCGTCGCGCAGGGCACATACGAAGACGTGCTCAAGGCACCGCGTTCGTTGACCGGCCAGTACCTCAGCGGCCGCAAGCGCATCGAGATTCCCGCAAAGCGCCACAAGCCGAATCCGAAGATGCAGCTCAGGCTGCTCGGCGCGTCCGGCCACAACCTCAAGAACGTCGACCTGACGATCCACTCGGGCCTGTTCACCGCCATCACCGGCGTATCCGGCTCGGGCAAGTCGACGCTGATCAACGACACCCTGCATTCGCTGGCGGCGAACGAGATCAACGGCGCCTCGCACAAGGCGGCGCAGTATCGCGAGATCGAAGGGCTGGACCTGTTCGACAAGGTGGTCGACATCGACCAGTCGCCGATCGGCCGCACGCCGCGTTCGAACCCGGCGACCTACACCGGTCTGTTCACGCCGTTGCGCGAATTGTTCGCACAGGTGCCGGAAGCGCGGTCGCGCGGTTACGCGGCCGGACGTTTCAGCTTCAATGTGCGCGGCGGCCGTTGCGAGGCCTGCCAGGGCGACGGCCTGCTGAAGGTGGAGATGCACTTCCTGCCCGACGTCTACGTGCCCTGCGACGTCTGCCACGGCAAGCGCTACAACCGCGAAACGCTGGAGATCCTCTACAAGGGCCACAGCATTCACGACGTGCTGGACATGACGGTCGAGGACGCGCTGGGCCTGTTCGAGAACCTCCCTCCGATCGCGCGCAAGCTTGAAACGCTGGTCGATGTGGGTCTGTCCTACGTCAAGCTCGGCCAGAGCGCGACCACACTGTCGGGTGGCGAGGCGCAGCGCGTCAAACTGTCGAAGGAACTCTCGCGTCGCGATACCGGGCGCACGCTCTACATCCTCGACGAACCGACGACCGGCCTGCATTTCCACGACATCGAGCATCTGCTCGCCGTGCTGCACAAGCTGCGCGACGACGGCAATACGGTGGTCGTGATCGAGCACAACCTCGACGTGATCAAGACCGCGGACTGGGTCATCGATCTCGGTCCGGAAGGCGGTCATCGCGGTGGCCAGATCATCGCCGAAGGCACGCCCGAACAGGTCGCGGCGATGCCGCAGTCGCACACCGGCCACTTCCTCGCGCGTCTGCTCGAGACGAAGCTGCCTGAGCCTGCGGCGCCGAAGCCGGAACGCAAGATGGCGCGTAAGTCGACGACGCACCTGCCCAAGCCGTTGCCGCGCAAGGGCGCGTCCACGAAGGCCGCCGAAGCCGATGCGAAAGTGCGCGCGGAACTGATGAAGGCGGGCTCGAAGCAGGCGGATCCTGAAGCGGTCGAGGCGACGCCGTCGAGTACGAAGAAGGCCGCCGCGACGCAGGCGCCGAAGAAGAAGAAGGGGGCTAAGGCATGAGAGAATCGAACGTGTTGATCCGGATGCCGATCGAGCTGCGCTGGCGCGATCTCGATGCGTTCAACCACGTCAACAATTCCAACTTCATGACCTATCTCGAAGAGGCGCGGATCCGCTGGTTCGATACGGTGGGCGAGCCCTGGGTCACCGACGAGACCGCGCCGCTGCTCGCCGCGGTGCAGATGAACTACAAGGTGCCGATTCCGTATCCGTCGAAGATCGTCGTCGAGCTGCTGGCCGATCGCCTCGGCAACTCCAGCGTGACCATCGGCCATCGCATCGTGTCCGACGACGGCACCACGCTGCACGCCGACGGCCACGTGGTGATGGTGTGGATCGACCGCGCGACCGGGCGTCCGGTCGCATTGCCGGAATCGGTGCGCGCGAAGGCGCTCGCGGCCGGCTGATTCAACGCGGCGCCTGTTACCTGCAGGCGCCACGTTTCCAGCGCCTGGCCACGGCCCGGACATCGCGCTGCCGCTACCATGCGGATTCTTCTCGCATGGACCCGACGCGATGACTGCATTGATCGAGACCCAGGACCACGGCCCGATCCGCGAGCTCAGGCTGGCACGCCCGCCCGCGAACGCGCTCGATCCGGCGCTGTGCCTCGCGCTCCGCGATGCGATCGGGACCGCGGCCGCGGATGGCGTCGGCGGCGTCGTGCTCGCCGGTGGCCCGAAGGTGTTTTCCGGCGGCCTCGACGTGCCGCATCTGCTGTCGCTGCCCGATACCGCATCGCTGCGCGACGCTTGGGATGCATTCTTCGCTGGCGCGCGTGCACTTGCCGGTGCGCCGATGCCGGTCGTCGCCGCGATCGCAGGCCACGCGCCCGCCGGTGGCTGCGTGCTCGCGTTGTGCTGCGACTACCGTGTCATGGCCTCGGGCGCCTACCGCATCGGCCTCAACGAGACGCAGGTGGGCCTGGTCGCACCGGACGGCATCCAGCGTCTGATGCGCCGAACGATCGGCGCACGCCAGGCCGAACGGTTGCTGGTCGGTGGTCTGCTCGTCGATGCGGACGAGGCGCTGCGTCTCGGTCTGGTGGACGAGCTCGCCGGCATCGATGAGGTGCCACTGCGCGCACGCCTCTGGCTCGAATCCCTGCTCGCCCTGCCCCGCGCCCCGATGCTCGAAACCCGCGCGATCGCGCGGGCGGACCTGGTGGAGGCGCTGTCGGCGCAGAACATCGAACTGGATCGCTTCGTCGATGCCTGGAATGCGCCGGATACGCAGGCGGGGTTGCGGGCGCTGGTGGCGCGGCTGGGACGTTGAGGGCCGGTCGGCCGGTTTGCCAAGAGCAGAATCAAGATGGGCCCCAGCGTGACCAGACATTCGTCTGTTGAAAGCCGCTGGGGCGACGGCTTCGAGTGTCGCGCGCGCAAGTAGGCGACTCGTGGCCCAACAACGCCAATCCATTGCGTCAGTGATCCGCCCGGGATCGTCATCCCAGCGCACGCTGGGATCCATTTGATCTGTTGGCGATATCGAGCTGGTCGTTCCGAACAGGCTGAACAACGCCCTCGGTCAAAGCGGCTCGTCGCCTACATCAGCGACGGCTCACTCCCCGGCCGCAATCTCACGCGCAGGATCATCCACCCACCCGCTCCACGACGGTGCATACAACTTTGCGCCATCGCGTCCCGCATGCGCCATCGCCAGCAGGTGATGGCACGCGGTGACGCCCGAGCCGCACATCACCGCCACATCGGTCGGCGCATGTCCGCCGAGCACGGCATCGAATTCCGCCGCGAGCACGCCGGCCAGCTTGAACCGCCCCGCTTCGAGATTGCCGGCATAAGGCCGGTTGCGCGCGCCCGGCACGTGACCGGCGCGTGGATCGAGCGGTTCGATTTCGCCGCGGAAGCGCGGCCCCGCACGGGCGTCGAGCAACAGGCCACCAACATCGAGATGACGCTGCACGGCATCGGCATCACGCAGCAGCCGCGTTTCGTCGAAGTCGCCGTCAATCAGTGGCGCCGCGTCGACCTGCGGCACCGCCGTTTCGACCGGCAGTTCGAGCGCACGCCACGCCGCCCAGCCGCCGTCGAGTACGGCGACGTGCGGGTGACCGAAGCTGCGCAACAGCCACCACAGGCGCGCGGCGAATGCGCCGTCGCTGTCGTCGTATGCGACGACCTGCATGCCCGGTGCGATGCCCAGACGCGACAGCGTCACAGCGAACGCATCGGCAGTCGGCCAGGGATGACGGCCGAGGCCTGGGCCTTTCTCACCCGACAGGTCGCGCTCGAGATGCGCGTACACCGCGCCCGGGATATGGCCCTCGCGCCACGCCGATTCGCCAACGCCATCCGAGGCGCCCGCGACTGCCAGCGTGAAGCGGCAATCGACGATGCGCAGCTCCGGATCGCCCAGCGATGCCGCCAGCGTCGGCGCGTCGACCAGCGTGGTCCAACGCGTGCTCATGCGCGCGCCAGCCGGTCGCGCAGGTTGAGCAGGATCGACGCGGTCGCGCCCCAGATGCGATGCGCGGGCGCGGCGGCGAGGGTTTCGTACTCGAGGACGTGCCGCACGCGGCCGCGGAATTCGATGTCGACGTGACGCAGACTGCCGGGCGCCATCAGGAACGCCAGCGGCGCCTCGAATACCTCGGCCACCTCGCCGGGTTCGGGCACGGGCTCGAAACCGGGATCGAGCAGCGCGACGACCGGCGTGACGCGGAAACCGGTGATCGTCGCCAGCGGATCGAGATAGCCGAGCGGCTGCGCCTGCGACGCAGTGAGACCGATCTCTTCGCAGGCTTCGCGCAACGCCGCCTGCAGCGGCCCGCCATCACCGGGCTCTTCACGACCGCCCGGAAAACTGACCTGTCCAGCGTGGTGACGCAATGTGTCGGTGCGCCGGGTCAGCATCGCGTGCAGCCCATCGGCGCGGCGCACCAGCCCCACCAGTACCGCGGCTTCGCGCAGCGCGATGTTGCCATCGAGCAAACCATCGAGTTCGTCGACGTTCCAGCCACGCGCGGGCGGCGGCATATCCAGCGGGTGCAGCGCGCGGGACAAGCTGTCGGTGTCGAAACCGGTATCGAAGAGGACGCTCATCCGCGCGCGGCCTCGCGCGCCGGCAGTTCGACATCCATCAACCACTGACGCTGGGCATCGCTCATCTGCAGCCAACCGCCGATCTCCGCCAGGCTGCGCAGGCAACCGTGACAGGTGCCGTGTTCGTCGAGGGTGCAGACACCGGTGCAGGGCGTGAGCACGGCGCGTGGGCGTTCGTCCATACGTCGATTCTACCGGCGCATCGGCGCAGGCGCCGCGTCTGTCGCACAGCATCGCCCGCATTCCATTCCACATACGACGACGCCGGCGTGCATGGCACGTCGGCGTCGGGTATCGCGTGTCGCAGTGCGGATCAGCGCGTGCTGAGCAGCTTCACCATCACGCCGACCGGCTGGCGTGCGATTTCCTGCGTGCCTTCACCGCTGACGAACTTGCCCGGCGGGAACACGACTTCGTACACCGCGTTGAGCGGCATCAGCGGCAGCACTTCGCGCAGACCGGCAATCGGGGCTTCCGACACGCGGAACGGCGGGGTCTTGTCTTCCTGGCTCAGACCGATGCCGGCCGGCACGATCAGCGCCTGGTAGGCAACTTCAACGGTGCTGCTGGTCGTCGGCTTGGCACCGGCGCCGGCTTCGACGACGCGATACATCACGCCGCTCGGCAGCGAGACCACGCCTTCGCGCGCTTTGTACTCATTGATGAACGTGGTGGCCTGACCCTCGTTCTGGGTCAGCGCCGCGCGACGCTCGGCGACGATCTTCGCCTGCATGCGCTGCTGGAACGCGTTGTAGGCGGTGCCCATCTGCTCAGGCGTATAGGTCGGGTCCTTGCGACCGTGACCGTCCTGCAGGCCCTTGATGATCGTGTTGACGTCCACCGACTCACCGGTCTCCGCCAGACGATTGCCAAGATCGAAACCCAACGCGTAGCTCAGCGTGGTCCTGTCGTTCGCGTTAGCCGCTGGGGCTGCCGCCTGCTGCGCGAACGCCGCGCCGCTGAACGTGATGGCCGCGACGGCGGCCGCAATAAAACGCAACTTCATTCCGTGGATCTCCGCTAGGTCAGATTTTGATATCGCCTGTCGCGCGAAGGGGCGGTCGAACCGCCCCCTATGGACGCGCTAGGATAACGGCCAAAGGGCTTAACCGCCACTGACGACCCCCAACTAGACCGCGGCCGCCCCGACAAGTGCCACGGGCGGCGCTTTTGCGCCTGGAGTCTCCATGTCCGAATCCCCGCTGCTGATCCAAGACGAAGGCGCCGTGCGCGTCATCACGGTAAACCGCCCCGACAAGCTGAACGCCTTGAATTCGGCCACGCTCGATGCGCTGCATCACGCGTTCGACGACGCCGCAGCGGACGATGCGGTGCGCGTCGTCGTGTTGACCGGCGCCGGCCCCAAAGCGTTCGTCGCCGGTGCGGACATCGCCGAGATGGCCGATCTACGCCCCGTCGAAGGCCGCGATTTCGCGTTGCGCGGCCAGGCGATGATGCGCCGGGTCGAAACCCTGCCCAAGCCGGTGATCGCGATGGTCAACGGCTTCGCGCTGGGCGGTGGGCTGGAACTGGCGATGTGCTGCCATCTGCGTATCGCCGCCGACACCGCCAAGGTCGGGCAGCCGGAGGTGAATCTCGGCCTGATTCCGGGCTTCGGCGGCACCCAGCGCCTGCTGCGTCTGGCCGGCCGCGCGGCCACGCTGGAACTGTGCCTGACCGGCGCGCCGGTCAACGCCGAGCGTGCGCTCGCGCTCGGGATCGTCAACCGCATCGCGCCTGCCGCCGAGCTGCAGGCGCAGACGATGGCGCTTGCAGAACAGCTGGCGAACGCCGCCCCGCTCGCATTGCGCGGCGTGCTCGACTGCATCAATACCGGTGGCGAAAGTGCGATCGGCGAAGGGCTCGCGTTCGAAGCGGCTCAGTTCGGCCTGATGTTCGCGACCGAGGACATGCGCGAAGGCACGCGCGCCTTCCTCGAACGCCGCAAGCCCGAGTTCAAGAACCGCTGAGTCGCCCGCACGCCATGCCGCACCGCCAGCCCGACGCCAGCACCCCATCCCCCGACACGCTCGAACGTCTTGTCGCGCTGCTGCGCGACGACGATGTCGATGCCGCAATCGATGTCGGCCTGATGGGGGCGTGGCCGGACGCCTGCGCCGACGTGCTCGATTCGCAAGCGCGCGCGTTGCTGCTTTCGACGCGTGCACGGCTGCGTGCCGCGTGGGACGCACGCGCGCGCTTCGACGCACGCAACGCGCGACTCGCCCGCCGCGCCGAGGAGCGCGAGGCCGCGCGACGTGTCCCCGCCCCGCCGCCGGCAATTGCCGACGCCGCACCGGCGCGTCCCGCGCTGCCGTCGAACGCCGCAGCGATTCTCGCCCGCGCCAAGGCACGCGCGGCAGGCGGCACGCCGTGAGCACCTCGACACATACTGCTGCGCCGAAACGGCGCGGCCCGACGATGACGCGCGCCGAGATCTACGAATTCCTGTCGCGCCTGCGCGAGATCGATCCCGAGCCGACGACCGAACTCGAATACACCTCGCCGTTCGAACTGCTGATCGCGGTGATCCTATCGGCGCAGGCGACCGACGTCGGCGTCAACAAGGCCACGCGCCGGCTGTATCCGGTCGCGAACACGCCGCAGGCGATTCTCGATCTCGGTGAGGACGCGCTCAAACGCCACATCTCGACGATCGGCCTGTTCAACGCGAAGGCGAAGAATGTCATCGCGGCTTGCCGCATCCTCGTCGAGCAGCACCGCGGCATGGTGCCGAACGACCGCGCTGCGCTCGAAGCCTTGCCGGGCGTCGGCCGCAAGACCGCGAACGTCGTGCTCAATACCGTCTTCGGCGAACCGGCGATCGCGGTGGACACGCATATCTTCCGCGTGTCGAATCGCACCGGTCTCGCACCGGGCAAGGACGTGCGCGTGGTCGAGGACCGGCTGATGCGCGTCGTGCCTAAAGAATTCCTGCTGGGCGCGCACCACTGGCTGATCCTGCATGGGCGCTACACGTGCAAGGCGCGCAAGCCGGATTGCCCGAGGTGCGTGGTGCGGGATCTCTGCCGGTTCAAGGACAAGACGGTGGGGAGCGCTTAGTCGCTCCCCCTGAAGCTTCATTCGTCATCCCAGCGGCTCAACAGACGAACGTCTGGTCAAGCTGGGATCCATCTTCGCTGTAATGCCCCAGATCAAAATGGGCCCCAGCCTTCGCTGGGGCGACGGAACAGAGTTTCCGGATAGGCGCATCAACCCGCTCTATCGAATCACTCATCCCGCTCGCTAAACGGCTTACGCGGCAGGCGCTCGTCGCGCATGGCGGCGTGGTACGCAAACGAGGCGATGATCGCCGCGGCCTGCTTCAGGTCGTCCGGCACCACGTGATCGTACGTGTCGAGATGCGTGTGGTGCACGTGGCTGAAGTAGTCGGCCGGATCCTGTACGAACTGGAAGCCCGGCAGACCGACGCGGTCGAACGAGATGTGGTCGGTGCTGCCGGTGTTGCGTGTGGTCACGACCGTCGCGCCGAGATCGGCAAACGGTTCGAGCCACGCGCGGAACACCGGGACTGCCGCGTGGTTTTCCTGCGCGTAGATGCCGCGGATGCGGCCGGTGCCGTTGTCGAAGTTGAAGTAGGTCGAAAAACGGTCGTAACCGGCACGGCGTTGCAGCGGGCCGGTGCCGCGCTGGAACGCACGCGGCAATGCGATCTGCTCGGGATCGGTCGGCGCCGGCCAGTCGGCCAGATACTTCGCGACATAGCCGGCTGAGCCATGCAGGCCCTGCTCTTCACCGCCCCACAGCGCGATGCGGATCGTGCGCTTCGGGCGCGCGTCGATCGCTTTCAGAATGCGCATGGCTTCCATCATCACGACCACGCCCGCGCCGTTGTCGGCCGCGCCGGTGCCGGTGTGCCAGGAATCGAGATGCGCGCCGATGATCACCGTCTCGTTCGCCTTCGAGCTGCCGCGCAGTTCGGCGAAGGTGTTGGTCGCCGGCAGATCGGTCTCGCTGGTGAAACGTGCCTGCACGTCCACGCGCAGACGCGGCGCCTGCTTGTTGTCGACAGCGCGCACCAGCTGGTTGTAGTGCTCGGCCGCGACGACGAGGTCCGGCACGCCTTCGGGATCGCCGGCCTTGCGGCCGCCGCCGCCCATCACGCGGACGATGCCGTTGTCCCAGGAGCTGATCGACAGCGTCGCCAGCACGCCTTCCTCGGCAAAGAACGTGTTGAGCGCGCGCACCAGCTCCTGGCGCTTGCGGTACTCGTCGAGGCGCTTGTTCTGCGCTTCGGGATCGCGGTCCTGCGGCACCGGGAAGGTCTGCAGCTCGCCGAGGTCTTCCTCGGTGTGGCGACGGAAGTCGGGCTTGTCGGCGGGCTTGTAGGCGCGCGCTTCGTCGAGCAGCACGATCTTGCCGGCGAGCTTGCCGCGCTGCTTCTCGATGTCTTCGACAGTCTTGAACGTCGCACGCACCAGCTCGCCTTCGACCGGGCCATCGGTCCCCGGCGTCCACGCCTTGGGCAGTGCGTGGATGGGCAGTTCACGCGGGGTCAGCAGTTCGACGCGCGAGGCGCGGAATTCCCAGCCGCGGCCGAAGGCCTCGTCGTAGACCTCGTCGCGCACTTCGGTCAGGCCGTAGCCGGTCAGCTTGCCGCGCGCCCACTCGCTGGAGCGCACGTAGGCCGGCGAGTTGGTCAGACGCGGACCGATGGTCTCGGTCAGTTCCTTGAGGTTGGCTGCAACCTGCGAGCGGTTGAAGGCTTCGTGGCGGATCTGCGCGACCACATCGAGATCGACCGGCTCGACCGCCTGCGCGAAGGTCAGGCACGGCACGAGGACGACGGTGGCCAGTGCCGCCTGCAGCAGGCGGATACGGTTGGATTGCGGCTTGCTCACGGAACTCCCCGGAAAAATCGGAACGATGGCCCGCGATGCACGGCGGACCGGTGGTCGGCACCGTCTCCCGCGGCGCGGCCGCCCATGCTACCCGCTGCCCGCGCCGCAGGAGCGGTGCACGACGGCACTTGACCGCGCGGCCCGGGCATGTCGCCAGTCCGTCGCTGCATGCACCGCGGTGGCGCGGGATGCGACCATCGGGGCGGACCCATCACCGACGCGCCCGCATGAAACCACTGCTGTCCGGTCTCGCCCTCGCCCTGTCGCTCTCCTGCGCGCCCGCGCTGGCCGACGACACCGTCTCCACCAAAGCACGCGCCCTGCACGAACGCATCCTCACCCTCGACAGCCATCTCGACACGCCGAGTTTCTTCGGCCGCGACGGCTGGGACATCCTGCAGCGCAACGACACGCCGCCGACCGCCAGCCAGGTCGATCTACCGAAGATGATCGAAGGCGGGCTCGACGGCGGCCTGTGGGTGATCTACACCGGCCAGCGCGGGCGAACACCCGAAGACGATCGCGCGGCGCGTGACGCGGGTCTGGTGCGGCTGGTCGAAATCCGCGAACTGCTGGCCGCGCATCCCGACATCTTCGAACTCGCGCTTACCGCCGACGCCGCCGCGCGCATCCGCGACGCCGGCAAGCGCGTGGTCTATATCAGCATCGAGAATGCGTCGCCGCTCAGCGCCGATCCCTCGCTGCTCGCGCTGTATCACCGCCTCGGCGTGCGCGTGCTCGGACTGGTGCACACGTCGAACAACGATTTCGCGGATTCAGCGAGTACGCCGCCGGAATGGAACGGGCTCAGCGACAAGGGCCGCGCGCTCGTCGCCGAGGCGAACCGGCTGGGCATCGTGCTCGATCATTCGCACGCGTCGGATGCCGTGTTCGACCAGCTGATCGCGCTGTCGAAGGCGCCGATCATCCTCAGCCATACCGGTGCGGACGCGGTCCACGAACACCCGCGCAATATCGACGATGCGCGCATCCGCACCCTGGCCGAACACGGCGGCGTGATCCTGGTGAACTCGCTGGGCAGCTATCTGATCGACACCGGCGCGACGCCGGCCTACCAGAGCGATCTGCGCGCGTTGTACGAGCGCTTCGGCGGCCGCGCGAATCTGAGCGAAGCCAACTACGCGCAGTTCGATCGCTTGCGCGGCGAACTGGATACGAAGCATGGTCTGAAGAAGGCCACGCTCGATGATTATTTCGCGCATATCCTGCACATCATCGAAGTCGCCGGACCCGAGCATGTCGGCTTCGGTGCGGACTGGGACGGTGGCGGTGGTGTGGTCGGTCTGGAGGATGTGTCGGATCTGCCGAAGATCACTGCGCGGCTGCTCGATGCCGGTTACACCGAGGCGCAGATCGAGGCGATGTGGAGCGGGAATCTGTTGCGCGTCATCCGGGAAGCGCAGGCAGTGGCAGACACTGGCGCGCAGACGGCGCGCTGAACTGCTCCTTCCCCCGCACGCGGGGCATTGGGCCCTTCACGGGTCGAAGGCGGGGATGGGGGCGAACGGTCGGATCTCGAAACATCAGGGCGTGGGCGGAATTCGCGCGCGATGCGCGATGACTCGAACTGACGTTTCGCCCCCACCCAACCCTCCCCCCGCCACGCGGGGGCGGGCTTTGAACATTCGTGGCGTCGCACACGTCCGCGGCGGTCACGAAGTTCGCGTCCGGCAACGAAAAAGCCCGCGGCTTGCGCCGCGGGCTTTCTTTCTTTCATCCAATCGCTTCGATCAGAACGAGAACTGCGTACGTAGCGCGTACTGGCCGGTCTCGTCGCCGGTGAAGGTGTTGTCACCCTTGATGTAGTTGAACATGAAGCGCAGGCTCGGATTGACGTAGTAGTTCATGCCGACGATCCAGCTGCTGACATCCATGTTGCTGATGTCCTTGTTCTCGACCGTGTCGTAGCGCGCGGTGAGTTCCCACAGACCCTTGTCGGCCACCTTGGGCGACGCGAAGATGCCGTTCGCCGGCTTGTAGGCCTTGTGGCCGCCGTTGAGCAGCCAGCTGCCCTGCACGTACCACGTGGCGACGTCCTGGTCGGGGCCGAGCGGCTGATTGAACGTGGCGTTGGCGTACTCGCCCTGGAAGAACAGCGGGCCGAACGAGCCGGCGGCTTCCACGCCCACCGCGGTGACCTGGTTGCTGCTGGCACCGGTGGTCGTGGCGATGGTCTGCGACGGGCCACGACGGCCGGCGTAGTTGGCGGCGAAGCTCAGGTCGGCCGAGCCCCGGTTCGCGTTCTCCTGGCTGGCCCAGCCACCGAAGTGCAGCGTGCTGTCTTCGGTATTGATCGGCGCGAACGTGAAGCGGCCGGCAGCGCCGACGCCCTCGTTGCGGCTGCCCGACGCACTGCGCAGGTTGAACACCGAAACGCCCGCGGTGTAGTTGCCGTCGGCACGCAGGTAGCCCACGCCCTGCTGGAACTGGCGGCCGCTGAACAGACCGGTCGCCGATGCGAACGGACGCTCCATCATCAGGATTTCGTTGGAGCTGGTCAGCTCTTCCATCGAGCGGTACGGCTTGAAGTGACCGATGGTGAACTTGCCGCCCAGCGCCGACTTGGCGATGTAGACGTCGCGGAACCCGTCGAGGCCGCTGCCGGCCGCGAAGTCCTGTTCGAACTTGTAATCCCAGCCGTAGGCCTTGCCCTGCAGCGTGATGCGCGCGCGGCGGAACTCGGTGGTGCCGGTGGTCGAGGCTTCGTCGCGGTCGAACGCGTAAGCGTCGAAGTGGATGCGGCCGCCGGCCGAGAATTCGAACTTCTTGTCGGCGGATGTGACCTTCAGGCCACCTTTGGTGTCGACGACCGGCATCGTCGTCGCCATCTTGTCCAGGCTTTCCTGCGTGCCGATGTTGATGTCGGACTGCGCATCGGTGCGGACTTCGAGTGCGTCGATCTTGGCCTGCATTTCGGCCAGCTGGGCGCGCAGCGCGGCGACCTCTGACTCCCGGTTTTGGCTCTGGGCGGCGGCGGAGAACGAGACGGACGCGACAGCGAGTGCGACGGACGCGGCCAGAATGGAATGACGCATGGTGGATTCCCGTGGAGAGTGAGGTGTGGATCGCCCGTCGCACGCAGGCCGCGCCGGCTCCGACCGTCGTGGCGTTAAGCGCTCGTTAGCGACGGTGGGCAGACTGCGCAGATTTGCTGACACTGCGATGGCATCTGGATGACAGTCCGGTGACAGCGTCTGCGACCCGTGTGCAGGTGCTGCACCGCACGTCATCGACCGGTCACGGCGCTGTCGCGGGAATGTCATGCGCGCTGCGTTGAATACGCCTCGCGGCGACACAGGCCGTCCAACACTCCAGGGAACCCCATGTACGCACTGCTCAAGAACCGTGTCGCGGCTGTCGCGCTGTCGACCACGCTGCTGGCGACCACGTTCGCCGCGCCCGCCATGGCCAACGACGTGACCGGCGCAGGCGCATCGTTCGTCTATCCGGCCATGACCCGCTGGTCGGCCGACTACAACGCTGCCACCAACAAGCAGATCAACTACCAGTCGATCGGCTCGGGTGGCGGCATCGCCCAGATCAAGGCCGGCACCGTTGACTTCGGCTCGTCCGACGCCCCGCTGCCGCCGGAAGACCTCGCCAAGTCCGGCCTGGTCCAGTTCCCGTCGGTCATCGGCGGTGTGGTGCCGATCCTCAACGTCGAAGGCGTGGCCGCCGGCGCGATGAAGCTCGATGGCACGACGCTGGCCAACATCTTCCTCGGCAAGATCACCCGCTGGAACGACCCGGCAATCGTCGCGCTCAACGGTGGCATCACCCTGCCCGACGCGCGCATCACCGTCGTGCATCGCTCGGACGGTTCGGGCACCACCTTCAACTTCGTCAACTATCTGTCCAAGGTGAGCCCGGACTGGAAGAACGGCGTCGGCGAAGGCACGACGGTCAAGTGGCCGGTCGGCATCGGCGGCAAGGGCAACGAAGGCGTCGCCGCCTACGTGAAGCAGATCAAGGGCGGCATCGGCTACGTCGAACTGTCGTACGCGGTGCAGAACCGCCTCGCCTATTCGCGTCTGCAGAACGCCGCCGGCAACTTCGTCAATCCGAGCGAAGAAACCTTCTCGGCCGCCGCCGCCAGCGCCAACTGGGGTGCGAGCCGCGATTTCTACCTGGTCATGACGAACGCACCGGGCGAGAACTCCTGGCCGATCACCGCGACCAACTTCATCCTGATGCACCGCCAGCCGCGCAACCGCGCCGGCGCCAAGAACGCCCAGGACTTCTTCCGCTGGGTGTACGCCAACGGCGGCGAGCAGGCACGCGCACTGGGCTACGTCCCGCTGCCCGCCCCGCTGGTGCAGCAGATCGAGCGCTACTGGGCCGAGAACGCCCGCTACTGATGCAGGCCGACCGGCGCGCCCAACGACGCGCCGGTCGGACGTGATGCCAGAACAGATCGCTCTCCCAGTTTTCCTCCGCGGGCCTTCGGGCCCGTTTTTTTTGTTTCTGGCGAAACGGGGGTTTGGGTGAGGGTGCGCTCGCGGAAAAGCGCAGGGGTGCGTTTCTGCGCCGGCCAGGTCGTACGTCCATCCGGCCCTCACCCAGCGCGCGATGCGCGTCGACCCCGGATCAAGTCGGGGGCAGGCTCTCAGGTGCCCACTTGCACATAGGTCGGCGCGCCCGGGTAAAGCCCCTCTCACTTGGGGAGAGGGGTTGGGCTGAGGGCCGACGCTCGCGCAGTGCCTGATCTCTTTGGACCGGACCTCGCGCAGCTGAAACGACGGAAGGCTTCGAGTGAAGGGCGGCGTCCGAGTCCACTTTCAGCGCGTCACCTCAACCCTCACCCGACGCGCATCGCGCGTCGACCTCTCCCAGAGGGAGAGGTGCTGGTCGTCTGCGCTCTTCGACCCGCCGCAATTCCCATCTCCATGAGGCTCGCGGATCGCACGCCCTCACCGTCAACCCCCCGTGAGCCATCGATGTCCTTCCCGCGACCTCCCGGCACCCCACCCCCATGACGCCCACCCGGTGCAGCTGTCATTCATCGAGATGGCACGCGTCATACGGCTGTAACAAAAACATCATTTCATGTGCGGACCGAGGCGACGCCCTGCGTTGCCGTACTCAATTGGAGCCACGCATGTCCCGTCAGACGATCCGGATCGGTGCCCTCGCGCTGTCCTCGCTCATCTTCCTCGCCGCCTGCGGTGGCAACAGCGCGGACGCGCCGGCCGGCCAGGCCGCCGACGGTGCTCCGGGCGCCGCACAGCCGGCTGGCGACCGCGTCGCTGCCGAGATCTCGGGCGCCGGTGCATCGTTCATTTTCCCGCTGGTGTCGAAGTGGTCGGCCGACTACAACGCCGCCACCGGCAACAAGGTCAATTACCAGTCGATCGGTTCGGGCGGCGGTATCGCGCAGATCAAGGCCGGCACGGTGGACTTCGGTTCGTCGGACAAGCCGCTCGACAGCGCCGAGCTGCAGGCCGCTGGCCTGGGTCAGTTCCCGTCGGCGATCGGCGGCGTGGTGCCGGTGCTCAACGTCGACGGCCTGCAGCCGGGCCAGCTGAAGCTGACCGGTTCGCTGCTGGCGGACATCTTCCTCGGCAAGGTCGCCACGTGGAACGACCCGGCGATCGCCGCGCTCAACCCCGGCGTGACCCTGCCGGCCGGCAAGATCAGCATCGTTCACCGCTCGGACGGTTCGGGCACCACGTTCAACTTCTCCAACTACCTGTCGAAGGTCAGCGAGTCGTGGAAGTCGACCGTCGGCGAAGGCACCTCGGTGCAGTGGCCGTCGGGCGTGGGTGGAAAGGGCAACGAAGGCGTCGCCTCGTACGTGCAGCAGATCAAGGGTTCGATCGGTTACGTCGAGCTGGCCTACGCACTGCAGAACAACATGCCGTACGCCTCGCTGCAGAACGCGGCCGGTAACTGGGTGCAGCCGAGCGAGGAAAGCTTCGCTGCCGCGGCCGCGACCGCTGACTGGGCGAGCGCGCAGGACTTCAACCTGGTCATCACCAATGCGCCCGGTCCGGACGCGTGGCCGATCACCGCGACCAACTTCATGCTGATGCACAAGCAGCCGAAGGACGCAGCACGCAGCCAGGCCGCGCGCGACTTCTTCAAGTGGGCGTTCGAGTCGGGGCAGGCGCAGGCCAGCGAGCTGCATTACGTGCCGCTGCCGGCCGAGCTGGTGCAGCAGATCGAGGCCTACTGGGCAGCCGAGTTCAAGTGATGTTCCGTCCGCGCCCGCGCAAGCGGGCGCGGATACGGATCGTCATCCCGGCGCCGGCCGGGATCCAGCGACTTCCGATCCGAGCGCGACGATCACGAACGTCCCTGGATGACCAGCCATTCGGCTGTTGAAAAGCGTCTCCCCGCCTACGCGGGAATGACGGAACAAGGTCATTCCGGTTTCCGCCGGAATGACGGATCCACACCGCTTCGCGGCTCTCCTCCTCCGGACTTCCCATGAACGCCGCCACCCTCCACGCCGCGCCACCGGCTCCGAGCAAACGCGATATCCGCGATGCGCGTGCCGATCGTCTGTTCAAGATCGTCCTGACCGCCACCGTCGTCTTCGTGATGCTGGCGCTCGCCGGCGCCGCGCTGTCGATGCTCTGGGGCGGCCGCGATGCCCTCTCGTCGCAGGGCCTGTCGTTCTTCACCACCGCCGACTGGAATCCGGTCGAGAACCGCTACGGCGCACTCGCACCGATCGTCGGCACCATCGTCACCGCGCTGATCGCGATGGTGATCGCCGTGCCGGTGAGCTTCGGCATCGCCTTCTTCCTGACCGAGGTCGCGCCGCGCTGGTTGCGCGGGCCGGTCGGCACCGCGATCGAACTGCTCGCGGGCATTCCCTCGATCATCTACGGCATGTGGGGCCTGTTTGTGCTCGTGCCGGTGATGACCACCTACATCACGCCGTGGCTCAACGACACGCTCGGCGAAGTGCCGTATCTGGGCGTGCTGTTCCGCGGCCCGCCGCTGGGCATCGGCACGCTGACCGCCGGCTTCGTGCTCGCGATCATGGTCATCCCCTTCATCTCGGCGGTCATGCGCGAAGTGTTCCTGACCGTGCCCACGCGCCTGAAGGAATCGGCCTACGCGCTCGGCGCGACGAAGTGGGAAGTCAGCTGGGACATCGTGTTGCCCTACACGCGCTCGGCCGTGATCGGTGGCGTGTTCCTCGGCCTCGGTCGTGCACTCGGCGAGACGATGGCGGTCGCCTTCGTGATCGGTAACTCGGTGCGCCTGACGCCGTCGCTGCTCGAACCCGGCACCACGATCGCCGCGCTGATCGCCAACGACTTCGGTGAAGCCACCGAGACCTACCGTTCAGCGCTGCTGCTGCTCGGCTTCGTGCTCTTCATCGTCACCTTCGTCGTGCTGGCCATCGCCCGCCTGATGCTGATGCAGCTGGCCCGCAAGGAGGGCAAGTAATGGCCGTCGCCACCGTCACCGAACGCGAGCGCCAGGTCGCCGACCGTCTCTATGCGCGTCGTCGCATCCAGAACGGCGTCGCCGTCGCGATGGGCTGCCTCACCGCCGCATTCGGTCTGTTCTTCCTCGGCTGGATTCTTTGGACGCTGATCTCCAAGGCCGCCGGCGGCGTCAATCCGGCGCTGTTCACCCAGATGACCCCGCCGCCGATGGTCGAGGGCGGTCTGCTCAACGCCTTCTTCGGCAGCGCGGTGATGTGCGGCCTGGCGATCGCGATCGGCACACCGCTCGGCGTGGCCGCCGGCACCTGGCTCTCCGAGTTCGGCCGCGCCCGCAAGGCCGGCGTGGTCGTGCGTTTCATCAACGACATCCTGCTGTCGGCGCCGTCGATCGTGCTGGGCCTGTTCGTCTACACCGCGTTCGTGATGACGACCGGCGGCCGCTTCTCGGCGCTGGCCGGCGCGATCGCACTGGCCTTCATCGTGTTGCCGGTGGTCGTGCGCACGACCGACGAAATGCTGCAGCTGGTGCCCACGCAGATGCGCGAGGCCGCGCTGTCGCTCGGCGTTCCGCTGTGGAAGGTCGTCGTGCAGGTGCTCTACCGCAGTGCTTCGGCCGGCATCGTCACCGGTGTGCTGCTCGCGCTGGCGCGCATCTCCGGCGAAACCGCACCGCTGCTGTTCACCGCGTTCGGCAACCAGTACTGGAACAACAACATCATGCAGCCGATGGCGAGCGTGCCGGTGGTGATGTACCAGTACGCCGGCAGCCCGTACGAGTCCTGGCAGCAGCTGGCCTGGGCCGGCGCGTTGGTGCTCACCTGTTTCGTGTTGCTGGTCAGCCTGGGCGCCCGCGCCATCCTGCTGCGCAACAAGATCTCCCATGACTAATCTCAGCCTGGACCCGTCCATGAACGATCTCCACACCGCTCCGTCGCAGCGCATCCAGCTCGCGACGCATGCGCGCACGCAACTGGCGCCGACGCCGGTCAAGATCGCCGCGCGCGGGCTGAACTTCCACTACGGCGATTTTCACGCGCTCAAGAACATCGAGCTCGAGATTCCCGAGAAGCGCGTGACCGCATTGATCGGCCCGTCGGGCTGCGGCAAGTCGACGCTGCTGCGCATCTTCAACCGCATCTACGCGCTGTATCCGAAGATGACCGCGAGCGGCGAACTGCTGCTCGACGGCGAGAACATCCTCGCGCCGAAGTACCCGATGAACCGTCTGCGTTCGAAGGTCGGCATGGTGTTCCAGAAGCCGGTGCCGTTCCCGATGACGATCTTCGAGAACGTCGCCTACGCGATCCGACACCACGAGAAGCTGTCGAAGGCCGAACTCAACGTGCGCGTCGAGCAGGCGCTGACCCAGGCCGCGCTGTGGACCGAGGTCAAGGACAAGCTCAACCAGAACGCACTGGGCCTGTCCGGTGGCCAGCAGCAGCGCCTGTGCATCGCACGCGCCGTCGCCCTGCGCCCGGACGTACTGCTGCTCGACGAGCCGACGTCGGCGCTCGATCCGATCTCCACCAGCCGCATCGAGCAGCTGGTCGAGGAGCTCAAGGTCGATTATACGATCGTCATCGTGACCCACAACATGCAGCAGGCGGCCCGCGTTTCGGACTTCACCGCCTTCATGTATCTGGGCGATCTGATCGAACACGACACCACCGAGACGATCTTCTCCAATCCCTCGAAGCAGCAGACCGAGGACTACATCACCGGTCGATTTGGGTGAGGCAGGCCAGCTTGCGCGGCATTGCCGCGCGGCCTGCCGAACGCCACGCGCGCTGCGCGTGGCCGGACGGGCGCAATCTGCCGGTTCGCAGTTGACCCAAGCTCCCAATCGCACATCGTCGCCACTCTTCCAGGTTCCCCGCCATGCCCAACCAACTGAACGACCACATCGTCAAGAGCTACGATGAAGAGCGCAGCCGTCTGACCCACGAGATCCTGCGCATGGGCGAGATGGCCGCCGCGCAGCTGGAATCGGCACTGGACGTCGTGGAGCGGCGCGACGACAAGGCCGCCGAACGCATCATCGCCAACGACGAGGCGATCGACGCGCTCGAGCACGAGATCAGCCAGGACGTCATGAAGCTGGCGCTGCGCGGCCCGATGGCGCGCGACCTGCGCGAGATCCTCTCGGCCCTGCGCATCGCTGCCGATATCGAACGTGTCGGCGACTACGCCGCGAATGTCGCCAAGCGTTCGACCGCGCTGAACCTCGCGCCGCCCCTGCCCTACACTCGCGGCCTGACGGTGCTCGGCGAACTGGCGGTGCGGCAGATGCGCGAAGTGCTGGTCGCGTTCCGCGACAACGATCCGGTCGCCGCCCAGCGCGTGCGCGCGCAGGACGCCGAGATCGACACGGTCTACACCGGCCTGTTCCGCGAGCTGTTGACCTACATGATGGAAGACCCGCGCGCGATCACGCCCTGCACGCATTTGCTGTTCATGGCCAAGAACATCGAACGCATCGGCGACCACGCAACCAACATCGCCGAGAACATCTGGTTCATGGTCAAGGGCGACGAGCCCCTGCCGCCGCGCGACAAGCGGGATTTCACCAATACGGTGACCTGATCCGGATGGGTTGAACCGGCTCGTCTGCAAGCGGATAGATGGCGTGCGCCTTCTGGCGGATGGGTTCTAAAAGAGCGCATTTTGCTTGCATTTGGGAACGGATCCGACATGCCGCCTTTTTTGACGGCTGTGCAGATGCGTGCGCTGGTACCCTCACCCGACGCGCGGTGCGCGTCGACCCCGGATCAAGTCCGGGGCAGGCTCTCTCCCGGAGGGAGAGGTGCTGACCTCCACGACCGTCAGCCCCGAGCACGGAATCAGCCCGTCGTCCGCCCATACTACGCGCGGACCGAGCCCCTCTCCCTCTGGGAGAGGGGTTGGGGTGAGGGCAAACGCTCGCGTGGCTGCCCACCTCAAGCACGTTGCCGAGAGGTACCGCATAGGGCCCTGCCCAGGCTCTTCTCCATAGAAACGCGGCGCATCCCGCACGATCCAAGCGCACCGCCAAACCCAGCCACACCCCCCCGCTCTGCTAGGCTTGCACGCATGAGTGAAGCCGCAGTACCCGCCCCCGCATCGACCGACGATGCCGTGTCGCCCCATCTCCCCATGTCCCGCCGGTTCCGCGGCTTTCTGCCCGTGGTCGTCGACGTCGAAACCGGTGGTTTCGAGTCCCGCCGCCATGCGTTGCTGGAGATCGCGGCGATCCCTCTGAACATCGACGAGGACGGCAATCTCGTACCGGGCGCGTCCGCGCATACGCATGTCGAACCAGCCGACGGCACGCACATCGATCCGCAGTCGCTCGAAGTCACCGGCATCGACATCCACCATCCGTTCCGGTTCGCGAAACCCGAGCGCGAAGCGCTGGAGCACATCTTCAATCACGTGCGCAACGCGGTGCGTCACCACGAATGCCAGCGCGCGATCTTGGTCGGGCACAACGCGCATTTCGATCTGGGCTTCATCAATGCCGCAGTCGCGCGCACCCAGCACAAGCGCAACCCGTTCCATCCCTTCAGCGTCTTCGACACCGTGACGCTGGCCGGCGTCGCTTACGGGCAGACTGTGCTCGCGCGCGCGGTGCAGGCCGCGGGCCTGCAGTGGGACCAGACACAGGCACATTCCGCGCTCTACGACACCACGCTGACCGCGCAGCTGTTCTGCCGTATCGCCAACGCCTGGCCGAAGATGGCGGCGCCGGCAGCGACCGCCGAATGAATCCGCGCCGTGCTCAGCCGTCCGCGCGACGCAGCGTGAGCACCGTGATCTCGGACGGCACGCCGATTCGCGTCGCGAAGCCCGGCCACAGACCGGCGCCGTTGCTGACATAGAGCTGCATGCCGTCGACCGGATACAGACCGGACACGTAACCGCCATTCGCGCGCGCCACCAGCCGGTCCATGCCGACGATGTGGCCGCCGTGCGTGTGGCCCGACAGCTGCAGCACGACGCCACGCTTGGCGTTCTCGCGTGCCTCGACCGGGCGATGGTCGAGCAGGATGATCGGCGCCTGCGGATCGGCACCCGCGATCGCCGCATCGATGTCCGGCAGCGCCTGGCCGTAGCGCTCGGCGACCGGATCGGTGACACCGGCGATCGTCAACGCCGCGCCGTCGCGTTCGACACGGACGTGCGCGTTCTCCAGCACCGCAATGCCCATCGCGCGGAACGCGTCCATCCAGCCGCGGTACTCGCCGTAGTACTCGTGATTACCGGTGATCGCGATGACGCCATCGGGCGCACGCAGATCCGCAAGCGGGCGCACGTCGTTGGCGCGCGCGGTCACGCTGCCGTCGACGAGATCGCCGGTGATGACGATCAGGTCCGCCTGCTGCGCATTGGATGCGGCGACCACGCCGGCGACCCAGTCGCCGGTCAGCAGGCGGCTGGCATGGATGTCGGTCAGCTGCAGCACGCGGTAGCCGTCGAAGGCCTGCGGCAACCCTGCGATCGACACTTCGATCTGCCGCACCTGCGGCACCACCATCGCCTGCCACGTGCCGTAGGCCGACAGCAGCAACGCGAGTGCCGCAGCGCCAGGCCGCAGCCACGGGCCACGCATTGTCGCGAGCGCATTACGGCGACGCAGCGCCCAGACCAGCAGCGTCACCACGTCGAGCAGCAAGACGAACAGTGCGGTCAGCAGCAGCGCGATGAAGCCCGTGCCGAGCGCGGCGATGACCAGCTTCGGCAGTTCCGGCGACGCCATGCTGCCGGCGAAGCGCGCGACGATGCGGTGGTGCAGCGCCAGGCCATAGACCAGCAATGCGAGTCCCGCGCGCACCGGCCAGGGCAGACGCAATGGAAACACCACACGCAAGACCAGATAGGACGCAAGAACGATCGCAACGACACTCAGCACAGGCTTTCCCGGGACAGTGAGAAGCAGTCCGTGCGCGACGGACCGACGTGGGGTCGGCCATGGTCGGCGATGCCGATGACGCACGCCAGCGCTCTCCTGAACCGGCGTCCAGATTCGTCGCGGGATGGTGAGCGCCGGTGCGCGGAGTGAGGGCGCACACGCGCCCTCGCCCTTGATGCGCACTGCGCGCCGCTGTCGCAGCGCGCGCCTCGCAGCATCAGCTCGCGAGTTTCAGTCCGATGATGCCGGCGATGATCAAGCCGAGACTGATCAGCCGCCCCGGACTCGCTGCATCGCCCATCAGCACCATGCCGAGAATGACCGTACCGACCGCGCCGATCCCGACCCAGATCGCATAGGCCGTCCCGACCGGCAGATCGCGCATCGCGACGCCCAGCAACCCGACACTGATCACCATCGCGGCGACGGTGCCGACCGTGGCCCAGAGCTTCGTGAAGCCTTCGGTGTATTTCAGACCGATCGCCCAGCCGATTTCGAACAGGCCGGCGAGCACGAGAATGATCCAGGACATGGGAATGCCTCCATCTTTGCGATGGGGCCGTCCCCGGATGTGGAATGGAGTGGCGGGGTCGTCCCCGCTTCCTGGTGTGGGGGGATTATCGCTGGTGGGTGGGGGATTCGGATTACCGGGGTGTAACCCGCGATGTGCGGGCTTTGGTCGCGCATGCGGAACACAATGCGCAATGCTGTCTCGCGCTATCTACCCTTTATTCCGTGCTTCCCGTCCGTCAACGCAAGTGCAGGGCTTTCGCACGCTGCGCGCGCGAGTTCCTTTTTGACGGGCCAAAAAGAGAACCAAAAAACCCCTTCGCCGGACGCGATCCGCCGCGATACAGCCGCGGCGGTCCCCTGCGCTTCTCGGTCGACGGGGCACGCAGCCCAAACTCGCTACGCTCAGACATGGGCTGCTCTTCGACCCCGCCGCCCTGCGATGCTCGGCTCGCTTTACGGCTCGATTCGAGATCAAGAGCCACCGCAACAGCAACAGCAACAGCGACATCAACAGCAACAGCAACAGCAACAGCAACGGCAGCGGCAGCGGCAGCGGCAAGAGCGGGCAGAAAAGGAGCCGCAGCCGCAACAACCAAAGCGAGCAGCAACGTCCATGACGAGATCGGCTTTTCTTGGATGCGCTTCTGCGCGACAGCGCGCTTCTACGGAAACTCAACCGTGCGTGGCCGCAACACGCGACCACTGAAATGCGAGGTGTTCGCTCGCCTGCTGACCACCCTGCGTGATGGCGTGCCACTTGACCTCGACTTCTTCGCTTCGCTTCGCTTCGGCTCGGCTCGACGCTACAGGCTCGCTCTGCTTCTGCTTCTGCTTCTGCTTCTGCTCTGCTTTCGCTTCGGCTGCGGCTTCGGCTTCCCGCGTTTGACTTCAATCGAGCCGTAGAGCGAGCCGAGCACCCGAGCCTGGCGTGGCCGAAGAGCAGCACATGTCTGAGCGCAGCGAGTTTGGGCTGCGTGCCGCGTCAGGCGAGGAGCACAGGGGACCGATGCGGCTGTATCGCATCGGCTCGCGTCCGGCGAAGGGACCTTTTGGTTCCTTTTGGGTCCATCCAAAAGGGACTCGCACGCGCAGCGGGCGAAAGCCGTGCACTTCAGCGCATCTCGCGCCCCAGCGGAACGCGGAGATATTCCCCGCCGCGCCTCAGCGCCGGTCGACCGGAATAATTATCTGGATGAAAGACCGGAGCGCATCCGCCCCCGCGCGCCCAACGTCCTGACAATCCCGAACAAGCTGATCGCGATCCACGCCAACTGCATGATCAGCACCGGCATGCTGAAAGTGCCGTACAGCGACACCGCCATGCCGATCGCACCGAACAGGTTCAGCAGCAGATACGGCAGGCCCGCACCCGAGAACCGGGTGACCTGCAGCAGGAAGTACGCGAGCACCACGAGAAACGCACCGACGATGCCGCACCACTGATGCCATTGCAGATCCATCGCGTACTCCAAGGGACGAGGTTCGGCGCATCTTCCGCCGATGCCCTGCCCGCGGCAAGCCGCGGGCTCAGCCCAGGCGCTGGCGCACCGCTTCGAACAGCGTGACGCCGGCAGCGACCGAGACGTTGAGGCTCTCGACACCGCCCAGTGCATCACCGCCCGGCATCGGAATCGTCACCAGACCGTCGCAGTGCTCGCGGGTCAGGCGGCGCAGGCCATCGGCTTCGCCGCCCAGCACCAGCGCGACGTTGCCGCGCAGGTCAGTCGCATACAGCGTCGCGGTGGCTTCGCCGGCGAGGCCGTAGATCCACACTCCGAGCTTCTGCAGATCGCGCAGCGTGCGCGACAGGTTGGTCACGCGCACCACCGGGATGCTGTCCGCCGCACCGGCCGAGGTCTTGCGCACGGTCGCGTTGACCTGCACGGCCTTGTCCTTGGGGATCACCACGGCGGTGACACCTGCGGCGGCCGCACTGCGCAGGCAGGCGCCGAGATTGTGCGGATCCTGCACACCGTCGAGCACCAGCAGGAGTGCCTTGCCCTCCGCGGCCTCGACCAGGCCTTCGAGTTCGTTTTCGTCCCAGGTCTTCGCCGCGGCGTAGCGCGCGACCGCGCCCTGATGCCGCAGACCACCGGCGACGCCGTCGAGCGCCTGCTGGTTGACCCGGCGCACGTCGATGTCACGGCGGCGTGCAGCCGATTCGATCTCGACGACGCGCGGATTCTTCGCGCCCGCTTCCAGCAGCACCTCGCGCACGTTCTCGGCGTCGTGTTCGACGGCCGCGGCCACGGCATTGATGCCGACGATCCACTGGTTCTGCTTGTTGGTCATGGTGCTGGGAATTCGAAGAAAGGAATGCGGGTGTCTGGAAACATCGACGGGGTCGGCACCTGCGCGCCGGCCCCGCGAACGACGGCCATTCTAGCGAAACGGCCTGATCAGTAAGGCTTCTTCTCGCGCTTGGCCGGCTTGCCGCGCGGCGGCAGCGGCTTCGGGCCGCCCTGCACCGTCGAGTCCGGATCGACCAAACGGAAGTCGATCTTGCGGTCTTCCAGGCTGGCCTTGAGCACGATGATCCGCACCCGGTCGCCGAGGCGGTACTGGCGGCCGGCACGCTGGCCGTTGAGCATCCGGCGGATCGGATCGAAGCTGTAGAAGTCGTTCGGCAGCTGGGTCACGTGGACCAGACCGTTGACCTTCGACTGGTCGAGTTCTACGAACAGACCGAAGCTGGTCACACCACTGATCACGCCGTCGAACTGGCCGCCGACGTGCTGCTCCATCCACGCGGCGCGGTAGCGCTCGTCGACTTCGCGCTCGGCTTCATCGGCGCGTCGCGAACGCTCCGAACACTGCAGCGACAGGCTTTCCATCAGGCGCGGCGTGTACATGAACTTCGCCAGCGGCTGACCCGACAGCACGTGCTTGATCGCGCGGTGCACCAGCAGATCGGGGTAGCGGCGGATCGGCGAGGTGAAATGCGCGTACGACGCCAGCGCCAGACCGAAGTGGCCGATGTTCTCGGGCGTGTAGACCGCCTGGCTCTGGCTGCGCAACAGCACCGATTCGAGCAGCGTCGCGTCGGGCCGTTCGCGGATCTTCTTCAGCAGGACGGTGAAGTCCTTGGGCTGCACTTTCGCCCACGGCGGCAGACGCAGCGAGAATTCCTTGAGGAATTCCAGCAGGTCGGCGTACTTCGCTTCCGGCGGCTTGTCGTGCACGCGGTACGGCGCGGGGATGGCGGCCTCGAGCAGGAACCGTGCAGCCTCCACGTTCGCCGCGATCATGCATTCCTCGATCAGCTTGTGCGCGTCGTTGCGCTGGAGCATGCCGGCCTGGGTGACCTCACCGGTGTTGTCCAGGACGAACCGCACTTCGGACGATTCGAATTCGATCGCGCCACGCTTGGCGCGCGCCTTGGCCAGCACGGCGTACAGCTGGTGCAGACGTTCGACCTGCGGCAGCACCGGCTTGATCGCGTCGCGCGTGTCCTGGTCTAGTTCGCCGACCGCCTTCCACACCTGGGTGTAGGTCAGGCGCGCGTGCGAATGCATCACCGCTTCGTAGAACTTCGATTCCGACACCGTGCCGTCGCGCATCACCTGCATGTCGCAGACGAAGCACATGCGGTCGACCTTCGGCTTCAGCGAGCAGATTCCGTTCGACAGCGTCTCGGGCAGCATCGGCACGACGAAACCCGGGAAGTACACGCTGGTCGCGCGCAGCTGGGCTTCATCGTCGAGCGGCGTACCGGGACGCACGTAGTTCGACACGTCGGCGATCGCGACCACCAGGCGGAAGCCGTCGCGGTTGGGCTCGCAGTAGACGGCGTCGTCGAAATCCTTGGCGTCCTCGCCGTCGATCGTCACAAGGGGGAGCGTGCGCAGATCGACACGGCCGCCGACCATGCGCTCCTCCACATCCACCGGCACCGCGGCGGCTTCGTCGAGCACGTCCTGCGAGAACTCGTGCGGCAGGTTGTGGCCGTGGATCGCGGCCTCGACCACCAGCGACGGCTTGAGCACATCGCCGAGCACGGTCAGCACGCGGCCGATCGGCGGACGGTGCGAATCGCCCGGCGCGGTGATCTCGCAGACGACCAGCTGGCCGTGCTGCGCGTCCTGGCGCGCGTCCACCGGAATCTGGATGTTGCGCTGGATGCGGCGATCGTCCGGCACGACGTAGCTGATGCCGTGCTCGACCGAGAAGCGGCCCATCAGACGCGTCGTGCGGCGTTCGAGCACTTCGACGACGACGCCGGCGCGGCGGCCGCGCGCATCGACATTGGTCAGGCTGGCCAGCACGCGATCGCCGTGCATGACCTTGCGCATCTCGGTCGGTGGCAGGAAGAGGTCTTCGCCCGCGCCGGAATCCGGTCGCAGGAAGCCGAAGCCTTCCGGATTGGCGATCACCGTGCCCGGGATCAGGTCCATGCGCTTGGCCGGCACCAGGCCGCCGCGGCGGTTCTGCAGCAACTGGCCTTCGCGCAGCATCGCAGCGACGCGCTTGCCGAGCGCATCGGCGCGATCGGGTTCGGTGAGCGCGAGCTTGATCGCGAGCTCGTCGAACGTCATCGGGCCGTCGGCGTCGACGAGCGTCTGCAGGATCGCCTCACGGCTCGCGATCGGATTCGCGTAGCGCGCCGCCTCACGGTTGGCGTGCGGATCTTCGAAGCGCCCACCGCGCGCTGAGGGCGGACGATCCTGCGACGCGGACTTCGTTGGCCCGCCTGTCCGCAGCGCGCGCTGCAGGCCCGGATCGGGCATCCACGGCGGCAATGCGTCCTTGCGGTCGCTGTGCGATTTCGGGCGGGCCGGGCCGGAGGTGCCGCGCTTGCCGGCCCCCTGTGACGCGGGCCCGGGCGTTCCGCGGCTGCTGCCGCGCTTGCTGGGAGGTTTAGCCATTGCCGCGATGGTACAGGCTCGCCCGCGAGGCTGGCGTCGAAGCGCAGCAGACGGCCTTTCAAAATCCCGTTGACAAGCGCCGGAGGCATCGACAACATACGCGCCCTGACCTGCCCGGGTGGCGGAATTGGTAGACGCACTAGCTTCAGGTGCTAGCGGGGGCAACTCCGTGGAGGTTCGAGTCCTCTCCCGGGCACCAAGGTCATCACAGCCTTACCAGCCGTGAACATCAAACCCGCAATCGCGGGTTTTTTTGTGCCCGCTGTTTGCTGCCGGGCACCCCGGTCGCTGCACAGGCGCTTTCGGAGATCACATCCGACTACCCTGCGTGGGGGCCATCCAGCCGCAGTGGCCGGACCCGACCTCCGGAGCCTCGCGTGGACTACCTGACGCTCAAGCTGCTGCACTTCATGGCCGCGGCGACGTGGCTCACCGGCATGGTCGGCAGTGGCATCGCGATCGCTCTCCACGACTTGCTGGCGTCGCCCAACGGGCGCTCGCTGCTCGCGAACCTGCGCAGCTGGAACCGCTGGGTCACGTCGCCGGCAATGCTGGCGACACTGGGCGCCGGTCTAACCATCGCGCTGCAGGCCGGATGGCTGGTGATGCCCTGGCTGCGGATCAAACTCGCGCTCGTCTGTGCGCTGGTGATCCTGCACGGCTGGCTGAGTCGCACGCTGCGACAGATGGCACGCGTCGAACCGCCAGCGACGCCGCCTGCCCTGTTGCGGTTCTCCGCGTCACTGGTCTTCGTGATCGGCCTCGCCATCGTGTTGCTGGCGCTGACCAAACCGTTCTGACGCACACAGAGAAGCGGTGGCGGCATCGGCACGCATCGCATTGACAGCCGGCGGGCCGCACCCCAGAATTGTCGATCTGACCTGCCCGGGTGGCGGAATTGGTAGACGCACTAGCTTCAGGTGCTAGCGGGGGCAACTCCGTGGAGGTTCGAGTCCTCTTCCGGGCACCAAGGTCATCACAGCCTTACCAGCCGTGAACATCAAACCCGCAATCGCGGGTTTTTTTGTGCCTGTCGTTCCTGCGTCGAACTGACGGACTGTCGCTCCGCCGCGCCGGCATCGCCCGGTTTCTGCGCAACGGCGCGTCCGAACCGGGCACGCCACAGACGCAGCGAGCGCCGCGTCAGTCGCGCTTGCGGTTGCCGGGATTGTCCGGCGCGCCGTCGCCGCTGCGTCGTGTCGGGTTGCTTTCGAGCGCACCCGGCATCGATTCCGGATCGTTGCGCTGGTCCTGGTCGCGCTTCTCGGACGATTCGCCCGGCGTTTTCGGGCCATCGGGCGTCCGCGCGTTTTCCAGCGGGCCGTGCGTGGTGTCAGGCGTATCGTTCGGGGTCATCGTCGTCGCTCCGCGGGTGGTGGCGGCAGTGTGTGCAGACGATGCGCAGTCGCACGTGATGCTGCGTGTGCGGCCATCCGATGCTGCAGCGACCGGAAGCTGTCACGCCGCGCGCGCAGCCTCCCTGCGCTGCTCGCGCACTTCGAACCACATGCCGTTGAGGATCGCGAACGTCGCCGCGAGACCGATGCCGAGTATCCAGGCGAAGTACCACATGGTGTCGCTCCTTGGTTGTGTACTCAGTACGCGTTCGGAGTGTCGGCGATGCTGGCGTCAGTGACCTTGCCGCGCAGCACGCGGTAGACCCACGTGGTGTAGAGCAGCACCAGCGGCAGGAAAATGAGGGTGGCCAGCAACATGATCCACAGCGTCAGCCGGCTGCTCGATGCGTCCCATAACGTGAGACCGGAACCGGCGACCGTCGACGAGGGCAACAGGAACGGGAAGATCGCGAATCCCACGGTCAGGATCACGCTGGCGATCGACACGCCCGAGGCCACAAAGGCGAGACCACCGCGACGCCGCCGCAGCAACACCGACGATGCAAGCGCGCCCAGCACGCCGAGCAGCGGCGCGATCATCGTCAGTGGCATGTGGCGGTAGTTGTCCATCCACACACCGGGCGCCGTGCTGACGGTCTTGTGCAGCGGATTCGACGCGAGCGCGGTGTCGACCACGGACTCCACGCGGAAGCCCGCGATGCCCGTCGCGATCCACACGCCGGCAGCGACGAACAGCACCGCGGCGATCACGCCTGCAAGGCTGCCGTAACGCGCCGCGCGCGTGGCGATGGGACCGTCGGTCTTGATCACCAGCATGGCGGCGCCGTGGGCCACCAGCAGGCTCACGCTGACCAGCCCGGCCAGCAGTGCAAACGGCGTCAGCAGGTCGAAGAAGCCGCCGGTGTAGACCGCGCGCAGCTCCGGCGTGAAATGGAACGGCACGCCCAGCAGCACGTTGCCGACCGCGACGCCGAAGATCAGCGCCGGCACCGCGCCGCCGACGAACAGTGTCCAGTCCCAGGTCTCACGCCAGCGCGGGTCTTCCACCTTGCCGCGGAACTTGAAGCCGACCGGCCGCAGGATCAGCGCGAACAGGATCAGGAACATCGCCAGGTAGAAACCCGAGAAGCTCACCGCGTACAGCGGCGGAAACGCCGCGAAGATCGCGCCGCCGCCGAGGATCAACCACACCTGGTTGCCCTCCCAGACGGGGCCGATTGTGTTGACGACGATGCGACGTTCGGCATCGGTCCTGGCGACGAACGGCAGCAGCGCGCCGACGCCCAGATCGAAGCCGTCCATCACCGCGAAGCCGATCAGCAAGACGCCCAGTAGCAGCCACCAGATCAGCCGCAGCGTGGCGTAGTCGAGGGGAATGAAGTCCATGGGAGATCCTCGGGAAACGTAGGTGCGTCAGGCGCGCGCGGCAGGTGCGGGATCGAGCGCATCGCGCGCGCGACCATCGAGGTCCGGGGCGACGTCGTCGATCGCGGCCGGCGCGTCGTCGCCGGCCAGCGGTGCCAGCACGTCAGGCCCCTTGCCGATCGCCTTGAGCATCAGCTTCGCGGCGACGATCGCCAGGCCCGTGTAGATGATCACGAAGCCTGCCAGCGAGATCAGGATGTCCTTGAGCGCGATGCCGGAGGCGGCATAGAACGTAGGCAGCACACCTTCGACGGCCCAGGGCTGACGACCGTATTCGGCGACGAACCAGCCGCATTCGATCGCGATCCACGGCAGCGGCAGGCTCCACAGCGCGATCCACAGGAACCGCCGGCTCTCCTCGATGCGGCTGCGCGTGACCATCCAGAACGCGAACGCGAAGAACCCGATCAGGTAGAACCCGATGCCGGCCATGACGCGGAACGTCCAGAACAGCGGCGCGACCCGCGGCACGGTGTCGAGCGCGGCCTGCGAGATCTCCTGCTCGGTGGCGTTGACGATGTCGTCGCGATAGCGCTTGAGCAGCAGCGCGTGACCCAGGTCGCTCCAGTGCGCGTCGAAGGCCGCGCGCGCCGTCGCGTCGGTACGGTCCTCGCGCAGCCGCTCGAGCGCGGCGTAGGCGAGCTGGCCACCGCGGATGCGGTGCTCGGCGCGTTCGACCAGCTCGAGAATGCCGGGGATTTCGCCATCGAGCGAGCGCGTCGCAATCAGGCCCATCAGCCACGGAATCTTGATCTCGAAGCGGTTGTGCTGCCCCGCCTGGTTGGGCAGACCGATCACCGTAAAACCGGCCGGCGCCGGCTCTGTGTGCCACATGGCCTCGATCGCGGCGAGCTTCATCTTCTGGTGTTCGGTCGCCGCGTAGCCGCTCTCGTCGCCGAGCACGACGACGCTCAGCGCCGAGGCCAGACCGAAGCTCGCGGCGACCGCGATCGAACGGCGCGCAATGTCCCGGTGCTTGCCGCGCAGCAGATAGAGCGCGCTGACCGACATCACGAAGATCGCGCCGGTAACGTAGCCGGCCGACACCGTGTGCACGAACTTCGCCTGCGCGACCGGGTTGAAGATCACCGCCATGAAATCGGTGACCTCCATGCGCATCGTGTCGGGGTTGAACACCGCGCCGACAGGGTTCTGCATCCACCCGTTGGCGACCAGGATCCACAACGCCGAGAAATTCGCGCCCAACGCCACCAGCCAGGTGATCGCCAGATGCTGCAGCTTCGACAGGCGGTTCCATCCGAAGAAGAACAGGCCGATGAAGGTCGCTTCGAGGAAGAACGCCATCAGGCCTTCGATCGCGAGCGGCGCGCCGAAGATGTCGCCGACGTAGTGGCTGTAGTAGGCCCAGTTCATGCCGAACTGGAATTCCATGACGATGCCGGTCGCCACGCCCATCGCGAAGTTGATGCCGAACAGCACGCCCCAGAACAGCGTCATCCGCCGCCAGACATCGCGCCCGGTCATCACGTAGATGCTCTCCATGATCGCCATCAGGAACGACAGCCCGAGGGTCAGCGGCACGAACAGGAAGTGGTACATCGCGGTCAGCGCGAACTGCAGGCGGGACAGCTCGACGACGGTCATGTCGATCATGGAATGCGGCCGGAACGGATCATGCGCGCAGGTTGCGCCGCGGCGGGCGGGTCGGCATTGATCGAGATCAATGCGGATGACCGCGCCTTCTCCGTGAGCTGGGGGATGGCCCAGGCAGCCGCTGCGTCGTCAGGCTGCGGCTCACCGTCTGGGTTTGCAGAGCCCCTTCCCCTCTCCCTCTGGAGACGGCGTGGGCTGATGGCGCTTCTGCCGCAACGGGGTCAGCCCCTATCCCTCACCCGACACGCTTCGTATGGCGACCTCTCCCGGAGGGAGCGGTGCTCATCCCCGGCGAGCTGGGCGACTACAGCCCCGCCGCACGCCGCAGCGCCACCACGTCCACCAGATCGATCCGCCTGGGATCCTCGAACGCGATCGCCCCGCTCTGCCGAAGCTTGGTGAAGCTGCGGCTCACCGTCTCGATCGTCAGCCCCAGGTGGTCGGCAATATCGCCGCGGGTCATCGGCAGGTCGACATGGTCCGCCGCCCCGCCCCGCTGCTGCTGGCGTTCGCCGAGTTCGACCAGGAACCCGGCCAGCCGCTCACCCGGGCCCAATCGCGCCAGTAGCATCAGGCTGCCGCGTGTGGCGTCGAGCTCGCTGCAGGCCTGGGCGAGCATCCCGGATTCGAGGTCGGGATAGCGCTGGCACAGGCTGCGCATCGACTGCATCGGAAACACGCACAGCACGCAGTCGGTCACCGCTTCGAGGGTGTGCCGGTAGTGCGGCGCGCCGCTGAAGCCGATGAAATCGCCCGCCATCAGAAAGCCGGCGACGAGACGGCGGCCGTCCGGCAGCAGGCGCACGCGGCGCAGCATGCCTCGGGTGATGGTGTGGACCTCGCGGCGCGGATCGCCTTCGCTGGCGAGCGTGGCGCCGGCCGGCAGCCGCAACTCGCCGGCCACGGCTTCCAGCGCGTGGGTTTCCGCGGCGGGAATGGATGCGCAGATCGCGAGCGGCCGCGCCAGGCAACCGTCGCAGCCGCCGTGCGGTACGCGCTTGAGGCTGCCGGCCGCGGCGTGACGCGCGGCGCCGGCGGGCTCGGCGGAACTGCGCGATCTCGGCTTGGTGTCCATACGTCGATCATGATACGCGCGACGCCCCTGGCGACCGGCGATCCCCTGTCGGGGCTTCACGAGGCGCTTCGCCCCGTCCGCGTGCGTCGACAACGCATCGCAACACAGCACCTGCGACCACCACCCGCTAAAATCCCGGTTCCGCCGTAGATGCTGTCCCGATGACCGAGTCCGTCCGCACCCCCTTCCATGGCTTCGAGCAGTTGCCGCTGCGCGAATTCGCCGAGCGCGCCTACCTCGACTATTCGATGTACGTGGTGCTCGACCGTGCGCTGCCGTTCATCGGCGACGGCCTCAAGCCAGTGCAACGCCGCATCATCTACGCGATGAGCGAGCTGGGCCTGGGCGCGGCGGCGAAGCCGAAGAAGTCCGCGCGCACCGTGGGCGACGTGATCGGCAAATACCATCCGCACGGCGACAGCGCGTGCTACGAGGCGCTGGTGCTGATGGCGCAGCCGTTCTCGTACCGCTATCCGTTGATCGACGGCCAGGGCAACTTCGGCTCCAGCGACGACCCGAAGTCCTTCGCGGCGATGCGTTACACCGAATCAAAGATGACGCCGATCGCGGAGATGCTGCTGGCCGAACTCGGCCACGGCACCGTCGACTGGACCGACAACTTCGACGGCACGATGCAGGAGCCGACGTGGCTGCCGGCACGCCTGCCGCATCTGCTGCTCAACGGCACCACCGGCATCGCGGTCGGCATGGCCACCGACGTGCCGCCGCACAACGTCAATGAGATCGTCAGCGCCTGTCTGCGTCTGCTCGACGATCCCGATGCGAGCGTGCGCGACCTGTGCGAGCACGTGCGCGGCCCGGACTATCCGACCAGCGCCGAGATCATTACGCCGTCCGCCGATCTGCTGCACATGTACGAGACCGGCCACGGCAGCGTGCGCGCACGCGCGACGTTCGAGAAAGAACACACCAATATCGTCATCACCGCGCTGCCGCACCAGGTCAGCCCGAGCAAGGTGATCGAGCAGATTGCCGCGCAGATGCGCGCCAAGAAGCTGCCGTGGCTGGAAGACATCCGCGACGAGTCCGATCACGCCAACCCGGTGCGCGTGGTGCTGATTCCGCGCTCCAACCGCGTCGACGCCGAACAGCTGATGGGCCATCTGTTCGCGACCACCGATCTCGAGAAGAGCTATCGCGTCAATCTCAACGTGATCGGGCTCGACGGGCGTCCGCAGGTCAAGAACCTGAAGATGCTGCTGTCGGAGTGGCTGCAGTTCCGCACCACCACCGTGACCCGCCGCCTGACCCATCGTCTGGAGAAGGTCGAGCGTCGCCTGCACCTGCTCGATGGCCTGCTGGTCGCGTTCCTCAATCTCGACGAGGTGATCCACATCATCCGCACCGAGGACGAGCCGCGCGCCGTGCTGCAGGCGCGGTTCGAACTCAGCGACGACCAGGTCGACTACATCCTCGAAACGCGTCTGCGCCAGCTCGCGCGCCTCGAAGAGATGAAGATCCGCGGCGAACAGGCCGAACTGGAAAGCGAGCGCGATCGTCTGATGACCACGCTCGAGAGCAAGACCAAACTGAAGAAGCTGATCAAGGACGAGCTGCAGGCCGATGCGAAGAAGTACGGCGATGCGCGTCGCTCCCCGCTGGTCGCACGCGGCGCCGCGCAGGCGCTCGATGAGAGCGATCTGGTGCCGAGCGAGCCGGTGACGATCGTCGTCAGCGAGAAGGGCTGGGTGCGCGCGGGCAAGGGCCACGACGTGGATCCGGCGGGCATGAACTATCGCGACGGCGACAGTCTGCTTGCGTTCGCGCGCGGCCGCACGACGCAGCAGGTTGCGTTCCTCGATTCGACCGGCCGCAGCTACTCCACCGTCGCGCATTCGCTGCCATCGGCGCGCGGCAACGGCGAACCGCTGACCGGCCGTTTCTCGCCGGCTGCAGGCGCGTCGTTCCAGGCTGTGGTCGCCGGTGAATCGGACGCGCGCTTCGTCGTCGCGTCCTCGCATGGCTACGGCTTCGTGACCCGCTTCGAGAACCTCACCGGCCGGCAGAAGGCGGGCAAGGCGATGCTGTCGCTGTCGCCGGGTTCGACGGTGCTGCAGCCGGCCGCCGTGCGCGCTGTCGATGCCGACCGTCTGGTCGTGGTGACCAGCGCCGGTCATCTGCTGGTATTCCCGGTCGCCGAACTGCCTGAGCTCGACAAGGGCAAAGGCAACAAGATCATCGAGATCCCGAAGGCCAAGCGCGGCACCGAACAGGTCGTCGCGCTCGCCGTCGTCGCGCCGGGCAGCGCGCTGCTGGTGCGCTCGGGTGCACGCACGATGACGCTGTCGTTCAAGGAACTCGACGCCTATATCGGCGCGCGCGCATCGCGTGGTGGCCTGCTGCCGCGCGGCTGGCAGAAGGTCGAAGGGCTCGACGTCGAATGACGCCGGCACGGGTGCGCCGCGGCGATCCTTCGCCGCGCGCGCCTGATCGTCGCGATCGCCAAACTGGCTGAATCCTGGAGCCGCCATGCACCCCGAGTTCTGGCACGAACGCTGGTCCCACAACCGCATCGGCTTCCACCGCGACGCCCCGCTGCCGCTGCTGTTGAAGCACTGGCCGACGCTCGATCTCGCACCGGAGGCCCGCGTGTTCGTGCCGCTGTGCGGTAAATCGCTCGACATGGTGTGGCTGGCCGAACGTGGCCATCGCGTGCTCGGCGTCGAACTGTCGGAGCTGGCGGTGCGCCAGTTCTTCGAAGAACGCGGACTCGAACCCTTAATCCACGAAACGGATGCCGGCGCGCATTTCGTCGCCGTTGCGTACGAACTGATCGTCGGCGATGCGTTCGCGCTGGACGCCGACGTGCTCGCGGACTGCGCCGCTGTCTACGACCGTGCGGCGCTGATCGCACTGCCGCCCGAGCTGCGCCGCACGTACGCGGCCACGGCATGGCGACGACTGCCAGCGGAGTGCCGCGGGTTGCTGGTCACGCTGGAGTATCCGCAGGCGGAAAAAGCCGGGCCGCCGTTTTCGGTCGCGACGGACGAGGTGCACGCGTTGTTCGATGATGACTGGCAGGTCGATGCGGTCGAGCGGCGCGACATTCTGGCGGATGAGGCGGGTTTCGTGGCGGATGGGGTGACTGCGTTGTCGACAGCGTTGTATCGGATGGTGCGTCGGGGGTGATGCGGGTTCGGGGCGGCGCGCGGTTCGAAGTTTTCGGCGGCGTTTGCCCTCACCCCAACCCCTCTCCCAGAGGGAGAGGGGCTCGAATCCCGCGAGCGTCCGCTTTGAAGCCCCTCTCCCCCTGGGTGAGGGGTTGGGGTGAAGGTAAACGCCTCATTCGATTCGATCGAGCAGCGGCCTCTCACCCGCTGAAAACAGAAACGCCCACGACAAGCGCAGGCGTTTCCAGACTCCCGACAACGCGGCGAACCCGCCGCGCCGACTTTACCCCACGCCGGCGTGCGTGCCTTCCGCTTCGCCCATGCGGCTCTGCTGGTAGCGCTCCAGGCCGATCATCCCGATCAGGCGCAGCTGCTTCTCCAGCCAGTAGGTATGGTCTTCCTCGGTGTCGGCGAGCTGGGTCACCAGCACTTCGCGGGTGACGAAGTCGCTGTGCTGTTCGCACAGCACGATGCCCTTGGCGAGGTTGTCGCGCACAAGGTATTCGAGGTCGAGATCCTTGCGCAGCATTTCCTCGACGGTGACGCCGGGTTCGAACGCGTCGGGACGCATGTCGGGCGTGCCTTCCAGGAACAGGATGCGCTTGAGCAGCGCGTCGGCGTGCTGGGTCTCCTCTTCCATCTCGTGATTGATGCGCGTGTAGAGCTGGTGCAGGCCCAGATCCTCGTAACGACGCGAATGCAGGAAGTACTGGTCACGCGCTGCAAGCTCGCCGCGGAGCAGGAACTTCAGGTAATCGACGACTTCGGGATGTCCTTTCATGGCAGCACTCGCAACACGTGGAATGCGCGCAGTATGCCGGGCCGCCGCGCGGCATGATCGGATGGGAATGGATGCATTTCGCATTCTCAGCCGCGTCGCGCCGGCGTTGCGGAGACCGCACAGGCCGTTGCAAGCGGCATGACGCGCATCGGCGTAGACTCCCGCGCCTTCCGCCTGTCGCCCCCCTAATGAAGATCGGCATCGACTTCGGTACCAGCTATTCCGCCGCCGCTGCGCGCATCGGCGACAGGCTGGTGCACATCCAGTTCGACGGACAGCCGCAGTTCCGCACCGCGGTGTTCTTCCCGACCACCCTGCCCGATCTCGATGCGTTCGAGCTCGACGGGGCGATGGAGGCCGAAGTGGAATCGTTGATGCGCGGCCTGCGCAGCGACCAGACCCGCGCCGGCGGTACGCCGCGTCCGGCCGCGCTGCTGCGCCGCGATGCGATCCGCATCGTGCGTCGCCAGTGGCTGGAAGCGCGCATGCGCGATGCCGAATCTTCGGCCGCCGACCTGCAGCACGCGGTGTTCGGCGAGGCGGCGATCGAGAGTTACCTGCTCGAAGGCAGCGGCAATCTGGTGCAGTCGCCGAAATCCATGCTCGGCTTCAATCTGCATCCGCGCGCGAAGGAAACGATCACCGGCATCGCCGCGCACATCCTTGAACACATCCGCCTGACCGCGAGCCAGCAGCTCGGCAGTACGGTGCGCGCGGCGACGATCGGGCGACCGGTGCGCTTCCGCAGCTCGCTCGGCGAGGCCGGTGGCGAGCAGGCGCTGGCGCTGCTGCGCGACGCCGCCAGCCAGGCCGGCTTCGATTCGATCGAGTTCCTTGAAGAACCCGCGGCGGCGGCGTTGCACTACCACGCCGAAAGTCCGCAGCGGCACACCACACTGGTCGTCGACATCGGCGGCGGCACGACCGACATCGCGCTGGCGGAAGTCGGCGGCGATGGCGCGCCGCGCGTGCACCGCGCATGGGGCGTCGCCAACGGCGGCACTGACGTCGACCTCGCGCTGAGCATGGCCCAGGTCATGCCGGTGTTCGGCAAGGGCGCGAGCCGCATTCCCGTGCACCATTTCGTCGAAGCGGCGACGGTGCAGGACATGCCGCGGCAACGCGATTTCCACAAGCGTGACTTCGGCCATGTGGATGCGCCGTTCGGCGCGCGTCTGCAGGCCCTGCAACGCGACGGCGGCACCACGCGCCTGTACCGCGGCGTCGAGGGCATGAAGGTGCGGCTGAGCAGTCACGACGACGCCAGTCACGCGCTGGGCTACATCGAGCCGGGCCTGCGCGTGGACGCAACGCGTGCAGCATTGGAAACCGCAAGCGCACGCTTCCTCGACACCATCGGCGCCCTGCTCGACGACGTGCGCGGCGATCTCGACGCGCCGCCCGACAGCCTGTTCCTGACCGGCGGCATGTCCGGCGCGCCCTACGTGCAGGCGGCCGCGCAGGCGCGCTTCCCGGACGCGCGCATCGTCCGCGGCGATCCGTCACTGGGCGTGGTGTCCGGCCTGGCCGAGCACGCACGCAACTGAGCCACCGGTCCGGCTGCGCGCCGGCCCGCAACATGCCCATGGAATAATCGGGCCGCGCCGTATCAGTCGCGGCCGGGGAATTACGCATGCGCAAATGGATCCTGCGGGCGCTGCTCGCGCTCATCGTGCTGGTGGTCGCGGCCGGCATCTTCGTCTGGCTGTCGCTGCGCGCAAGCCTGCCGACACTCGACGGCGACCAGTCGCTGACCGGACTCGGGGCGCCCGCGACCATGGAACGCGACGCCGCCGGCGTGGTTACGATCACCGCCGCCAGTGAGACCGATGCGATGCGTGCGCTCGGCTTCGTGCACGCCCAGGAACGGTATTTCGAGATGGATCTGATGCGGCGCGTGCCGTCGGGCGAACTCTCGGCGCTGTTCGGCGAACGCGCGCTCGAGACCGACCGTCGCAATCGCGTCCACCGCATGCGCGCGCGGGTCGAATCGGATCTTGCCGCGGTGGCGGGCGAACGGATGCCGCAGCTGCAGGCCTATACCGATGGTGCCAATGCCGGCCTCACTTCGCTGGGTGCGCGACCCTGGGCGTATCTGCTGCTGCGACAGACGCCGCAGCCGTGGACACCGGCCGACTCCGCGCTGACGGGCTTTGCGATGTACTTCGATCTGCAGGACGCGACGAATGCGCGAGAGCTCGCGATGCATCGCCTGCGGCCCGCACTGCCGCCGGCGCTGTTCGATCTGTTCGCGCATGACGGCAGCCGCTGGGATGCGCCGCTGTTCGGAGAGGCGCGTGGCGATGCGGTGCTGCCGGGCGCGGAGGCTGTGGATCTGCGGATGCTGGATGTGGTGGAGATTGAGGGCGCGCGGAGTGAAGAATCGCCGTTCGCAGCTGTGGGGTCGGCACAAGCCGAGGCCTCACCCGCGGCATCTCGGCTGGCCCTCACTCCACCGTTTGTGCCGCCTGCGGCGGCGGATCTTTCGCCAGGCAGCAACAACTTCGCCGTTTCCGGCGCGTTGACGGCCGACGGCCGTGCACTGATCGCCGACGATATGCACCTGGGCCTGCGTGCGCCCAACATCTGGTTCCGCGCGCGCCTGCGCTATCCCGATCCGCGCGCACCAAGCGGCCAGGTCGACGTCACCGGCTTCACCCTGCCCGGCCTGCCGGCGATCATCGTCGGCAGCAACACGCACGTCGCCTGGGGCTTCACCAACAGCTACGGCGATTACCTCGACTGGCAGCGCGTGGTGCCCTGCAACGACGGCGCGCCTGCGGGTTGCACGCCACTGACGCGACATGAAGAGCGCATCGAGGTCGCCGGCGGCGCGCCGGTGACGCTGGTCGTGGAAGACAGCGACTGGGGCCCGCTGGTCCATCGCGAAGACGACGGCAGCGCCCTCGCCTTGCGCTGGACCGCGCATCAGCCCGGCGCATTGAATTTCGGCCTGGCCGACTTCGCCCACGCGCGCGATCTCGACGACGCGCTGGCGATCGCCGACCGCACCGCGACGCCGACGCAGAACCTCGTGATCGGCGATCGGGGCGGCCGCATCGCCTGGCGCCTGCTCGGACCGATTCCGACGCGCGATGCCGGCTGCGACGGCCGCATCGTCTCCATGCCGCTGACGGCCGGCGCCGCGACCGACACGAACCGCTGCGCGCCGTGGTCCATCACGACCGGTGCCTCGCCGCTGCTGCGCTCGCCCGATACCGATCGACTGTGGACCGCGAACAGTCGCGTCGTCGATGGCGAAGATTTCGCCCGCATCGGCGATGGCGGCGCCGCCCTCGGCATGCGCGCCTGGCAGATCCGCGAAGGCCTGGAAGCACGCGAAGAGTTCGCCGAACGTGACCTGCTGGCGATCCAGCTCGACGATCGCGCCGTGCTGCTGTCGCGCTGGCACGCTTTGCTGGGCTCGATCGCGAACGAAGCGGGCGACGACAGCGCGTTGCGCGCCTTGAACGATGCCTCGCGCGACTGGAGCGCTCATGCCAGCGTCGACTCCGTCGGATACCGCCTGGTCCGCGCCTGGCGCCTTGCCGTGCACGAACGTCTCGCGCGCGGCCTCGCCGCGCCCGCGCGCGCCGCGCTGGGCGACACATTCGAAACGCCCGACCCAGCGAACTTTGAAGGCGTCGCGTGGCCACTGGTGGAACAGCGTCCCGCGCATCTGCTGCCCCGCCGCTTCGCCTGCACGCCTGATACCCAGCGCGGTGTTTGCGCACCGGTCGACGACGGCTGGCAGGCACTGTTCGAAGACGCAGCCCGCGACGTGCGCGAAAGCGTGGCCTGCGACGGCTCACTCGCCGAACGCACCTGGGGCGAACGCAACACCACCGCGATCTGCCACCCGCTCGCGTCGGCGATTCCTCTGCTCGGCAAGCGTGCCCTTTGCATGCCGGCCGAACCACTGCCCGGCGACGGCACCGTGCCGCGCGTGCAAGGTCCGTCCTTCGGCGCGTCCCAACGCATGGTCGTCGCGCCCGGCCACGAGGCCGACGGGATCACCCACATGCCTGGCGGCCAGAGCGGACATCCACTCTCGCCGTACTGGGGCGCCGGCCACGATGACTGGGCACAGGGTCGTGCTTCCCCATTCCTGCCGCAGACAACTGCGCATACGTTGCGGCTCGTTCCCGCGGCGTCTTCGTCGCGCTGACACGCCTCGCAGCCGCATCCGATCTTTCAATCCGGACCAGACTCTTCATGCCCGACCGCCGCGCGCAACTCGACACACTGCGGATCGACCTTGGTGCGCTAGTCGCGATGCTGCGACTTGACTGGGACTGCCCGTGGACGCGCCACTTCGAGTCGTGCCTGTCCCGCGCCGAACTACTCGCGAAGAACGCCCCGGATCAGGACGCACTCAACGCGCTGTCCGGCGCGGTGATGCATGTCTTCGGCGGCATGGGCAGCTTCAACGACTACGCGCCGTGGCGGAACGGACAGGTCATTCGTGGCATGGAGGGGCTGGATGCGGCCAGTGGCGCTGTGTATGACGCCGCTCTCGAATTGCGGCGTATCGACGTCTGAGATGTCGCGCCTGCTGGCGCCGTGTTTCGACCGATGGGAATCGAGCGGCGGCGCGCTTATCGGCCAGCGGTGTTCGGCTTCTGGCTCTCGGCTTTTCGCTTTTCGCTTTTCGCTTTTGGCTTTTGGCTTTTGGCTTTTGGCTTTTGGCTTTCGCTCTGGCTCTACGCTCTTGATCTGAATCGAGCCGTAAAGCGAGCCGAGCATCGCAGGGCGACGGGGTCGAAGAGCCGCCCATGTCTGAGCGCAGCGAGTTTGGGCTGCGTGCCCCGTCGTCCGAGAAGCGCAGGGGACCGCCGCGGCTGTATC
>NZ_CEEDOV010000006.1:0-141903 GCF_979256585.1 Luteimonas sp. AC640a | reverse complement strand
AGACGGTTTTGCTTACTTTTGCCAAGACAAAAGTAAGCCGCGCGACAGCGCGGAAGCCCTGTACTTGATCTTCGCTCCTGCGGTTGATTCTTTTTTGATCGGAACATCAAAGTCGCAAAGCGACGAGCGGAGAAGCGCAAGCAAGTGCAGGGCTTTCGCCCGCTGCGCGTGCGAGTCCCTTTTGGCTGGACCCAAAAGGAACCAAAAGGTCCCTTCGCCGGACGCGATCCGCCGCGATAAAGCCGCGGCGGTCCCCTGTGCTTCTCGGACGACGGGGCACGCAGCCCAAACTCGCTACGCTCAGACACGGGCTGCTCTTCGACCCCGCCGCCCTGCGATGCTCGGCTCGCTTTACGGCTCGATTCAAGTCAAAAGCTGGAAGCCAAAGCCAAAGCAGAAGCAGAAGCAGAAGCAGAAGCAGAAGCAGAACAAGCCGACGCCTCAGCATCCATCGAATCGCAAAAAAGAAAAGGCCGCGTGCGAACACGCGGCCTTTCCCGATCAGGTCCACCTGACGCGTGATGTCATAGCGCCAGCCAGCGCCTCCGATGCATCCGCACCCGAGGCCTCACGTCCTCAACGCACGACGTTGAGGAAGTGCATGTGGCGCTGGTACTGGTCGAGCACGTCATGGATCAACTCGTCCTTGCGCCAGCCCATCACGTCATAGTCCTGACCGCCTTCGCGCAGGTGCACTTCGGCGCGGAAGAACTTGTCGTCGTCGCTACGCTTGCGGCGCGGATCCTGCAACACGAATGTCGGCGGCTCGTACGGAATCGGACGCACCGAATAGAAGAAGTCCATTTCGGCGCCGTGTCCGACCTCGACCCAGACCCGTCCGTCCTCGCCGTCTTCGACGCGGACCTCGAGATTCTGCTTGCGCAGCTCCGCGGCCACGTCTTCCAGCGCGGGCCGCACCTGGTCCGACAGGAACGCGAGCACTTCCTTGCGAGGCGGGTTGTGCGACAGCGCGCGCAAGCGCACCTTCCAGTCGCCACCGCCACCAATGCCGACCGGTGCGATGCGTGCATCACGCATGCTGTTGCGCTTGACCACCTCGAGCCGCATCGCCCGCACCATGCCCCAGCACATCAGGATCATGACCACGGTGAACGGCAACGCCGAAGCGATCGTGCCGGCCTGCAGCGCACTCAGCCCACCGGCGATCAACAACGCGATGGCGATCGCGCCGACCAGCAATGCCCAGAAGATCCGCTGCCAGACCGGTGATTCTTCCTCGCCCTTCGACGACAGCATGTCGATCACCAGGGCACCGGAGTCGGCCGAGGTCACGAAGAAGATCACCACCAGCAGGGTCGCGATACCCGACGTCAGCGTCGACAGCGGGTAGTCCTCGAGGAACTGGAAGATCGCCACCGAACTGTCTGCCGACACCGCCGTCACCAGCTGGGTCGAGCCTTCCACCATCACCTGATAGAGCGCGCTGTTGCCGTAGATCGTCATCCACAGGAACGTGAAGCCCAGCGGCACCAACAGCACACCGACGACGAACTCACGGATCGTGCGGCCACGCGAGATGCGCGCGATGAACATGCCCACGAACGGGGACCACGCGATCCACCAGCCCCAGTAGAACAGCGTCCAACCACCCAGCCATGTCGGCTGCTGGTCGTAGGCGTAGAGATTGAACGTCATCGAGAACACGTTCGAGATGTACATGCCGGTGTTCTGTACGAACGCCTGCAGCAGATACACCGTGGGGCCCATGACCAGCACGAACGCCAGCAGCGCGACCGCCAGGATCATGTTGAGTTCCGACAACCTGCGCACGCCGCGGTCGAGCCCGGTGAACACCGAACCCGTCGCGATGAGCGTGATCACCGCGATCAGGATCACCTGCGTGGTGGTGCTGACGGTGACATCGAACAGGTAGTTCAGGCCCGAATTGATCTGGATCACGCCCAGGCCCAGCGACGTCGCCAGACCGAAGATCGTGCCGAGCACGGCGAACGTATCGACCGCGTGGCCGATCGGGCCATAGATGCGGTCACCGATCAGCGGATACAGCGACGAGCGGATGCGCAGCGGCAGGCCGTGACGGTAGGCGAAGTACGCCAGCGACAACGCGACCACGGCATAGATTGCCCACGCGTGGATGCCCCAATGGAAGAACGTGATGCGCATCGCCTGACGCGCGGCCATCACCGTTTCCGCATCCCCGACCGGTGGATCGGCGTAATGCATGATCGGCTCGGCCACACCGAAGAACATCAGACCGATGCCCATGCCCGCAGCGAACAGCATCGCGAACCACGTCACGTAGCTGTAATCGGGCGTGCTGTGATCGGGGCCCAGCTTCAGGCGGCCGAAACTGCTGACCGCCATGCCGATGATGAAGACCAGAAAGCCGGCGACCGCGAGGATCGTGAACCAGCCTGCATCTTCCGCAACCCACGCCTTGGCCGCGTTGAACGCGGACTCCGACGCTTCGGGCGCAACGAAGGACAACACGACCAGCGCCAGAATGATCAGCGCGGATGGATAGAAGACGGGGCCGAGAATGCGCGAATGCCAGGTGTCTGGCGTCGCCGCCTCCGGCGTTGCGCCTGGGCGCGAGTTGGGTTCGTTCATGCCTTTTCCTTGGGAAGGGGACGGGCGACGCCGCCTTGCAGACTGCCGCAGGGCGGTGGACATCCGGTGAAACACGTCAGGGCCGGAGCGGCGGTGACGCGCAATGCGCCGGGCGCAGCGCCCGGCCGTGGATCAGAAGTAGAAGCCGACGTTGACGTTGAGCCGCGAATGCCAGCCGTCGTTGGCCGGGTCGCGCACGCCGATGCCGGGGCCACCGGCGAACCACATGTTCTTGCCCGCGATCCAGTCGACGTAGGTCAGCATCACACCCTTGCCGAAGCTGCAGCCGGTGACGTTCTGGATCGAATCACGCAGGCCCGGATCATTGCCGACCGGCAACGTGGCGCTGGCGTTGTTGTAGCAGGTGATGCTGTCGAACCAGCCGGTGCGCTGCACGTCATAGGCGACGTTGAACGTCGGCACGTCGGCCTGCGATGCGATCTCGAACGGGAACATGAAAGCCGACATCGCGATGCGCGATTCCGGATTGTCGTAGCGGTAACGCGCCCACTGCGCCTGCAGCGTCAGCGGCCCGCGGACCCACTGGCCGTGCACGGCGCCGCCGGTGTGATCGTGCTTGCCGCCGTCGATGCGGTTCTCGATGCGACCGGCGAATGCCGAGGCACCCCACGTCGTTTCCCAGCCGTTCGCTTCGCTGGTGTGCTCGTAACGCACGATGCCGCGTTCGCGCTCGCGATACGGCAGATCTTCGGTCGTGGCGACGTCGAACGAATAGCGGTCGAAATTCGCACCGGTGCCGTACTCGTCGCCGGCGAAGACGCCCGCATGCCACTGGTGCGCACCGGATTGCCGCTGCCACACCACGCCGAGGTCGTAATCATCCTCGAGGCCCAGGTAGTAGCCGGAACCGAACCAGAAGCTGTGCGAGGCCGTGGGCAGCAGACCGAACGGCACCTGCTGGATACCGGCGCGGATGTCGGAGGTCGCGCCATCACTGCCGTCTTCGAGCTTCCAGCCCGCGTAGGCGTGGTGCACGGCGTCGAATCCGTCGTACCAGCGGTACTGCAGCGAGAAGAATGCCGGGCCGGCGTTGCCGCGGGCGTCGATGCGGGCGAGTTCAGGCTCGAAGCCACTGCTCGGCCCGTAGTCGAGCCACCCGTAATTGAAGCGGACCGCGCCGCCAAGTTCGAAACCAGGTGCTTCGTCGGTACTTTCCTGCGCCGACACTGCGGGCGCCGCAGCCACGAACACACTACACAACAACCATTTGAAACCGCGCGAAATCACGACGGGTCGGCCCTCCTCGATTAACTCGTTATTACAATGCAGACCGACCATCTTAACGATTTCTGCACGAACCCCCAAATTCACGAAGTGTCGAAACTGCAGAAAACGGCTTGAAAACGGGGGTTCTCACACGTCCATAAACATGCAACGCGCACGCGCCTCCATTCGCCGGACGAAACATCTGCAGGCGAAGGCACGGCGGAGAGAAAAATGTGATGGCCGGGCGCAAAGCCCGATGCATGCGTCGCCACATGCGCCGGCTATGATTCATGAACGGCGATGATGCCGATGTGCAGGCCCGTTCATGACCGTCTACGTCGACGATGCGGTCCACCCCTGGCGCGGCGAGCGCTGGGCGCATCTGCTCGCCGACACACTTGACGAACTGCATGCCTTCGCCGCCCTGCTCGGCATGCCGCGGCGCGCGTTTCAGGACCGCACCAGCGGCGCGCATTACGACGTCACCGCGGCGATGCGCACACGTGCCATCGCACTGGGCGCTCTGCCGATCTCGCGTCACCACGACCGCGCGCTGGTCCGCGCGGTGATCGCGAACGCGCGCCGGCAGGGGCGCGGCGAGGCGCCGTAAGTCACGCGATCGATCCCGCAGGTGAAGCCTGCACGCACCGGCGGTATCCTGCGCGCAGTTTCCACATCCCATTCCGACGCCATGACCGATGCACCGCCCGACCATCTCTCCAACGATCCGCGCAGCCCGCACTACAACGAAGCCGCGATGAATCGCGGCATCGGTATCCGCTTCAACGGCAACGAGCGTCGGGACGTGGAGGAGTACTGCGTCAGCGAAGGCTGGATCCGTGTCGCTGCCGGCCGTGCGCTTGATCGCCGCGGCCAGCCGCTGACGGTCAAGCTGCGCGGCACCGTGGAACCCTACTTCCATCTGGAAGCCTGAGCTGCCCATCCGAGGACGCGCACGATGCAGTACCTGCTGCTGATCTACACCGACGACACCCTGCTCGACGGTCTGGCCGAGGGCGAGTACGACACGATGATGCGCGGCTGCCTGCAGCACGCCGATGCACTGCAGGCCGAAGGCACATTGCTCGGCTTCCAGCAACTCGAACACGCGAGCACTGCGAAGACCGTGCGTGCGCGCGGTGGCCGCACGCAGGTGTTCGACGGACCTTTTTCCGAGACCAAGGAAATGCTGGCCGGCTTCAACCTGATCGAGGCCGACAGCGAAGAAGAGGCGCTGCGCATCGCGGGCGAGTTCCCGTGGGCGCGCACGGGCAGCATCGAAGTCCGCGCGGTGCGCGATGTCGGCCTGGTCCGCACGCGCGTGGGTGCCTGAATCACGCCACCCTGCGTCGGATCAGATCTGCACGCGGTTGCGGCCCGAGGCCTTGGCCGCGTAGAGCGCGCGATCGGCGGCCTCGAGCAGCGCCCGGGAATCGCGTGTGTCTTCTGGCCCCGATACCACGCCCCCGACACTCACGGTGACCACCTGCGCCAGTGACGATGCCGGGTGCGGCAGTCCCAGCGCTTCGATACCACCGCGCAACGCCTCCGCCGCGCGCCATGCGCTGCCCGCGTCGTGACCGGGCAACAACACCGCAAACTCCTCGCCGCCGAACCTTGCCGCCAGGCCATCGGCGTTCGCCGCAGCCGCCGCGCAGACGCCCGCAATCGCGCGCAGGCATTCGTCGCCGTGCAGATGCCCCATCGCATCGTTGAGTGCCTTGAAGTAATCGGCGTCCGCCAGCAGCAGCACCATGGGCTGCCCGGCTGAGCGCAGGCGCCGCAACATTGCCTCGAGTGCCTGGTCGAACGCGCGCCGGTTCGCGATACCGGTCATGCCATCCACCATCGACATCTGTTGCAGCCGCACATTGGCATCCTCGAGCGCCGCCGCGAGGCGTGCGAGATGGATCGCGCCTGCGATCTGGTCGCCGATCGCATCGAAGGCCTCGCGCATGTCGGCATCGAAGAACGCGGAATCCGCGCTCTCGATGTTGAGCACGCCATGCAGGCGCGTGCGATGCCGGATGGGCACCAGATACTCCGAGCACACTGCGCTGTTGCCGGCGAGATAGTCCGCGTCCGCACTGACATCGACAATGAGTTGCGGGGTACCCAGCCGCGCACAGCGACCCGCTGCGCCGCGATCGAGCGGCCAAGGCCAGGTCACCGGTGACAGGTCGAACGTGCCAGCCGAGACCTCCTGTACAAACGCTTCGCCGGCCTCGTCGAGCAGGATGATGCTGACCACCGCGACCGGCAGTTCGGCAGCGAGCACATTGACGATGCGCTGCATCACGCCGTCGAGCGCCTCATCCTGCAGGGCTTCGCGCGACACGCGCGCCAGGATGCGTTGCAGCGGCGCGCGACCAACCTCGCCGGCGTGTCCGGAACCCGTCGCTGCGTCCTGCTTTCCCATCACGTTCTCCCGGCCTGCGGCCAGGACAGCGTACCGCCCCCGCGCACTGCCCGCCGGTCGATGGTCAGGCCGTACGCGGTCAGTCGCCGCGCGCCTCGGCGACGATCTGGTCGGTGATCGCCTGCACCTGCTTCACCGTCATCGGCGCGAAGACGCCCTGCCACGCGCTCGACGCGGTGTCGTAGGTGCGCGTCGCCGCGACCTTGCCGCCGGGCACTTCGACGAACTGTGCGCTGGCCTTGATGTGCGCATTGCCGGTCATCACGCCGAGGCCGTAGCGCGCGCCGGTGGACACGTAGCGGAAGCTGTCGACGCGCACCACCACGAACACACCCGGCGGATCCAGCGACGCCGGGCGGCTGTCGCGCACGCTGCCCTGGATGCCGGCCGCGGTGGCGGACGTGCGGATCGCATCGTTCCACAGCGCGCGGAAATCCGCCCAGTCCTCCTGCGCACGCGCGGTGTCGCTGCCTTCGATCACCAGCACGACCTGGCGCACGTCGCCATTGATCGCAACCGGATCGACCGGTGCTGCCACGGGTCTCTGGACCGTCGCCGCGCATGCGGACAACAGCGCGACGGCGGAGAGCAGAGCGAACGCACAGAGCATCCGCGGCAGGCGCGGCGCGGACAGGAACGCTGGGGTCGGGGTGTGCATGGCAAGGCCTCGTCGGATGGCTGGCATCGCGGCGCCGGACCATACCCCCTGCGCAGCGTCCGGTGCGCGCAGGCTGTTTCTAACGGGGATTCCATTCAGTGCAGGTGAAAGGGCCCCGAGGCTTTGCGCCTTCCCCTGCTTGCGGGGGAAAGCGCGCTCGCGCGCGCACGAGTCCCTGCCACTCAGGCCAGGCGTCTACAGCAACCCGTCCCGCTTCACTGCCAGATAGCGTTCCACCAGCGCCGAAGGCAGTTCTTCACCGGTCACGTCGAGCACCGTGATGCGATGGTTGCGCAGCGCGTCGTGCGCGGCTTTGCGCTGGGCGAGGTAGCGGGCGGTGGCGCCGGCGCGGATTGCGTCGTCGTGGTCGCGGACTTCGGTCGACAGCACCTCGTCGAGGGCGCGCTCGCGCAGCGACGCGACGATGACCAGATGCCGCTTCTGCAGCATGCGCACCGCGGCCAGCACGTCCTCGATGTCCTCGTCGCGCAGATTGGTCACCAGCATCAGCAGTCCACGGCGACGCTGGCGCAGCGACAGTTCGGTCGCGGCGGCGAGATAGTCGGTGGCGACCGGCTGCGGCTGCAGGTCGTGGCTGATGCGCAGCAGGGTGTCGACCGCGCCCATGCCGCGCTGTGGGGCCATCCAGCGGCTTTCGCCGCCGGTTGCGAACAGCCCGACGGCGTCGCCCTGGCGCAGCGCGAGATACGACACGACCAGCGCGGCATCGAGCGCATGGTCGAAATGCGACAGCGTGCCGTCCTGGGCGAGCATGCGGCGGCCGGTATCGAGCACGACGACGAGCTGCTGGTTCTTCTCGTCCTGGTACTCGCGCGAAATCAACTTGCGTGCGCGCGAACTGGCCTTCCAGTCGATCTGGCGCAGGCTGTCGCCGACGCGGTACTCGCGCATCTGGTGGAAATCCGTGCCCTCGCCGCGACGGCGCTTGATGTGCGCGCCCACCAGTCGCGACGCACGGTCGGCACTGAGCAAAGCGAAGCGCGTCAGCGGTGCGAAGTTCGGGAACACGCGCACCTGGTGGCGCGTGCCGGCGTCGCGACGCTGCCGCCACAGCGCGAGCGGCGAACGCAGTCGCAGCTGCACGCCGTCGAACACCGCCGCGCCGCGCACGTCGGGCTGCAGGGTGTAGTCGACGCGCGACACGGTGTCCGGCGTCAATCGCAGGCGTCGCGGCAGGCCATCGACACGCCAGCCCGGCGGATGCAGATCGAAGACCTCGAGATGCTGGACTTGTGGGCCACCCTCGATCTGCAGCGACACCGGTCGTGCGATGCCGATCGGCCAGGCCTCGGCCATCGTGCGCACGACATCCGGTGTCGGGCGCCGCAGCAGCAGCACGAGATCGAGGATCGACAGCAGCAACAGCGCCGTGCCGAACACGTTCCAGGGCAGCACCGCCGCAGGCCACAGCGATGCGGCGACGCCGCCCAAGCCCCAGACGACGAGCATCACGACGAGGGCGATCGTCGGCCTCATGTGGGGCGGCTCGGGTGCCAGAGTCGCGACCGGCGCGAACCCTGTTCAAGGCCCGCCCGATTGCGCGTGGCTGAGCGCCGAACGCGCAGCGCACACGCGGCAGTCGATCGCTGGGGCCGCCATCCTGCGATTCCTTCCGGCCAGCGCACGCACGCCGGTTGGCACGCGCAGACGGATGTTGCGCGGGTGCTCACTTGCGCGGCGCTTCCACGCGCGCGAGCAGCGCCTGCAGCACCTGGTCGGCGTCCTGGCCTTCGATCTGCAGTTCCGGCGCGAGCGCGATGCGATGGCGCAGCGCCGGCGTCGCGATCTCGCGGATGTCGTCGGGTGTCACGAAATCGCGGCCCGACAGCACCGCCTGCGCACGCGCTGCGCGTACCAGCGCCAGACTGCCGCGCGGTCCGGCACCGAGCGCGATGCCCGGCCATTTGCGCGTCGCAGCGGTGATGCGCACCGCGTAGTCGATCACCGCCGCGTCCACGACCGTCGCGGCGGTACCCTGCTGCAGCGCGACGATTTCGCCCGGCTGCAGCACGGTCGCGAGTTGCGACAGATCGAAATCCGCCGCGACCTTGCCGGTGCTGATCGCGGTGACCATCGCGACTTCATCGGCATGTTCGGGATAGTCGATCAGCACCTTGAGCAGGAAGCGGTCGAGCTGCGCTTCGGGGAGCGGATAGGTGCCTTCCTGTTCGACCGGATTCTGCGTGGCCAGCGTCATGAACGGCGGCGGCAGCTCGAAGCTGTGGCCTTCGATGGTGACCTGCTGTTCCTGCATCGCTTCGAGCAGCGCGGACTGGGTCTTGGCCGGCGCGCGATTGATCTCGTCGGCCAGCAGCAGATTGGTGAAGATCGCGCCGCGACGGACCACGAAGGTCTCGCTCTTGGTGTCCCACACCGCGTGACCGCTGACGTCGCTGGGCATCAGGTCGGGCGTGAACTGCACGCGCGCGAAGTTGCAGCCGAGCACCGCCGACAGCGCGCGCACCAGCAGCGTCTTGCCGAGGCCGGGCACGCCTTCGATCAGCACATGGCCGCCGGCGAGCAGCGCGACGAGAATCTGGTCGAGCACTTCGGGCTGGCCGATGAAGGCCTTGGAGACTTCGTTCCGGACAGCGGCGACGCGCGCGGCGAGGGCGTCGCCGGTGATCGGTGCGGACGGGGGCACGGGCAGTTCGGTCATGGTCGGGCTCACAGGTGGTTGCGCATCTGGATCAGTCGGGCAATGCGCTGGCGGAACGCCGTCGCATCATCGGGTCGGGGCGCCTGCAAGGCGTTGCGGACATCGCGCGGTGACAGGCCGGTACGCGCGGCGATGGCCTCGATGCCGGCCTCGCCTTCGAGCGCGGCGGCGAGCGGATCGCGTCGGCGCAGGCGATCGAGGAATGCAGCGCGCACCGCGTCGTAGAGCAACGGCGCGCGGCCGTAACGCACAAGGTGTTCGCCGCTCGCGGTCACATGTTCAAGCAGGGCGCGACGCGCGACCGGGGGCGCCGGCAACACCGGGCCCAGCCGCTGCGTGCGCATCCACAACCACGCGAGCAGGGCCAGCAACAGGGGCCCCCACGCCATCCAGCCTCGGGTGAGGATCTGGTACCACAGCGGCGGCACGCTGGCGGCGTACACCAGATGCACGGTGCCCGCGCCCCAGTTCGGTGCCAACAGTTGCCGGGTCAGCAGCGCATGCGGCACTTCGCGCAGATCTGCGTTGCGCATGAAATCGAAATCGGCCAGCACGTCGACCCGCCCGACTCCGTACGCCAGTCGTGCGAAGACGAGACCATTCTCGTCGTCACCCCACTCGAGCAGCGGCGCCGCATCCACCAGAAACCGGCGCCCGTTGCAGAACTCGACATGGCCGCCCTGTCCGGTCACCAGCAGCGGTTCGCACTGCGTGCGCAGACCGGCGGTGTGCACGCCGAGCCGCGCCATCAGATCCGACGGACGCGCGTTGCCGGCCTGACGGCGCGGCAAGGGGGTGCGCACCAACAAGTGCCCACCCTGCTTGACCCAGTCGAGCAACACCTCGACTTCCGACGGCAGCAGTGTGCCCGGTTCGCTGTAGAGCAGCACGGTGTCGCGCGGCGCCAGCGGCACGCTGGAGAGTTGCAGGCGCTGGCGCGAACGCGCGTCCACGCCATCGGCGCGCAGCGTTTCGCGCAACGCGTACAGCGGGTTGTAGGCGGCCTCGCCGCGCGGCGGCAGATCGACGGTGTCGGACACGCGCTCATGCGTGTGCAGGAACCAGGCGACGGCCAGCGCAATGATCAGCGCGCCGAGTGCGGCGAGTGCGATGCGGGTGGGCCAGCGCATCAGGCAGACCATCCGAAACGCGGCGCGAGACGCGCCAGCAGCGCATCCAGGCCGGCATCATCCGGCAGCCGCTGGCCGTAGGCGGCGCGCTGCCAGATACGCACCATCTCGGCGAACGCATCGCGGTCTTCGGCATCGGGTAGGCGCCGTGATGCGCGCAGGACCTGCGCCTCGGTCGCGCCAGGCACCAGGGTCACGCCGGCGCGCGTGACCATCGCCTCGACGCCGCCGCGATACAGCAGCGCCAGCGCGCGACGATGCCGACCCTCGGCCCACAGGCGACGCACTTCGGATACCAGGTCCGCCGGCAGGGCTTCGGGCTGTGGCGGCGCGGCCTCGACGACGATCTCATTCGGCGCGCGCACCGGCCCCAGCGTGTCGCGCATCCACGGCCACCAGCGGCGCGCAGTCCAGGCGAGCACGCCGACGACGATCGCGAGCACGAGCCACAGGCCGTATTCGGCGATCAGCGCGAAGACCTGTCCGATCGCGGCCAGCAGACCGGTGTTCGGCGTCGGGCGCGCCGTGTCATCGTCCTTCTCGTCGTCGGCGCCCTTGCGCTGCCAGCGCATGACCTCGCGCTTGTTGTCGAGCAGCGGATCCGCATACGCACGTTCGATCGCGCGCTGGAACGCGGCGCCGTCCTTGAGGCGTCCGAAGACCTGCGGGAGCGTCGGCGCCTGCGCCGCATCGTCCTGCGCGACGTCCTGCTTGCGTTCGCCAGGCCGCCAGGTCTTGGTCGGATTGATTTCGCGCGTGCTGTCGTCACCGGCGGTCGCCGGATCCTGCGCGTGTCCGGACACTGGCGCGAGCAGCAGGCCGGCGAGCAGCAGGCCGACCACCAGCGTCGCTGCCGGCGCCAGACGTGCGCGCAGACGCCGGAACGCGATCTCCAGATCCCAGGCTTCCAGCTGCGTGCGACGGTTGAGATACAGGCCGAACCCGGCGCCGATGTAGAACGGCTCGACCAGCCCGATCGCCATCCAGAACGCGAGATTGCCCAGCACCTGCACCCAGCGCGGCGGCTGTTCGGAGATCAACGCCCACATCGCGCGTGCCGATTCGGACAGCAGTTCGGTCGGTACGAACATCAGCACCAGCGTGGACAGCGACAGCAGCAGCGCGATCACGAACAGCTGGCAGATCACGGTCAGCAGCAGCGCATGTCCGCCGATGCCGTCGGCGAGCAGACGTCGCCGCTGCGCGAGCGGCGCGCCCGACAGGCCTTCGAGCAGGTCCACCGGCAGCGTCGCCGCGCGCCAGGGACTGAAACGGCGCCAGGTCAGATGGCCGATCAGCGGCCGCCAGCCCCAGCGCCATTGCGCATCGAGGGTCGCGCGCATGCCCGGCGCCGCGCCGAACACCGCGCGCGACAGTACGAACAGCGGCACGCGATCGAACACCGGCTTGAGCCACCACAACAGCAGCGCGGACAGCCACAGGTGGTCGATCGCCCAGCCCAGCGCGTTGAGCACGACGAACACCGGCAGCCCGAGCAGCAGCGACGGCCCCCAGATCGCGAGCGCGTGGCGGCGCACCAGCGCGTTGCCGAGCTCCATCGCTTCCCAGGCGGTGCGCGGTCGCAGTTCCACCTGCACGGTCTCAACGCGCATCGACCACTCCGCGTCCGCCGCGCCACAGCCACAGCCCGGTCAGCAGCCACAGGCCACCACCGACACCGAACTTGATCGGATCGGGAATCGCGCCGGTCGACGACCAGAACGCTTCGACGAACGCGGCGAAAACCAGCATGAAGAGGATGCCCAGACACAGCCGGCCACCGTCGCGACCCGCCTGCACCAGCGCATCGACGCGGCGCAGCTGACCCGGCGCGACCAGCGCGAGTCCGAGCCGCAGACCACCGGCACCGGCGATGACGATCGCGGTGAGTTCCGGCGCCGAATGGCCGACGACGAAGCGCCAGAACGGCCCGCCATGGCCGATTGCCTGCAGATGTCCGGCGACCGTGCCGATGAACACCCCGTTGAAGATCAGCACGAAGATCGTACCGACACCGGCAAGCAGACCGCTGGCGAAGGTGCGGAAGCCGATGCTGACGTTGTTCCAGATGTAGTAGCCGAACATCTCCATGTCGCTCTGGCTCTCGCGCGCGAAACGCTCGGCCGCGCGAGTCGGGTCGTACATGCCCTCCATCTGCGCCAGCTGCTCGGGCGACATCACCCCGTAGGCGAGTTCCGGCCACTGCTGGATCAGCACGAACATCAGCACCAGCGGCACCGCGAACAGCACCAGCGCAGCCCACAGACAACCGCGTTGCGCGCGGACCAGGCGCGGGAAGTCGGCGAGCAGGAACCACAGCGCGCGGCGCCACGGCGGCGGCGGCGGGCGATACAGCACGTTGTGGCCGCGCTGCATCAGCGCCTGCAGCCGCGCAGTGACCTGCGGGCTGTAGCCACGCCGGCGTGCGAGTGCCTGCTGCTGGCACAGACGGCGATAGCGCGAGGGTACGTCCTCGTCGACCAGTCCGTCCCAGTCGCGCCGCGTCGCACGCGCGCGCCGCGGACTGCCCTCGCGCGCATCGAGCCAGCGCTCGAAGGCGTCCCACTCGGGTTCGTGACGGGCGACGAAGGCGTCCTGCCTCATGCGCGTCGCCCCAGCAACCAGTTGGCCACGCCCAGCAATCGCAGCACGCCGGTTTCGCCGCGTGCACCGGTGACCGGCGTCGCGATGTCGGCCAACTCCTGCTGGCGCTCGCCGGTCAGCGCGTGCGCGCGTTCGGCGAATGCGATCACCGCGATCTGCTCGTGCGCCTGCAACGGCGCGGCCGGTGCCTGCGGCGCGATCTGCAACGCGTCGATGCGCGTGCGCTCGCGTGGTGCATGGATCACCAGCGTGCCGGCGACCATGTCGCCGAGCCGCCGGCTCCAGGGATCGGCGAGGCTCGCGACCAGACCGGCGCCGTAGCCGAAGGGCAGCATGTCGACGGTGCGCATCAGATTGCGCACGAAGCTCGCCATCCAGCCAATCGGCGCGCCGTCGGCCGATACCACCCGCAGGCTCAGCGCGCGCTTGCCCGGCGTCTGCCCGCCGTACAGCGCTTCGAACACCACCGGATAGCCCCAGAACACGACGAACAGCACGATCATGTACAGGCCCGAGCCGAACTTGCCGAGCATGCCGAGCACGATCGAGATCGCCATCAGCAGCGCGCCGCGGATCGCCAGGTCGATCAGCCACGCGACTGCGCGCGGCACCGGGCCGGCGGCCGGCAGGCGCAGCGCGACGCCCTCGGGCGTGTGGACCTCGCGGACCGTATCGAGCATCAGGCGCCGCGGCTCCGTGCGGTCATGCGCGAATGCGCGTCGTCCCTGTGCGTCATGCGTCGTGCCTGCCCCTGCGCTGCTCAGCCCGCCAGCGCGGCGAGGTATTCGTCCTTGAGACGCACGTAGTGCGCGGCGCTGTAGTACAGGCCTTCGATCTGCGCATCGTCGAGCTTGCGCACGCATCGCGCCGGATTGCCGACCCACAGCTCGCCTTCGCCGACCACCTTGCCCGGTGACACCACCGCGCCTGCGGCCACGAACGCGTGCTTCTGCACCACTGCGCCGTCGAGCACCAGCGCGCCCATGCCGATCAGCGCCGCGTCCTCGATCGTGCAGGCGTGGATCACCGCCTTGTGGCCGATGGTGACGTCGCTTCCGATCAGCGTCGGGAAACCGCCGCGCTTGGCATGTGGGCCGGCGTGGCTGACATGGATCACGGTGCCGTCCTGCACGCTGGTGCGCGCGCCGATGTGCACATGGTTCACGTCGCCGCGGATCACCGTCGCTGGCCACACCGACACGTCGTCACCGAGCACGACATCGCCGATGACCGTCGCCGCCGGGTCCACATAGACGCGTGCGCCGAGGCGCGGGGCGGTGTTCCGATAGGGTCTCAAGTCCATCGCCGGAGTCTACCTGCGGCCCTGCCGGAATGCCGCGACGCCGACGCTACACTGCGGCGATGGACACCGCCCCGACCGATTCGACACCCGCCGCGACGCCGGTCGCCGACCTGCGACCGACCCTCGATGCCTTGCGCGCAGCCTGGCGCAGCCGTCGCCCGGATGCCGCGCAGCGCCGCGACGACCTCGCCCGTCTGCGCGCCGCATTCGCGCGACGCCTGGACGAGATGGCCGATGCGATCTCGGCCGACTTCGGCCATCGCGCGCGTTCCGAATCGCTGATCGCCGACGGCATGACCGTGCTGTCGGAGATCGATGCACTGCGCCGCCATCTGCGTGGCTGGATGCGACCGCGCCGGGTCGGCGCCGGCTGGAAGCTGTGGCCAGCACGCGCCGAAGTGCGACCGGTGCCGCTGGGCGTGGTCGGCGTCATCGCGCCATGGAACTACCCGGTGAATCTGGCGCTGATTCCACTGGCGACCGCGATCGCCGCCGGCAACCACGTCTATCTCAAGCCGTCCGAACACACGCCACGCAGCAGCGCGTTCCTGCGCTCGCTGCTGGCCGAAGTCTTTCCGCCTGACCGCGTCGCCGTCGCGCTGGGCGATGCCGACATCGGCGCTGCGTTCGCCGGCCTGCCGTTCGACCATCTGGTGTTCACCGGTTCCACCGCGGTGGGCCGCAAGGTCATGGCCGCGGCGGCGCCCAACCTCACGCCGCTGACGCTGGAACTCGGCGGCAAGTCACCGGCGATCGTCTGCCCCGGCTATCCACTCGACAAGGCTGCATCGCGGCTGGTCACCGGCAAGCTGTTCAACGCCGGCCAGACCTGCATCGCGCCGGACTACGTACTCGTCGATGCAGCGCGCCGCGACGCGCTACTGGAAGCGCTGCGCTTCGAGGTGCAGACACGCTATGCGGATGCCGGCGCGCGGGCATCGGATTACACGCATATCGTCAGCGACGCGCAGCATGCGCGCCTGACCGGATTGCTCGACGATGCGCGCACCCGCGGCCTGACCGTGCTGCCGCTGCTCAAGGTCGACGGCGCGCGCGCGCTCGCACCCACGCTCATCGTCGAACCCGGCGACGACACCGCGGTCATGCGCGAGGAGATCTTCGGGCCGATCCTGCCGGTACTGTCGTACACCTCGCTGGACGCGGCCATCGCATTTGTCGAAGCCCGCGACCGGCCGCTGGCGCTGTATCCATTCGGCGAACGCGCCCAGGTCGAGGCGATCCTCGCCCGCACCGTCGCCGGCGGCGTGACCGTCAACGACACTCTGCTGCACTTCGCCGCGAACCGCCTGCCGTTCGGCGGCGTGGGCCCCAGCGGCATGGGCGCGTATCACGGCCGCGCCGGCTTCGACGCGATGACCAAGGCGTTGCCGGTGCTGTGGCAGTCGCGCGTCGCGGTCACCGACTGGCTTCGCCCGCCGTACGCGAGGATCGCGAAGCTGGTGGATTTTATGGCGCGCTGACCCGCGGCAGCCCGTACCAGCCGCGCTCGTAGGCCAGCGATCCCCACAGCGCCTGCGCATGCGCCTCGCGTGCAAGCAGCGGCGACAGCGCCGCGGGCTCCAGGCGGCCCTTGCCCGGCACGTAGCGGTACTGGCTGGGCACCTTGTCGGGCTGCAGGACCACCACGTCATCGCCCTGCAGCCACGCGAAATTGCGGTCGTACTGCATCAGCGCGCGACCGGGCAGGCGCATCGCCGGGTCGGCCAGATCGCGTCCGGTCATCGGCGTGGCATCGGCGATGCCGATCAATGACAACAGCGTCGGCCCCAGATCGATCTGGCTGGCGATGCGGTCATCGCGACGCGGCGCGATACCGGCGCCGAGAATCAGACCCGGAATATGGAAGTTGTCGACCGGCACCAGGTCGCGGCCGAAGACGCGCGAGTCGTGATCGGCGACGACGAGAAACACGGTGTCGTTCCAGTAATCGCTCGCCATCGCACGATCGAAGAAGCCGCCCAGCGCGTGGTCGGCGTATTTCGCGGCGTTGTCGCGTGTCTGCAGTGGCTGCTCGAACGGGGTGATGCGGCCGGCCGGAAACTCGAAGGGATCGTGATTGCTGGACGTGAACACGAACCCGAAGAACGGCTTGCCGTCGGCATGCAGGCGCGTGAATTCCGCATCGGCGCGCGTGAACAGATCCTCGTCCGAGACGCCCCAGGAGCCGACGAAGACCGGCGCGCGGTAGTCACGCTGCTCGATCACCCGGCCGAAGCCGTTGCCGAGAAAGAAGCCACGCATGTTGTCGAAATGGCTTTCGCCGCCGTAGTAGAACGTGGTGTCGTAGCCGCGCCGGCGCAGCAGCTCGGCGAGGGTGAAGAAGCCCTGCTGGCTGCGCGCGCGCTTGACCACCGCCTGCGCCGGGGTTGGCGCGAAACCGGCCACCACCGCCTCGATGCCGCGTACCGAACGCGTACCGGTCGCGTACAACCGGTTGAAGGCCCAGCCCTGCTCGCTCAGGCGGTCGTATTCCGGCGACAGCGGCCGCCCACCGAGGCTGCCGATGAACTGCGCGCCGAGGCTTTCCTCCAGCACGATCACCAGGTTTCTGGGCTTGCCGCGCCACACCGGCGTGCGTGCGGCGAGCGTCGGCCGTGCCGGGTCGGTAAAGGCCGACGCGGGCAGACCTGTGCCCGCGCGCACCGCGGCGACGACTGTGTCTGCCGGCAGCGCGCCGTACAGGGATCCGGCAGTCTCCTCGTGCTGCAGCCAGTCGTGCATCGCGAACGCCAGCGAGTAGAACGAGTTCAGCGGCAGCGCATTGACCGTGGGATTGGTACTGAAGGCCAGCATCGCCGGGTTCATCGGCCTGTGGCCCAGCGTCGAGCGCACACCGAGCGCGCCGAGGCCGAGCACCAGCACCGCGAGACCCAAGCGCAGCAGCGCCCCCCCGACCGGCGTCGGACGTGCCGGCCACCAGCGTCGCGCGAGCCGCAGGCTGGACCAGGCTGCGGCCGCGGTCAGCAACAGCACGGCGATGCATTCGAGTGGTCGCCCTTCGATGAGCATCGACAGTACTTCACGCGGGTAGATCAGGTACTCGACGAACACGCGATCGGGCCGCAGACCGTACTCGCGCATGAAACCGGGCGTGGCGAGCTCGAGCCAGACCAGCAGCGTCATCGCGACCGCGAGCCAGCCCAGCGCCACGCGCCGTACCCAGCGTGCGTCGTAGATCGCGGCGGGCAGCAGCAGCAGCACGATCGCCAGCGGCGCGAACAGCAGGCACAGGCTGGCGACGTCGACGCGTAGCCCCTGCGTGAGCACCGGGACCCAGCCGTCCACCTCGCCCACCGCCGCCCGCTGCCAGATCGCCAGTCCCAGCCGCGACAGGCCCAGCACGAGGAGACCAAGCAAACCCATGCGCAGCACCGGCTTCAGGCGCGCCATCGCATTCCGCAGCGTCATGTCCAGATCCACGCGCCGCGCCATCCGCGGCCTGTACAGGATCGACCCGGACATGTCGGAAGCCTGTCGGAACGCGGCCCCGCCGCGCCGTATCATCAGCCGGCACCGCCTTGCGCCCAGGACGAGAACCCATGCGACTGCTGGTGGTGGAGGACAACCGCAACCTGGTACGCAATCTGTTCGACTATTTCGAACCGCGCGGCCACGAGATGGACGCCGCGCCGGACGGCATCGTCGGCCTGCACCTGGCGGTGACCCAACATTACGACGCGATCATCCTCGACTGGATGCTGCCGCGCCTCGACGGCCGCGCCCTGCTGCAGCGCCTGCGCGAACACGCGATCGATACGCCGGTGATCATGCTCACCGCGCGTGACGAACTGCCCGACAAGATCGCCGGTTTCCGCGCCGGCGCCGACGATTATCTGACCAAGCCGTTCGCGCTGCCGGAACTCGAAGTACGGCTGGAAGCCGTGCTGGCGCGTGCGCACGGTCGCCGCAGCGCGCGCACGCTGGAAGTGCACGACCTGCGCCTCAACCTGGACACGCTGGAGGCCAGCCGCGCCGGCCAGCCGCTGCATCTGTATCCCGCAGGCCGCAAGCTGCTCGAAGTGCTGATGCAGGCCAGCCCCGCCGCGGTCGACCGCCAGCAACTGGAACATGCGCTGTGGGCCGATGTGCCGCCCGACGGCGACATGCTGCGCTCGCACGTCTACGAACTGCGCCGCAGCGTCGACGGTCCATTCGCGGTCAAGCTGATCCAGACCCTGCCGCGCTACGGCTACCGGCTGGCCGCGCCCGTCGATACCGGCACACCCGCATGAGGCGCGTGCGCAGCCTCCACACCCGCATCCTGTCCTGGCTGGCGGTCTACGCGCTATTGCTGGCCGCGGGCATCTCGCTGCATGGATTTCTCGTCAACGAATACGCCGAGCGTCTGCTGTGGGACTCGATGCTGCGCACGGAGTTCACTCACCATCTGCAACGCAGCGCAGCGGATCCGTCGTATCGCTGGAGCGAATCCGACAGCCTGCGTCTGTACGTCAACGGCGGCGCGCCGCCGGAAACCTCGGCCCTGCCCGACGGCATCCACGACGAAGTCGAACTGCCGAACGGCGCCGAGATCCTGGTGCTGGTCGAGCACGTCGACGGGGTGCGCCATGTAATGACCCTCGACATCACCGACATGGAGCGCGAGGAGGACCGGCTCACGCTCTTCATCCTCGGCTCGTCGGTCGTGCTGGTCACGGTGATGGGCGGGCTGATGGCGCTGGGTCTCGGACGCACGCTGCGGCCGCTGACCACGCTGGCCGGCGACATCGCCGCGTTGTCACCCGATCGCGCAGGCCAACGGATCGTGCCCGAGACGCGCGCGAGTTCGGAACTGCTGGTCATCGCCAACGCGCTCAACGACTATCTGCAGCGCAACGAACAGTTCGTCGATCGCGAACGCGCCTTCATCAACACCGCCAGCCACGAACTGCGTACACCCATCGCGGTGATGTCCGGCGCCGCGGAACTCGCGCTGGCGCCGCCCGACGTGCCGGCCGTCACCGCGCACCAGCTGCGCCGCATCCAGCGCACCGCCAGCGACATGGAGCGCATGATCGCCCTGCTGCTGGCACTGGCGAAGGACCCGGCGCGGATGCTGCAGGCGAGCCAGCCGGTCGACCTGTCGACGCTGCTGCCCGCGATCATCGACGAGCACCGCCACCTCATGCGCGACAAGGCTCTGGAGATCACGCTTCAGGTGCCACCGTCGTGCACGATCCTCGCGCCACCGGGCGTTATACGCGCCACAGTCGGCAACCTGCTGCGCAACGCGATCGAGCACAGCGACGATGGTCGCATCGAGGTCGAACTGCATGCGGACGCGACCGTCGTGATCCGCGATCCCGGCCACGGCATGACGCCCGAACAGATCAGTGCGATCTACTCGCGACTGGCACGCACCGGCGTGCCGATCGGTGACGGCATCGGGCTGGAACTCATCGCGCGGGTCTGCGAACACCTCGGCTGGGCGCTCGAGATCGATTCCGTCGACGAAGGCGGTACCACTGCGACGCTGCGCATGTGCGCGACCGCCGGAGCGGACGCTAGAATTCCCGGATGAAGATCGCCAGCTGGAACGTCAACTCGCTCAACGTCCGCCTGCCGCACCTCGAACAGTGGTTGCGTGACGCGCAGCCCGACGTGGTCGGCATCCAGGAAACCAAGCTCGAGGACGCACGCTTCCCCGATGCTGCCCTCGCCGCGCTCGGCTACCGCACGGTGTTCTCGGGCCAGAAGACCTACAACGGTGTCGCCCTGCTCGCCCGCGATCGCGCCCTCGACGACGTGCAGATCGGCATCCCGGGTTTCGAGGACGAACAGAAGCGCGTGATCGCCGCGACCATCGACGGCATGCGCGTCATCAACCTCTACGTCGTCAACGGCCAGGACGTCGGCACCGACAAGTACGCCTACAAACTGCGCTGGCTCGCCGCCGTGCACGACTGGGTGCAGCGCGAAATCGCTGCGCACCCGAAGCTCGTCGTCCTCGGCGACTTCAACATCGCCCCCGACGACCGCGACGTGCACGACCCCGCGGTCTGGAACGACGGCCATATCCTGACTTCGAGCGCCGAACGCGATGCCCTGCGCGGTCTGCTCGGTCTGGGCCTGCACGACGCGTTCCGCCTGCATCACGAGGACGCCGGTGTCTTCAGCTGGTGGGATTACCGCCAGGCGGGCTTCCGCCGCGACCTTGGCCTGCGGATCGATCTGACGCTGGTGTCGGATGCATTGCGCGACGCGGCCGTGGCGTCGGGCATCGATCGCGAGCCGCGAACGTGGGAGCGGCCGAGTGATCACGCGCCGGCGTGGGTCACCGTCTCGGGCTGACGCGCTTCGCGTGGCGCTGGCTGGAGGATGCGCCCACGTCGCGCCATTCCGATGCCGTGGCGCGCGGCATCTCCACAAAAAAAGGCCCGGCAATGCCGGGCCTCGTGTCGCATTGATCAGCCGCGTGCGATCAGCGCGCGCTGCCGCGGCGGAACAGGTTGACGATCGCCAGCAGGATGATCGCGCCAATCAGCGCGGTCAGCAGGAAGCCGATCCAGCCTGCACCGAGCGACACGCCCAGCATCGGCAGCAGCCAGCCACCGATGAAGCCACCGATGATGCCGACGACGATGTTCAGCAGGATGCCCTGCTGGCCGTTGGTGCGCATCAGGATGCTGGCCAGCCAGCCGGCGATGCCGCCGACGATGATGTAGATGAGGAAATTCATTCGGGAATGCTCCGGTTCGGAACGTGAAAAATCGGGAAGTGCGCGCGTTCAGGCCCGAAGGCCGGCGCCAGCATCGGTCCCGGTCCGTGACGGAGGCGTCGGTATTCAGGTCCCGGCGATGCCGAACAGATCGTCCAGCGCGGCGCGGGGCAGCTTGCCGGTCTCGTTGCGCGGCAGCACGTCGACGCGGCGGATGCGTCTTGGCAGGAACACCGGATCCATGCCGGCGCGCAGCGCGTCCAGCAACACCGCATCGTCGAGGGCGGGGTTCGCCACCACGGCGGCCATGATCCGGCGCACGCCGGTCGCGTCCGGCGTGGCGCTCTGGCAGATCACGCCATCGCGCACGCCGTCGATGGCGAGCAGGCGGCGGGTGAGGTCGGCGAGCGAGGCGCGCTTGCCGGCGATTTCGATCATGTCGGCCTGGCGGCCGCGCAGTTCGAAGCGACCCGTGGCATCCAGTTCGACGATGTCGGCCAGCAGCCGCGGTTCGGGCAGGTGCGGCGCGTGCACGAGCGTGCCGTCGGGCACGGGCTGCAGGCGCACGCCGTCGAACGGGGTCCAGGCCTGCTCGAGCGCGGTGCGGCGGCGCGCGAAGATGCAGGTCTCGGTGGAACCGAACAGTTCGCGCACCTCGCAGCCGAAACGCGCTTCAGCCGCAGACGCGAGCGCCTGTGGCAGTGGCGCGGTGGCGGTGGCGATCGCGGCCAGCGGCGGCAGGGCGACACCCGATTCGACCAGCGACCGCAGATGCACGGGCGTGGTGACCAGCAACGGCGGACGCGGTGCATCGCGCAGCGCGGCAGCGATGTCTTCCGGGAAAAACGGCCGCGCACCATGCACGGCGACGTTGCCGAGCAGCGGCAGCAGCACCGACAGCTCCATGCCGTACATGTGTTGCGGCGGCACGGTCGCGACCACCGGCAACGTGGCCTCGCCATGCAGATCGGCCAGCGTGGCGAGGTTCTGCAGCGTGCAGGTGTGAAACGTGGCCCAGGTCTTGGGATTGGCGCCCGGGACACCAGTGCTGCCGGAGGTGAACCCGATCGCGACCAGCGCGTCGAGCGCGATCTGCGGCACGTCGCCATCGCGCGTCGGCAGCGCATCGGGCAGACGCACGTAGTGCGGCGGCGCGGGCGTGTGGCTGACGTCGTGCAGGGTGTCGCAGCCACAGTCGTCACGGTCGCCGATGCAGTAGCTGTGCGGGTGACGCGCGCGGACATCGTCGATCGCGCCGCGCGTGCGCGCCGGCGGCAGCAACGTGGTCTGGCCGCGCAAGGCGACCGCGCAGAACGCGACGAGGAAGCGGTAGCGGTCTTCGCAGAGATTCAGCGCGAACGGCGCATCGGGCAACAGCGCGGCGACGCCGCGCACGTGCGCGAGAAAGGTCGCGAGCGTCACCACACCATCGGCACCGAACGCGATCACGCGCGACGGATCGCCATCGACCATCGGTCGGCTTTCGCCTGCGCCATGCAAGGCTTCGACGCGCACCGCGCCCGGTTCCACACTCACTGCCGACATCGTGCTGCCACTCCAAAAAGATGTTCCGTACGCCGTGTCCGGCCCGCGGAACAGCTGTTTTAGCTTACGCTGGACGCCCTGCGGGATGCCAAGTTCGGATGTTCAGCGAGGGATGTTCAGCAAAACCATGAGTCTGGCCACCGGGCCGGTGCGCGTCGCGTGGGGGGACTACTGCCGCGGCCAGTCCGCCGAAGCCCTTGTGCGTCCCTGGCTGGCCGCGACGCTCGACCGCGCCGACACCGAGATCGCACTCGCACGCGATGCCCGCGGCCGTCCGCAGTTGCAGGTACAAGGCCAACCGGGTCTGGACGCAAACTGGAGCCACAGCGGCGATGCGCTGCTGGTCGCGCTGGGCGACGGTGTGGCGGTCGGCGTGGACATCGAATGGCTGCGTCCGCGGCCGCAGGCGATGGCATTGGCGCAGCGCTTCTTCACTGCCGGCGAAGCGACTGCGCTCGCGAAGCGGGCACCCGATGCTGCGGAAGCCGCGTTCGTGCAGTTGTGGTGCGCGAAGGAAGCCGTGCTCAAGGCACATGGACATGGGCTGTCGTTCGGGCTCGATCGACTGGAGTTCGCCTCGCGCGAGGATGGCTGGGCGCTGGTCGCCTGCGACCCTGCGCTGGGGACACCCGCGGACTGGCATCTGCATGCGTTTTCGCCGTTGGCGGGGTATCTGGCGACGGTGGCGTGGCGGCGGGTGGATTGATTGAGCGTGTGTTCGGGCGGATGAGTCGCGCAAGTGGAGATTCGGTGGGCTGAAGCTGTGCCCCCACCCCCCTCCCCCGCAAGCGGGGGAGGGGGGTGGGGGCGGCCGTCAGCAGTGGTCATCCACAGACCACGCACCACACCAGCTTCTACAATGCGCCGCATGGAACTCTCCGACGACACCGCGCTGCGCACCGAACTCGAAGCCGGGCTGCGCACGCTGGGCCTCGCGCCGACACTGGCCGACCCGCTGCTCGCCTATCTCGCGCTGCTGGTGCGCTGGAACAAGACCTACAACCTGACGGCCGTGCGCGATCCGCGCGAAATGGTCGTGCGGCATCTGCTCGATTCGCTGGCGATGGTGCCGCACGTCGACGGCCTCGCCACGCTCGCCGATCTGGGCACCGGCCCCGGTCTGCCCGGCATTCCGCTGGCGATCGCCCTGCCCGGCCTGCAGGTCACCCTGGTCGAGTCGAACGGCAAGAAGGCGCGCTTCCTGCGCGAGGCCGTGCGCCAGCTGAAACTGACCAATGCCGACGTCGCCGAATCGCGCATCGAAGCCGTCGAACGGCCCGGTGCATTCGACGCGATCACCGCGCGTGCGCTGGCCACGCTGCCCGACATCCTCGCCGTTGGTGGCCATTTGCCGAAGGCGGACGGCGGGCGCCTGCTGGCGATGAAGGGTGTCCATCCGGTGGACGAGATCGCCGCGCTGCCGGCCGGCTGGCGGCTCGACACGGTGACGCCGCTCAAGGTGCCCGGCCTCGCCGCCGAACGGCATCTGGTCGTCGTCGCGCGCGTCTGAGCCGCTGTCCCGGATCTCACCCCGGACATCGGCGCCACCCGGCCGCGCATCACCGGTTCAGCTGCAACCGCGTCGCCGCCGCCATGCCGACGCAGGATCGGATCGGTGTCCCCAAGCGACCCTTGGGGGGCATAATCCCCGGTCCGGCCGCCGCCCGCGGTGGCCGGCTCCCTTCCTGAACCTCGCACGGAGCCCATGGCCCGCATCATCGCCATCGCCAATCAGAAGGGCGGCGTCGGAAAGACGACGACGGCCGTGAACCTGGCCGCGGCGCTCGCGCGCACGCCGAAACGTGTGCTGCTGGTCGACCTCGATTCGCAGGGCAACGCGACGATGGGCTGCGGCATCGACAAGGGCGCGGTGCCGGTCTCGACCTGCGACGTGCTGCTGGGCGAAGTGGAAGCCGGCGATGCGATCGTGCAGACCGAGGAAGACGTCGACCTGATTCCCGGCAACACCGATCTCACCGCCGCCGAACTCGAACTGATGGGCGCCGAGGATCGCGAACAGCGCCTCAAGCGCGCGCTCGAACCGCTGCGTCCGCGCTACGACTACATCCTCATCGACTGTCCGCCGGCGCTGTCGCTGCTGACGCTCAATGCGCTGACCGCCGCCGATTCGGTGCTGGTGCCGATGCAGTGCGAGTACTACGCGCTCGAAGGCCTGACCGCGCTGCTGCAGACCATCGATGCGATCAAGCAGAACCTCAACCCGAAGCTCGAGGTCGAAGGCGTGCTGCGCACGATGTTCGACGTGCGCAACAATCTCGCCAACGCCGTGTCGGGCGAACTGACGAACCATTTCGGCGACAAGGTGTTCCGCACCATCGTGCCGCGCAACGTGCGCGTGGCCGAGGCGCCGAGCCACGGCCAGAGCATCGTCGGTTACGACAAGGCCTCGCGCGGCGCGATCGCCTATCTCGGTCTCGCCGGCGAAGTGATCCGCCGCCAGCGCGAACGCGACGCACAGACAAGCACCCAGGACGCCACTGCCATGGAGACGCCGGCATGACCGCTGCGAAGACGCCCGCCAAGAAGCGCGGTCTGGGCCGCGGCCTCGAAGCCCTGCTCGGCCCCAAGGCCGCCGCCGAGGCGCCGGTCAGTCTGGAGGCGACCGAACAGGACACGCTGCGCGTGCTGCCGATCGATGCGCTGAGCGCCGGCAAGTACCAGCCGCGCAAGCACTGGGATGCCGACAAGCTCAGCGAGCTGGCGGAATCGATCAAGGCGCAGGGCGTGATCCAGCCGCTGGTGGTGCGCGAGCGTGCCGACCGCACCTTCGAGATCATCGCCGGCGAACGCCGATGGCGTGCGTCCAAGCAAGCCGGCCTGAGCGAAGTGCCGGCCGTCGTGCGCAACGTCGAGGACCGCACGGTCGTCGCGATGGCGCTGATCGAGAACATCCAGCGCGAAGACCTCAATCCGCTGGAAGAGGCGCAGGCGCTGCAGCGGCTGATCGAAGAATTCGACCTGACCCATGCGCAGGCCGCCGAGGCCGTCGGCCGTTCGCGCGCCGCGGTGTCCAACCTGCTGCGCCTGCTGGAACTGCCGCCGGCGATCCGCATCCTGGTCGAATCCAAGCAGCTGGAGATGGGTCACGCCCGCGCCCTGCTGACGCTGTCGCCGGATCTCGCCAGCAAGCTCGCCAGCGATGCCGTCGAGCACGGCTGGTCGGTGCGCGAAGTGGAGCACCGCGCGCAGCAGTTCGCCGCCGGTCGCGTACCGGGTGGCGACACCCGCACCGTTGCACGCAACAAGGCGCGTCCGCAGGCCGACATCGTGTCGCTGGAGAACGAGCTGTCGGAGAGCCTGGGCACACGGGTGACGATCGCCAACGGCCGCGGCAACAAGGGCCGGCTGGTGATCCACTACGGCAACCTCGAAGCCCTCGACGGCGTACTGGAGCGGCTGCGCGCGGAACGCGCATAGCGTCCTCGCAGGATGGGGTGAGCGCAGCGAAACCCGTCGCGCACCGTGTCACACCGGAGCGGACTGCCCAGGAAGGTCCGCTTCAGGCCTCAGCGACCGGTTCGCACCGCCGGCCGCCGCAACGGCGTCATCTCCACCGGCTCGCGTGGCGTCAGCCGCTTCTTCGGCAAGCGCGGCACATCGAAATCGGGCCGCGTGATCAGCTGCGGCAAGCGGTCGAGCAGACAGCCGCGCATCACGTAATCGCCGGTCACTGCGCGATCACTGCCGCTGTTGCGATACGCCACGAATTTGATCCGGCTGCCGCGATCCGCGTACAGCGGACCGTCCGCCGCGGCGGTCCAGACGATCGCGTTGTTCGACAACCGCATGTCGTACCAGCCGCTGTCGCCCGACACGCTGGCGGACAGATCGCCGGCCGATAGTCCCGGCCCGCGCAGCGTGGCGCGGACCTGGCGGATTTCGAGATACCGGTTTTCGGGCACGAAATCCGAAGACGCGCCCGCGCCGGTGACGTTGGCGCCCATGACGAACGTGCCGCGGTTCTCGAACGGCTGCGCGCAGACCCGGCGCAGTTCCGAGACCTCCTGTCGCGGCAGGCGGTCGGCGATGTCCGGGTCGAGTTCGCGACTGCCGGTCGGTGGCGGCGCGGCAGCGGCCGTCAGACACAGCAGGCCCAGCGCGAGCGCGGGGACGACACGGTGCAGGTGGGATCGGGTCATGAAGATCTCTCGGTCGCTGCGCAGAGCGCGATGGTGGGCAGCCGGTTGCGTGCGATGCCGGCCTCTGTCCTTGAACGTAAAAAGCGCCGAAGAAGGTCCATCGCGTCGTGCGCGCACCTCGCTGGAATTGTGTAACGCCCTGCGCACCCCCTAGGCTGCGCGGATGCATCGCCGCTCCAACTCCCTGTCCTGGTCGCGCCGGCTGCTGCTGGCGCTGCTGGTATTCGGGCTGATGGCGGCACCGGTGCTGGTGGCGATGGGCAACACCTACGAGGTCGCGCACGGCGAAACCGCCGAGCAGCACGACCACGCGACAGACACGCACGAGGACGGCGGCGACCTGCTGCACGCGGTCGCGCACTGCGCCACCTGTGGCGCGCATACGCCCGCACTCCCGCCGGTGGCATCGCTGCTGGCACCGCTGTCGATGTCGCACCCTGCCTTGCCCGCGACCGAAGCCGCGCCCGCGCGCGTGCCCGACTCCCTGTTGCGACCGCCGATTTCCGCATGACGCCCCTGCTGGCCTGAGCCGGCTTTTCGTCATCCCGAAATTGGAGCGTTCCCATGTTGTTGCGATTGGCGGCCCTGGCCGCCCTCGCCGCTGCGCCGTGCCTTGCGGCCGCGCAGTCGGCGCCCGTGCCCGTGCGCGCAAGCGCGCAGGCCCTGACCCTCGATGACGCGTTCGCGCGCGTCGCCGCTGCCCATCCCGATCTGCGCCTGTTCGACGGCCAGCGCGCGGTGTTCGATGCCGAACGCGAGGTTGCTACGCTGCGACCGCCGCTGGAAGCCGGCATCGAGATCGAGAACCTCGGCCTCGATGCGCCCACGCGCACGCTTGAAACCACGCTGACGCTGGCCGGCGTGTTCGAACGCGGCGGCAAGCCCGATGCACGCCGCGCGCTCGCGCAGACCCGTATCGATGCGCTCTCCCTGCAACGTGAAACCGCGCGCGTCGATCTACTCGCCGAAACCGCGCGCCGCCATCTCGCCATCGTCGTCGCGACGCGGCGCCAGGGAATCGCGCAGGCCGATGTCGCGCAGCGCACGCGCTTCGTGGCTGCTGCGCGTCAGCGCTTCGCCGCCGGCGCGTCGCCGGAAGCCGTCGTGCTGACCGCGCAGGCGGCGCAGGCGCAGGCCGAACTGCAGATCGCCAATGCGCGACTGGAGATCGAAACATCGCAGCGCAGCCTGTCGATGCTGTGGGGCGATCCGGACGGCGGGTTCGCCATTGCCGACAGCGATCCGTTGGCGCTGCCTGACATCGCCGACTTCGGCACGTTGCGAGAACTGCTCGCGCGATCGCCCGAGCTGCTGCAGTTCAACGATCGTGAGCGCATCGCCGAGGCGCGGCTGCAGCTCGCGCGCAGCGACGCCACGCCGGACATCGGCTGGCAGGCCGGACTCCGTCATCAGCGCGAGAACGGCGACACCTCGCTGGTCGGCGGCTTCGTCGTGCCGCTGGGCAGTCGCGCGCGCGCGCAGCCGGGCATTCGCGCCGCGGCGGCGGAACTGGCGCTGGTCTCGATCGAGCGCGACACCGGTGATCGCGCGCTGCAGGCCACGCTGGCCGAAGCGCACGGCCGCTATCGCGTCGCGCAGTCGGCCGTGTCGCTGCTCGCGCGCGATGTGCTGCCGCGGCTGGGTCGCGCCGCCAGCGCGACCGAACGCGCTTGGCGCGCAGGCGCGGTGTCGTATCTCGAATGGTCGCAATTGCAGGACGCGCGCAGCGATGCGCAGCGCCAGCAGCTCGACGCCGCCGAAGCCGCGCAGATCGCCCTGATCGAACTGCAGCGCCTGACCGGCCAGTCCCTCGTCGTCGCGCACCCGACGCCTGCCCCGTTCGAAGGAGACGCCCGATGAGGACGTTCCACCGTGTGACTGCCGCATCGCTCGCGCTCGCCCTGATGTTGGGACTGCCTGCGTGCAGCGCACCGTCGACCACGCCTGCCGCCGACACGACCAATGCGCCGGCCGATGCACCCGCAGATGACCACGCCGATGACGAACACGGAGACGATGCACATGCAGACGAGGCCACGACCATCGCGGCCGACATTGCCGACGACGTCGGCATCCGCGTCGCACCCGCCGCGGCCGGCACGATCGCCGACCAGCACGAAGTACAGGGCCTGCTGACCACGCTGGAAAGCGGCAACGCCCGCGTGACCGCACGTTTCCCCGGCCCGATCCGCCGCCTGCACGCCGAAGTCGGCGATCGCGTGCGCGCCGGCCAGGCGCTGGCGACGATCGAGAGCAATCTCAGCCTGTCGACGTACACGGTCACTGCGCCGATCAGCGGCACGGTGCTCGCGCGCAACGCGTCCGTCGGCCAGAGCGCCGGCGAAGGCGCGGTGCTGTACGAGATCGCCGACCTGTCGACACTGTGGGTCGACCTGCACGTGTTCGGCCGCGATGCCGAGCATCTCGCCGCCGGCTCGCCGGTGACGATCAGCCGCCTCGGCGACGGCGCGACCGCAGACACGCGCATCGATCGCGTGCTGCCCGGCACTGCGACCGCGAGCCAGAGCACGATCGCCCGCGCCACGCTCGACAACGCCGACGGCCAGTGGCGCCCCGGCTCGGCCGTGCGCGCGATGGTCACCGTGTCGACGCAACCGGCGGATCTCATCGTGCCGCTAACTGCTTTGCAACAGATGGACGGCCGCGACGTGGTGTTCGTGCGCGAGGGCGATCGCTACGAGAAACGTGTGGTGACGCTCGGGCGGCGCGATGCGCGGCAGGTGGAGATCGTCGATGGCGTGGCGGTGGGCGAGGACGTGGTGATCGCGCAGAGCTACACGATCAAGGCGGATCTGGAGAAGGCGGGGGCGGGTCATGCGCATTGAGGGTGCGGTATTCAGATCGTGCGGGCGCCTGCGGCTTCTAGAACTACTCGAACCTCGTCATTCCCGCGCAGGCGGGAATCCAAGGACTTTGCTTTTCGCTGTCGCCTCAGACCACCTAATGCAGTCACGAAAGTCACTGGATTCCCGCCTTCGCGGGAATGACGATGAGGGGGACTCGGGGTTCGCGGACACATTCCGCCTGCTCGCTTCGAAGCAGACATCGCGCGCTCCAATGCGCCACTGCACGACACCGACGACGGCACGCATGACACACCCATGCATCGGAGCCTCCCATGCTTGAGTCCCTCATCCACGCCTCCATCCGGCACCGCTGGCTGGTCCTCGCCGCGACGTTGTTGCTCGTCGCCGTCGGCGGCTGGTGTTTCACGAAACTCCCGATCGATGCGACACCCGACATCACCAACGTGCAGGTGCAGATCAACACCGCCGCGCCCGGCTATTCGCCGCTGGAGACGGAACAGCGCGTCACCTTCCCGATCGAAACCGCGCTCGCCGGCTTGCCGCGGCTCGACTACACGCGCTCACTGTCGGCCTACGGCCTCTCGCAGGTCACCGTCGTGTTCGAGGACGGCACCGATCTCTATTTCGCGCGCCAGCAGGTCGCCGAGCGTGTGCAGCAGGTGCAGGGGCAACTGCCGGACGATGTCGACCCGTCGCTCGGCCCGGTCGCGACCGGTCTCGGCGAGATCTTCATGTACACGGTCGAAGCCGACGCGGATGCGCGCAAGCCGGACGGCACGCACTACACCGCGACCGATCTGCGCACGCTGCAGGACTGGGTGGTGCGGCCGCAGATGCGCAATGTGCGCGGCGTGACCGAGGTCGACACCATCGGCGGTTTCGCGCGACAGGTGCACATCACGCCGGATCCGGCGCTGCTGGTCGCGCTCGACTTCACGTTCGAGGATGTCGTCACCGCGGTCGCCAACAACAACCGCAACGTCGGCGCCGGCTACATCGAACGCAACGGCCAGCAGTTGCTGGTGCGCGTGCCCGGCCAGGTCGCCGATGTCGAGGCGATCGGCAACATCGTGATGGCGCGGCGCGATGGCGTGCCGATCCATGTGCACGATGTGGCGAGCGTTGGCGAAGGCCGGGAACTGCGCACCGGCGCGGCCACGCAGAACGGCGCGGAAGTCGTGCTGGGCACGGTGCTGATGCTGTTCGGTGAGAACAGCCGCACCGTGGCGCAGGCCGCGGCGCAGCGGCTGGAGGCGACGAACGCGAGCCTGCCCGATGGCGTGCGCGCGGTGGCGGTCTACGACCGCACGGCGCTGGTCGACCGCACCATCCGCACTGTCGCCAAGAACCTGGTCGAAGGCGCGCTGCTGGTGATCGTGGTGCTGTTCCTGCTGCTCGGCAACGTGCGCGCGGCGCTGCTCACGGCGCTGGTGATTCCGTTGACGATGCTGTTCACCGTGATCGGCATGCGCCAGGGCGGCGTGTCCGGCAACCTGATGAGCATGGGCGCGCTGGACTTCGGTCTGATCGTCGACGGCGCGGTGATCATCGTCGAGAACTGCCTGCGCCGCTTCGGCGAAGCGCAGCAGCGGCTCGGCCGACTGCTTGATACGCGCGAGCGGCACGCGGTGGCGGCCTCGGCCAGCGCCGAGGTGATCCGGCCCAGCCTGTTCGGGCTCGGCATCATCGCCGCGGTCTATCTGCCGGTGTTCGCGCTCGAAGGCGTGGAAGGCAAGATGTTCCACCCGATGGCGATCACCGTGGTGCTGGCGCTGACCGGCGCGATGCTCCTGTCGCTGACCTTCGTGCCCGCGACGATCGCCCTGCTGCTGCGGGGCCGCGTTGCCGAGCACGACAACCGGGTGATGCGCGCCGCACGTCGCGGCTACGCACCCGCGCTGGACTGGGCACTGCGGCACGGACGCTGGCTGGTCGGCGGCGCGCTGGCGCTGGTGCTGGCCTGCGGCTGGCTGGCGACGCGGATGGGAAGCGAGTTCATTCCCAGCCTCGACGAAGGCGACATCGCAATGCATGCGATGCGCGTGCCCGGCACCGGCATCGAACAATCGGTGGCGATGCAGCGCGCGCTCGAACGCCGCCTGCTGCAGGTGCCGGAAGTCGCGCGCGTGTTCTCGAAGATCGGCACTGCCGAGGTCGCCAACGATCCGATGCCGCCATCGGTCGCCGACACCTTCCTGATCCTTGCGCCACGCGCCGACTGGCCCGATCCGCGCAAGCCACGCGCCACGCTGGTCGGCGAACTCGAAGCCATCGCCGAGACCATGCCCGGCAACAACTACGAGTTCACCCAGCCGATCCAGATGCGGTTCAACGAACTGATCTCCGGCGTGCGCAGCGACGTGGCGGTGAAGATCCAGGGCGACGATCTCGAGCGCCTGCAGGCCGTCGCCAGCGAGGTCGAACGCGTGCTGCAGGGCATCGACGGTGCGGCTGACGTGCGCATCGAAGCGGTCGACGGCCTGCCCTTGCTGGAGATAGCGCCCGACCCGCGTGCGATGGCGCGCTACGGGCTCAACCCCGGCGACGTGCAGCGCGTGGTCGCCGCGGCGATCGGCGGCGAGACGGCGGGGCAACTGTTCGATGGCGACCGCCGCTTCGACATCGTCGTGCGCCTGCCCGAATCGTTGCGCGGTGATCCCGCAGCGCTTGCCGACCTGCCGATTCCGCTCGCGGGCGCCGCAGGCGACAGCGCCGACGAATCCGACCGCAGCGGCACCTGGGCCAGCGGCACGCCACGCACCGTGCCGCTGCGCGAGGTGGCGACGATCGGCACGCAACTCGCGCCGAACCAGATCAACCGCGAGAACGGCAAACGCCGCATCGTCGTCACCGCCAACGTGCGTGGCCGCGATCTGGGTGGCTTCGTCGGCGAGCTGCAGACCGCGGTCGCCGGTTCGGTCACGCTGCCGACCGGTTACTGGATCGACTACGGCGGCACGTTCGAACAACTGGCGTCGGCCAGCCAGCGGCTGTCGCTGGTCGTACCGCTGACGCTGGCGGTGATCCTCGCACTGCTGTTCATGGCGTTCGGCTCACTGCGTGATGCACTGGTGGTCTTCAGCGGCGTGCCGCTCGCGCTCACCGGCGGCGTACTCGCACTCGCGGCGCGCGGCATTCCGCTGTCGATCTCGGCGGGCGTCGGTTTCATCGCGCTGTCGGGCGTCGCCGTGCTCAACGGTCTGGTGATGCTGACCTTCATCCGCAAGTTGCGCGACGACGGTCTCGACCTGCACACCGCGATCGTCGAAGGCGCACTCGGGCGCCTGCGCCCGGTCTTGATGACCGCACTGGTCGCCTCACTCGGTTTCGTGCCGATGGCATTCAACGTCGGCGCGGGTGCGGAAGTGCAGCGCCCACTGGCGACCGTGGTCATCGGCGGCATCCTCTCGTCGACGCTGCTGACGCTGCTGGTGTTGCCGGTCTTGTACCGGTGGGTGCATCGGCGGGACCTGTATTGACCCCGTGGCAAGGGCTCGGTTGCCACCGCGACTGGCTCGGCACGATATCCGTCGCGCATCGCGGGCACTCAAGTCTTCCCCTACATCGGCCGATGACGCATAACAGGCCCTCGGGTGCATGGGTACTCACGCCACGCCAGGCGCGTCCCGATGGTCGCCCGCCGCCACCGACTGACCAAGTGACCCAGGCACCCTCCAAGCGCTCCGCGATCGGCCCGTCTCCTGTCGGCAGCTTGCCTGCATTCGAGCGCGCGCTGCTGGATGCAGCCGGGCCCGAGCCGGTGTTGCGCCTGCTGCAGGGCATGAGTCCGCAGCCGGTGGCGATGGTCACCTGGTACCAGTGGCCGCACGAGCCGCGGTGCTGGGCAATAACGGGAGATCCCGCCGCACCCATCGAGCGGGCAACGCTGGCGGTCGACACCCGCCGCGGCGGCGGGCAGGCACCCGCCGGCACGCGTGTGCTGTGCCACGACGGCGACAGTGCGGCGGTACTGCTCGGCGAGGGGCTCCAGGCGCTGGACACCGACAGGCTCGCTGCCATCGCACACCGCATGGCCGAACTGCTGACCGCCCAGCGGCTGCGCGGCGCTGTCGCACGACTCGCCCACGCCGAAAAACTGCAGCATGCGCTGTTCGCGATTGCAGACATGGCCGGCTCCGGGCGCGACATGCCCTCCCTGCTGCGTGGACTGCAAGAGATCATCGGCGGGCTGATGTACGCCGAGAACTTCTACATCGCAATGTTCAGCAACAAGCGCCAGTCGGTGCGCTTCATCTATTTCGCCGACGAGTACAACGACGAAAAATATTCGCCGACCGAGGACGTGCCCATCGACCGGCTCGAACGCGGGTTGACCTGGTACGTGTTGCACGATTGCGTTCCTCTGCGGGGCACGCTGGAGCGGCTTCGCGAACAGGTCTCCGGCCCCCTGCAGGCACGTGGCGCGCGTTCGTTCGACTGGTTGGGGGTGCCGATGCTGCGTGACGGGCTCGCGGTGGGTGCGCTGGTGGTCCAGAGCTACCGCGAGGACGTCGAGCCCTACAGCGCGGCGGACAGCGCCGTGCTCGCGTTCGTGGCCGAACACGTGCTCAACGCGGTCGAACGCAAACAGTCCCAAGAGACGCTGGAAAGCCACGTCGCCGAACGCACACGCCAGCTCGCCCAGACCAATGCGGACCTGCAGAAACAGGTCGCCGAGCGCCTGCGTGCAGAGCACCTTCAGGCAGCGCTCTATCGCATCGCAGCGCTGGCGACATCCGATGAGGACGACAGCGTTCGCTTCTACCAGCAGGTGCACCACACGGTCGGCGAACTGATCAATACCGACAACTTCTACATCGCGCTGCTGGACGACACGCGCACCCACCTGCACTTCCCCTATTCGGTCGATGACAAGGATGCTGGGCGCAAGCCGCGCCGGCTGGGGCGAGGTCTGTCCGAATACGTCATCCGCCACGGCAAACCGCTGCTGGCGGACGCGCGCGATGTCGACGCGCTGGTGGCGTGCGGCGAACTCGAACGTGCGGGCTCGACGGGGGCGGAATCGTTGTCGTGGCTCGGCGCACCGCTGTGCGTCGACGACGAGATCATCGGCCTCGTCGCGGTGCAGAGCTATCGGCCCGACGTGATCTACGACGCGGGCGATGCCGAGCTGCTCAACTTCGTCAGCTCGCAGATCGCCCATTCTCTGCAACGACGACGCGCCGCCGAGACGCTGCGCACGCTCAATGCCGAGCTCGAGGCGCGGGTGGAAGCGCGCACGCGCGAACTCAGCGAACAGATCGCCGTGCGCGAACACGTCGAGGCGCAGCTCAAGCACCAGGTCATGCATGACCCGCTGACCGGCCTGCCGAACCGGCTCTATCTGCGCGAACGGCTGGTGTCCGCGCTGGCTCAGCTGCAGCACAATCCGACACGTCGCGTTTCGCTGCTGTACCTGGATGTCGATCGCTTCAAGCTGTTCAACGACAGTCTGGGACACCTTGCCGGCGACGACGTCCTGCGAGAAGTCGCGCGACGGCTGGCGACGTGCGTGCGTGCGCCGGATCTCGTGGCGCGCCTGTCGGGCGACGAATTCGCGATCCTGCTGGAAGACACGTCGGGGCCTCGGGCCGCCTGCAAGGTGGCCCAGCGCGTGCTGGATCTGTTCGCCGAACCGATGCAGATCGCCGGTCGCCTGCTGCAGGGGTCGACCAGCATCGGTATCGCCACCGGCGATGCGCGCTATCAGCACATCGACGCGCTGTTGCACGACGCGGACGTCGCGCTATACCGCGCAAAGCGCGCAGGCCGCGCGCGGTTCGTCATGTTCGACGAGACCCTGCAGCGCGCAGCGATGGATGTGCTCGAGCTCGAACACGAGCTGCGTGCGGCACTGATCCGCAACGAGTTCGAGCCGTTCTTCCAGCCACTGGTGCGGCTGGCGGATGGCGAGATCGTCGGGTACGAGGCCCTGATCCGCTGGCGGCACCCGACCCGCGGTCTGCTCGCGCCCGGCGAGTTCCTGGGCGTCGCCGAGGAGAGCGGCCTGATCGAAGCCATCGACTGGCAGATGTACCGCCTGGCCTGCGCGGCGGCGGTCGGGTTCGTGCGCGACGACGAGTTCATCACGCTCAACATCTCGCCGCGCCACTTTCAGAACGAGGATTTCGATACGCGTCTGCTGGCGATGGTGGAGGCGTCCGGCTTCGAGCCGTCGCGGCTGCACATCGAGGTCACCGAAGGCACCCTGCTCGGTGAGCCGGACGCGGTGGCGCGGATTCTGGAGCGCCTGCGCGTTGCGGGCGTCGAGGCCGCACTCGACGACTTCGGCACCGGCTATTCCTCGTTGAGCTATGTGCACCGGTTTCCACTGAAGATGATCAAGATCGACCGCTCCTTCATCGATCCACTCGGCGGCGACGCGGCCCAACGCAGCTCGGTGATCATCGGCGCGATTCTCGCGCTGTCGCATTCGCTCGGGCTGGACGTGCTGGCCGAGGGCATCGAGACCGAGGCCCAGTCCACGCACCTGCAACGCATGGGCTGCCTGTATGGCCAGGGCTACCATTTCGGCCGACCGCAGCCGGCTGCGCACTGGGATCGGCACGCGATGATGCGCGCGTGAGCCGCGCCTGTCCCGCCCGCTGCGGAAAGGCCGGAGGCGAAGCGCTCGCCGCTTTCTAACGCCCGCCGCCGCCTCCACCCCCACCGCCGCCGCCCGAAAACCCGCCACCTCCGCTTCCGGATGCACTCCCCGGCGGCGACGCCGACGAAGCGATCTGCCCGGTAAGTCCGCTGCCGATGGCCTTACTGAAACCGGCCATGTCGCCGATTCCGGCGCCACCTTGCAGGCCGCTCGCGTAGTACCAACCGATCGAGGCGGTTGCGGCCGCCGCCGCGCTCGCGCCCACGGCGGCAGTGAATTTCTTCGTCCACGCATCCTCGACCTGCAGCGCCACCGCATAGGGCAGCAGGCATTCGAAACGTCCCGCGTCCAGCGTCGGCGCGTCCGCGTCCGGCGCTTTCAGGCGCTGAAGATCCTGCTTGTCGGCCACGCTCAGATAGCGCCGGAACCCTTCGATGCGATCGCGCATGCGTCGGCCTTCGGGCGTCACCGTCGGCAGAAGAAACACGAACAGGACGAACACCACGACCATCGCGATCAGCAACGGCACCGCGAGCAGCAGGCCGGTACCCGAGCCGATGCCGAACACCACCGTCGCGATCACGAACACCGCCATCAGCAAGGCCATCCACGCGATGCTGCTGCCGTTGTAGCGGTACAGCCCGGCGGGAAAGCGCGCCGCCATCGCCTGTTTGATCCGCTTCTGGTGCGCGGCCAGGATGCCCAGAATGCGCGTCGCATTGTCCTCGTCGAACGCGAGCACGTCGCCATCTTCGAACAGATCGGCGTGCAATGCCGACTGGTCTGGCGCAAGCGCGCGTCCCGTACGCGCGGCACGCTGCACACGCCAGTCGTCCTGGCGCACCTTCTTCCCGTCGCGATGGATGTCGACATGGCCGGCCACGGCCAGCGACAGCACATCGGCCGAGAACGCGCGCGTATCGACGTGATTCTTCTCGATGTAGCGCAGCGTCGCCGGCGACAGATCGTCCGGCGGCTCGTATTCGACCACCACCGGGCCCGCCTTCGGATCGCGCCCCACCTGGCGCCAGCGCAGCAGGCCGAACGCCAGCATCACGATCAGCCCCGCCAGCGCGATCAGCGCCGCGCGGTTGTCGTTGAGCATCCAGCGCAGGCGCTGCGCGCGGGTCGGTTCGACGAACAGGCCTTTCGGAAACGACAGCACCGTGGTCAGTCCTTCTTCCGGCTGCAGCGGCGCGGTCAGCGTCCAGCGCGCGGCGCCCGGACCGGTGACCTCGGCCGTGCAGGCCTGCGTCGTCGCGCCCTGTTCGCCGGTGTAGCACTCGGCGATCAGATCGGCGGCCGGCACGTCGCGGGGCAGGCGCAAGGTCGCACCGCCCGCCTCGATGGGAAACGCCCAGCCGTGGCCGATCGCGTTGAAGTACAGCTCGTCATGCGTGTCGAAGAAGCCCAGCTGCCGCGACGTGCGATAGCGCAGCGTGTAGGTGAACGCCGCCGGCACCGACAGAAAATCCTCATTGCCGGTGTTGATGCGCACGCCGTTCGACTTGTTTTCCAGAAAGAACGGCTCGGGCTGCCCATCGCGCGTGAGGCCCAGCATCTCGAAGTCGACCACGACCCGGTTGCCGTAGCGGTCCCGGTAGTGCGTGGGGAAATCGCGATAGATGCCGCGGCGGATCTGCTCGCCTTCGGCCCGCACCCGGATGCGCTCGGTCACGTCCAGACTGCCGTCGGCATTGAGCTGCAGATCGCTGTCGTAGGACAGGATGCGCTCCTGCGCCAGCAGCGGCGCGGCGCACAACAACAGCAGACACGACAGCAGCAGACGGATCATCGGGCGGCTCCGGAAGAAGGTGTGCGAACGCGTGTCGATGCTAACCCGACGCGATATCGGCAGCCGCGGCCTGCACGCCGGATGGCCGTCGCGCGCGGTCGTCCGACCCGGCTACAGTCGAGCGCATGACGATTTACGCACTGCTCAGGGATGGCGGTCGCGCGGTGCTCGACGCCCTGTTCCCACGGCGCCAGGCACTGGCGAACCTGCGTGCGAAGTGGGGCCAGCCGGGCGAGAAGGCGCACAGCGGTATCCGCCGCTGTTTCGACCTGACACGCGACGCATCGGCAGGCGACGTCGTGGACGACCAGACCTGGACCGACCTCGAGTTTCCGCGCCTGTTCGCCGATCTGGACACGACCGAGACTCCGCTCGGCAGCCAGTGCCTCTACCGCCAGCTCCGGCGCTACGTCGCACCGGCGCAGGCAACGGCGCACTGCGCCAGCTGCCAGACGCTGCGTGCCGATGCGCCACTGCGCGAACGCCTTCAACTCGCGCTCGCGGGTCTGGACACGGCATCGAACTGGCAGCTGGCCCGCTTCATCTTCGGCGCGCCACCCGAAGTCGGGCCACTCCACCGCCTGTTGCCGTGGTGGAGCCTGGTCTGTGCCGCCGTCTTGATGCTCGTGATCGCGACGCCTTTGCCGGTCTGGGCGCTGCTGCTCACAGTCGGCGTCAATCTGATGCTGATGCTGAGCCTCTCGGCGCCGCTGTTCCGCGACATCGAACTGCTCAAGGGCTGCAGCCAGCTGCTGCGTGTCGCAGACGGCCTGGCCAAGGTTCGCGGCGGCGCATCCGCCTTGCCGCAACTCGACCGCCTGCGTGCCGAAGCGCCACTGCGGCGCAAGATCCGTGCTTCGCTCGGCTGGATCGCCGTCCTGTACTCGCCATGGGTGCAGGTCGTCGCGGTCTGGTTGAACGTGCTGTGCCTGCTCGAACTCGCCGCCTACGGCCGCACCGTCACGCGCTTCGTTCGCGTGCGTACGGAGCTGGCGACGACCTTCGAAAGTGTGGGCGCGGTGGATGCCGCCATCGCGGTCGCGTCGTTCCTCGAGCAGCGACCGCAACACTGCAAAACCGTGATCTCGACCGCATCCCTGCTCGAGCTCGTCGATGCCACGCACCCGCTGACGGCACGGCCGGTCGCGAACTGGATCCAGCTCGACGGGCGCTCGGCCCTCATCACCGGCTCCAACATGGCCGGCAAGACCACCTTCATCAAACTGGTCGGCATCAATCTGATCGTCGGCCGCACGCTCGGCTTCTGTTTCGCCACCCGGGCGACGCTGCCGCACACACGGGTTATGGCGGTGATCCGCGGCGAACACTCGGTCGAATCCGGCAAAAGCCATTACTTCGCCGAGATGAACGCAATCCAGACCTTCATCGAAAGCGCGGACCGCGGCACCTGCCGTCTGTTCCTGATCGACGAACTGTTCAACGGCACCAACACCGTCGAACGCCTGGCCGCCGGCCGCGCCGTGCTGGAACGGCTCGGTCGCAATGCCCAGGTGCTGGTGACCACGCACGACGTCGAACTGCAGGACGACGTCGCCGGGCCCTACGACCTGTACTACTTCCAGGAAGATCCGGATGTCGACGGCTGGTTCGACTACCGCTTGCGAACCGGGCGTACTGATCGACGCAATGCGATCCAGCTGCTGGCGCGGAATGGGTTTCCGGCGGATCTCGTCGCGGATGCGTTGAGATACACAGAGAATTATGGATTAGTTGAAAAGGGAAGCCGAGGCACTCCGCACTCCCACCTGGAACTCAGCCAGACACAGCAGCAGTGCCGGAAAGTTAATCCAACCCCGCTCCGCCTCCCAATACATATTAACCATGCAAGTTATATTATCGACTAGCTTCGAAGAGTCAGAAAGGAATGTCCACGTCGTCAATATCCTGCACTTCTTCCCGATCCTCTGTCGTATACGAAAGATTCTTTAAACGCTCATACTGCTCTCCAACTCTCTCCGAACTGTCCTTGTATTTCTCCGCAATGTACTGAAGTGCGCCGTCTGCCTTCTTAAGAATATCCAAGGCGTGTTGATAGCCTCCTTCTTGGCTAGCTTGGCTGTCATGAACTTCAATGTGAGCTTCAAGCAGCTCTGAAATTGCCTTTAAAGACAAGGATGGCCTTGCGTTGTTTCTGGAGTTGGCTCTGTTGAGCAGCAAAATCTCTTCAATCAACTCTCGATCAGTCCTTACGGGCTTTTGAGGCTCTCCCTGTGAGGCGCCCGCCAAGATATCGCGCACTTTTTTTTCCAGATCCGGCCACCACTTGTCAAATACGACATCAAGTGTCTTGGGGGCAAGCTTCTGCTCGCCGAGCCTAGAGTTTATTACTCCGATTAATTTATGAAAGTCGGATCTATCAAACTCAGTTGTCTGAAACTGCTTGAGAGGCCCGGCAAGATCCGTGTTCGTGATTCCAAAAATTATTGGACAAATATGCGCTTTATCCAGACTCTTTGATAACGCCCCCGCTTCAAATAGTATCCAGTCGGAATGCAGGTTATCTCGCGTTACACAAAGTATACCCACTTGCGAGCTTTCTAACTCCTTGGCAATGTCGGTTGCCCATCGCGTACCTTTCTCGATATCGGACGGAGTGAAGTAAGGAGTGGCGGACTGGAGAACCCCTGGCAGCCAATCACGTATCGCCTCGGCAAGTTGCCTGCTTAATTGCCCCGACCAACTGATGAAGACCTTCACGATTACTCCTTTGGATCATGTGGGATTGGTGGCGGTCTACGCTTATAGCGATATGCACTGATAGTCCTCAACACCTGCTGACGTGTCAACGACGGATTAGCTGCGGCCACTCGGCCTATGTCTAAGCTTTCCTTCCGCAGCGCGAGTTGCTTTCACCCATATCACAGGGGTGCGACGTTGTATCAGAGTCGTCTCGAATTACTAAATATGCTCTGGAGCCGTCGTAGCCCGCCGGAACTCCCCCATGAAAAGCCGCACGACATAACTGCGCGGCAAGCCGTCAAGCCACTCCGTGGCAGGCGCAACCTGGCAAGCGGGCTTTGTCGGACGCCCCACTGTAAAATCGCCGTCTTTTGCGCGCTCCCTCCTTGGATTCCCCGCCCCGCCCCGCTTTCCACGGCCCGACCTTCATCCGGCTGCTGGCCCGCCTGACCGACGACACGCTGTCGCAAGGCGGCCCGGCGCCGGCCGAGCGTTTGAGCCAGTGGCTCGACTGGACGCGGGCGGTGGTGCTGTCGAAGGTGCTGGACGCGAAGGCGTCCGAGACTGAACAAGATGCGCAAGTCGTTGATCGTGACGACGCTGCCGTCTGCGCCAAGACACGGGCGACGCTGCTGACGTCGATCGCCGAGGCGCCGGAACTGGCGATTCCCCAACCGCAGGCAGCCGAGGCCTCGGACGGTGCCGAAACCGCACCGGAGGCCGCGATCGACTTCGCGCCCTTCCGCCAGCGGCATCTGGCGCTGCAGCGCTCGATGCTGATCGCGACAGGCCGGTTGCGCGGTGATCTGCGCGACCGGCTGGCCCAGCGCTCCACCGATATGGCGCGGCTTGCCGAGGTGGATGCAGTGATGGAGGGCGCGCTGAGCCCGCGCGAGCACGCGTTGCTCGGTGCGGTGCCGGCACTGCTCGAAACGCATTTCGAGCGGCTGCGCGCCGCTGCGGGTGCGTCGGCCACGGATCCGTCCACGGCCTGGCTCGATGGTTTTCGCAGGGACATGCAGGGCGTGCTGATCGCCGAGCTGGATGTCCGTTTCCAACCGGTCGAGGGGCTGCTCGCAGCGCTTCGCACCCACTGACGCAGTCCTTATGTCCTCTAGCAGTCGCCACACCACTCTCCTTCCCGCGCTCGTATTCGCCCTCGGCCTGGCCGTGGTCGGTTGGATCGCGATCAGCTACGTCGGTTCGAACACGCTGGCGCTCGCGGTCTCGCTGTTGATCGGCGCCTGTTATCTCGCCGGTGGTCTGGAGCTGCTGCGTTACCGGCAGGCGACGGCGACACTGGCCGATGGCGTGGCGCAATTGAACGAACCGCCGGCGTCACTGGGTGACTGGCTGGGTGAGCTGGATGCCGGTCTGCGCAATGCGGTGCGTCTGCGCATCGAGGGCGAACGCGTCGCACTGCCGGTGCCGGCCCTCACCCCGTATCTGGTCGGCATGCTGGTGCTGCTGGGCATGCTGGGCACGCTGCTGGGCATGATGGTGATGCTGCGCGGCACCGGCATGGCGCTGGAGACGGCGACCGATCTGCAGGCGATCCGCGATTCGCTGGCCGCGCCGGTCAAGGGTCTGGGCTTCGCGTTCGGCACCTCGATCGCGGGCATCGCGACCTCGGCGATGCTGGGCCTGGCCTCGGCGCTACTGCGTCGCGAACGCGCGCACACCGTGCAACTGCTGGACGTGGCCGCCGCGACGACCCTGCGCACGCATTCGCAGGCGCACCAGCGCGAGGAAACCCTGCGTCTGCTGCAGCAGCAGACCGAAGTGATGCCGGCGCTGGTCGAGCGGCTGGGCGCGATGATGGCGACGATCGAGCAGCAGAACGCGGCGACAGGTGAGCGCCACGCCGCCAGCCAGGACGCGTTCCACGGTCGCACCGAAGCGGTCTACACGCAGCTGGCCGGTTCGGTCGAACGCGCACTGCAGACCAGCGTCGCCGACAGCGCGCGCGCCGCAACGGCCGCGTTGCAGCCGGTGTTCGAAACCACGATGGCCGCGCTCGCACGCGAAACCGCAGCGCTGCAGGCGACAGTGTCGGACGCGGTCGAACGCCAGCTGCAGACGCTGACCGCCGGCTTCGAAGCATCGACTGCAACCGTGGCGCAGCGCTGGCAGCAGGCGGTGGATGGCCAGCAGGCGTCGAACGAGACGCTGGCGCACGATCTGCGCGACGCGCTCGACGGCTTCAACAAGACGTTCGAGCAGCGCGCGAACGGCCTGCTCGGCGACGTCACCACGCGTCTCGACGCGACGACTGCGCAGACCACCGAGCTGCACGAGACCGTGACCGGCGCCGTCGACCGCCAGCTGCAGGCACTGACGACAGGCTTCGATGCATCGACGGCGAGCGTGGCCGAACGCTGGCAGGACGCGCTGACCGCGCAGCAGGCGTCGCATGCCGCACTGACATCCGATCTGCGTACCACGCTCGACGGTATCGGCCAGACCTTCGAACAGCGCGCGACCGCACTGGTAGACGGTGTCGCCACGCGTCTCGACGCGACCGCCGGCAGCGTGAGCGCCGCCTGGAACGACGCACTCGAAAAGCAGACCGCGACCAACGACGCGATGAGCGCGCAGCACCAGCAGGCGCTGACGGCAGCCGCGGCGACATTCGAAACGCATTCGGCCGCGCTGCTGCAGCAAGTGGACAGCTCGCACGCCGGTCTGCAGACCGCACTCGCCGCGCAGGACGCGCAGCGCCTTGCCGCGTGGACCGACAGCCTGACCGCGATGGGCGCCGCGCTTCGCGAGGATTGGGCGCAGGCCGGCGCCGAGACCACGCGCCAGCAGCAGGCGATCTGCGACACGCTCGCGACCACCGCCGACACCATCGGCGCGCAGACGCAGGCGCACGCCAGCGAGACCATCGCCGAGATCTCGCGTCTGGTCGACACTGCATCGGAAGCGCCGCGCGCGGCCGCCGAGGTCATCGCCGAACTGCGCCGGTCGCTGTCGGAAAGCATGGTGCGCGACACCGCGATGCTGGAAGAACGCACGCAGATGCTGTCGACGCTGGACACGCTGCTGAGCGCGGTGAATCACGCCTCGACCGAACAACGCGCGGCGATCGATGCGCTGGTCGCGACCTCCGCCGATCTGCTGGAACGTGTGGGGACGCGCTTCACCGATCACATCGAAGCGGAAACCGGAAAACTCGACGGCGTGGCGACGACGCTCAGCGTCGGCGCGGCGGACGTCGCGAGTCTCGGCGAGGCCTTCGGCGCCGCGGTCGACGTCTTCGGCGAATCGAACCAGCAGCTCGCGACGCGCCTGCAGGGCATCGAGGACGCGCTGGAGAAATCGCTCGCGCGCAGCGACGAACAGCTGGCGTACTACGTGGCGCAGGCGCGTGAGGTGGTGGATCTCAGCGTGCTGGCGCAGAAGCAGATCATCGAAGACCTGCAGCAGCTCGGCGCATCGCGCGCCGCATCCGCATGAGCGTGGAGCTGGAAGACGATTATGAATCGTCCGCGCCGATCTGGGCCGCGTTCGGCGATCTGATGTCGGTGCTGCTAGGCGCGTTCGTGCTGATTCTGGTCGGCGTGATCGGCGTGCAACTGCAGCTGGAAATGAAGCTGGACGCGGAAATCGCCCAGCGCGAGGCCGAGACACAGCGCCGTCAGACGCTCGAACAGGCGCTGGCCGCGCCACTGGCCGCGGGCCGCATCACCCTGATCGACGGCCGCATCGGCATTCGCGGCAGCGTGCTGTTTTCGGACGCGTCCGACCAGCTGCAGCCCGAAGGCCGCGAACTGCTGCAGAGCCTGGCCGGACCGCTGTCGGACTACCTGGGATCGCGCGACGAGATCCTGATGGTCAGCGGCTTCACCGACGACCGCCTGGTGCGCGACGGCAACCGCTTTTCCGACAACCTGGAACTCTCGGCGCAGCGCGCGTTGAACGTGACCCGCGGCCTGATCGCCGCAGGCGTGCCGGCCGAATCGGTGTTCGCGGCCGCGTTCGGCGCGCAGCAGCCGGTGGGCTCCAACGACGACGCCGAAGGCCGCGCGCAGAACCGCCGCGTGGAGATGGCGCCGGTGCCGCGGCAGCAGGCCGCCAAGACCGATGGCCGCTGACGGTATCGACATCGACGCACTGCTCGATGGCTGGCGCGCGCGGGGCGCCGACCGTGTCGATCCGCTGCGCTTCCATCGCATCGCAGCCTTGCAGCGGCACGCGACGGCACGGAACGGCGCGGTGCGGCGCGCACTCGACGCGAAGCTGACGGCGCTGATCGAGGCGTATGCGCGCGATGTCGAAGGCCGATCGCGCGATGCAACGGATGCGACCCCGCAGCGCAGCGCACTGGGCACGCTGGTCGACGGCATGACCGCGCGCGCGCAGGCCGCTGCAGCGGGCGCCGTCTATCCCGAACTGCCGGCCGTCGACGACTTCCGCACGCTGTGGTCGACGCTGCGCACCGGCCGCCAGGTCCGCCAGTCGCTGGCCGAGGTGCCGACCGGCGCCGGCCCGCTGAACTCCGCCGCCCTGGCCCATCGTTCGCTGACCCTGATGGGCGGCCTGTCGCCGGAATACCTGCGCCAGTTCCTCGCCTACGTCGACACGCTGTCGTGGCTGGAGACACTGCAGGACGCCGGCGTGCTGACCGGCAAGGAGACCGGGGCGCCGGTGGGCGCGAAGCCCCGGGCCAAGCCACGTGCGCGCAAGCGGGGCTGAGCGGATTACATCGCGCCCTCTAGGAGCGCCCTTGGGCGCGATGGGGCTTCCCCTGCACTGCGCATCGCGCCCAAGGGCGCTCCTACAAGGCGATTCGATGCCTTCTCGCCCCAAGACCTTGCGCGGCAAGGAGAATTTCCGCAGAATGGCCGGCTCGCTGCGTCCAGCTCATGGAAACATGACTGACCTGCCGTCCGGAAGCGCGATTCCCGACTGCGGTGCACCGAACGCTGTTCCCACCCGTATTGCGCGATGGCACTGCCATCGGGGCCGCCATCTCCCTGGCTAAGGGCGATATCAAATACTTCGAGGTGCGTAATGTCCCGAGTCTGCCAAGTCACTGGCAAGCGTACGACGCATGGCAACAACGTGTCGCATGCCATGAACAAGACCCGTCGCCGCTTCATGCCGAACCTGCATGAGCGTCGTTTCTGGGTTGCCAGCGAAAACCGCTGGATCAAGCTGCGTGTATCCACCAAGGCCCTGCGCACCATCGACAAGAACGGCATCGACGTCGTCCTCGCCGAGCTTCGTGCCCGCGGCGAAAAGGTCTGAGGAGTTAGAACATGGCAGGCAAGCGCGACAAGATCCGTCTGATTTCCTCGGCCAACACCGGGCATTTCTACACCACGGACAAGAACAAGAAGAACACCCCCGGCAAGATGGAGTTCAAGAAGTACGACCCCGTCGTCCGGAAGCACGTGATCTACAAGGAAGGCAAGATCAAGTGATGCAACGACCCGCGCTTCAGCGCGGCTGACGTTGCATCATCCCAGCGAAGGCTGGGATCCAAAAGCCCGCCGCAAGGCGGGCTTTTTTTGTACCCACGGCCCGCGCGCAGAGCGCGTGGCTGCCGGAAGGTCATCCCGGCGAACGCCGGAAGCGCTGTTCAACAGCCGAATGGCTGGTCATCCAGCGCCTCAACACAGAACCCGCCGCAAGGCGGGTTCTGTGTGTCCGGGATCCAGAAATCTCGCGGGAATCCCGTGCGGGCCTCTGCTCGCGCAGCGCGCGCCCCTCGCTCAACCCTTTACCCCGGCGGACACGTAGTCCCGGAGGGAGGGGGTTGGAAGCGATTCCGCAACGTCCGAGCTGCAAGCCCTCGGCTTTAGCCCTCCCCTGCTTGCGGGGGAGGGTTGGGGGGGGGGCGATCCTCCAGATCCACAGAACGCATCATCAAGCGCGAATTCGTGCGCAGGCATTGATAACGCGACCGGGCCGTTCGCCCCCATCCCAACCTTCCCCCCGCAAGCGGGGGAAGGCGTTGCCGAGCGCGCATCACGCACTTTCAGCCTTTGCGTTGCTGGCCTGCGCGTGCGGCGCTCTGAAGCAGGCCGGTTCACCCATCCCCGCCGCATCCGCATGCCACACTCGAATGCATGTCGAATCACGACCTGCACATCGGCCTGTGGATCCTCGTGGCCGACTGGCTGATCCGGATCGCGGCCCTGCTGTGGATTCCGGCGAACACCCGTTCGTCGGCGGCGCGCAGCTGGCTCCTGCTGATCGGCTTCGTGCCGTTGCTGGGTTTGCCGGCGTATCTGCTGCTCGGCCATCCGTGGCTGTCGAAGTTGCGGCGCGAGCGGCAGGCGCAGGCGTCGCGGTTGATCCGGCAGCGGCAGGCGCCATTGACCGCCCTGCGCTGGTGTCCGCCCGATGCGTTCTCCGCGCCGGCGGATGCGGCGCGACTGGTGGAGCGGCTCGGTGATTTCATGCCGACCAATGGCAACGCGGTCGAACTGCTCGACGACTACGCAGTCTCACTGCAACGGCTGGTCGACGGCATTGACGCTGCCACGCACGAGGTGCACCTGCTCTACTATCTGATGCTCGACGACACCGCTGGCCGCACGGTCGCCGGCGCACTCGAACGTGCGGCCAGGCGCGGCGTACGTTGCAGGCTGCTGCTCGATGCGGTGGGCGCCAAACATGGCCTGCGCGCGTTCCGGCGTCCGCTACGTGAGGCGGGTGTCAGCGTGCAGGCCACATTGGCCGGTGGCCTCGCATGGCGCCGCAGTGCGCGAATGGATCTGCGCAACCATCGCAAGATTGCGGTGATCGACGGACGCCTTGCGCTGACCGGCTCACAGAACTTGGCCGATCCGGAATTCGTCGCGGGCCACCCCAATCGCGAAGTCGTCGCGCGCGTGCGCGGGCCGGTGGTCGCACAGCTGCAGGCGCTGTTCGCAAGCGACTGGTACATCGAGACCGGCGAAGTGCTGGACGTCGATGCGCCGCCGATCGCGCCGAGCGGTCATGTGCCCGCGCAATTGCTGCCGAGTGGCCCTGCTTATCCATTCGAGAATGCACGTGATGTGCTGGTCGCGCTGGTGCAGCGCGCGCGTCGACGCGCGGTGCTGGTGACGCCCTATTTCGTGCCCGACGAGGCCACGCTCGGCGCGCTGCGTGTCGCCGCGCTGTCGGGGGTCTCGGTCCAGCTGATCCTGTCGGCGACCAACAACCAGCGCCTGACCGCATGGGCGCAGGCCGGCTTCTACGATGAACTGCTCGCAGCCGGCGTACGCATCGCGCTGTACCGGCCGCATTTCCTGCATGCCAAGCACCTGAGCATCGACGACGACATCGCGCTGGTCGGGTCGAGCAATCTCGACATCCGCAGCTTCATGCTCAATGCCGAGGCGGGTCTGCTGTGCTTCGACGCGGGCGTCGTGGCGCGGCTGCGCGAGATCGAACAGGACTATCTGCGCGAATCGGACGTGCTGGAAGCAGAAGAGTGGAAGCGGCGGCCGACCTGGCGGCGCAGCGTCGAAGGCATCGCGCGCCTGGCGGATTCGTTTCTCTGACTGCGGGAGCGCGCTAGAAGCCGCCGCCTTCGTCGAGCCATGCCTGCTCGTCCGGCGTGTTGACGCGGCCGAGCGCGCGGTTGCGATGCGGGAAACGCCCGAAGCGTTCGATGACGTCGAGATGCGCCTGCGCGTACTTGCGGTACTCGTCGTTGTCGACATCGGCGAACAGCGCGATCGACCACTGCTGATCGGCCAGGTCTTCGGAATGCTCGAACGGCAGATAGACGAAACCGCGCAGATCGGCATCGAAGCTGCGGTCATGGCCGGCGTCGATCATGCGTTGGGCGTACTGGCGGGCGAGGCTGTCGGTCGCGAACGCGTGTCCACTGTCGCGGAAGATGTTCCGCGGAATCTGGTCGAGCAGGATCAGCAGCGCGAGTCCGCCTTCGGCGGTGTCGAGCCAGTCTTCCAGTTCGCGACGACCTGCAGCGAAGTGCGCATCACGGAAGCGCTCGTCGCATTCGCGGTCGAAGGCATCGCCGCCCTGGAACCAGTTCTGCATGCCGGCGTCGCGCCAGAAGGCGACGACATGTTCGGGTGTGATCGTGTCCATGGGGCGCAGATTAGCGCGGCCGCATGTACTGCGCACGACGTGTGGTTTCGTCCCGCGCCGACCTATACTCGTCGCGATTGTTCATCCTCATCTATCGGAGTGCTTCATGACGCGTCGCTCGATCCGCCTGCTGTCTGCCCTGTTCGTTCTGTCCGGTGTGATGCTGCTGGCCGCCTGCCAGCGTGGAGAGGCCGACAACGCACTGCTCGAAGCGCCGGCAGTCGGCGACCTCTACGCTGCCGAGCTCAGCGCGTTTTCCGACTACCCGTTTACGGATGAAAACCAGAAGCCGATCGATCCGGCCTACGGCCTGATGAAGGTGGTGTCCGCTGACGCCGCGGGCGTGGTGGTGATCACCGAGAACGCTGCCCTGGCGGATAAATCGGTCTCGCGCAGCGACATCAAGAGCGACCTGTCGACGATCGAATTCGACGAAAGCGAGCAGATCCAGATCGCAAAAGCCGATCTGATCCAGGCGCATGCGGATGGCCTGATCTATGTGGTGAAGCGCCCTGCGGCAAACTGAGTGCGGCGCGGTGGTGGCATGAAAAAGCCCGGCGGATGCCGGGCTTTTTTTGTGGTGCGGTTCGATCATTGTCTTGAGCCCCTCTCCCTCCGGGAGAGGGGTTGGGGTGCGGGTGCTTTTCGATGCGCATCACGACCAGCCCTCACCCGACGCGCTTTGCGCGTCGACCCCGGATCAGGTCCGGGGCAGGCTCTCTCCCGGAGGGAGAGGTGTTCAGAGCTCAGCGCTCGCAGCGTCAGGAACGACGCTCCGCAGTGCTACTCGTCGAACCGCAGATGCCGCACCGACTTGCCATGTCGGCGGATCAGCTTCAAGGCCTCGATACCGATGTTGATGTGCCGCTCGACGAAATCCGCGCTTACCAGCGCGTCCGACGCTTCGGTCTTGACGCCTTCTGGAATCATCGGCTGATCACTGACCAGCAGCAGCGCGCCGGCAGGAATACGGTTCGCAAAACCGGCAGCGAAGATCGTCGCGGTTTCCATGTCGATCGCCATGCAACGCATCATGCGCAGGCGTTCCTTGAACGCGGCATCGTGTTCCCAGACGCGACGGTTGGTCGTGTAGACGGTGCCGGTCCAGTAGTCGTGGCCGAGGTCGCGGATCATCGTCGACACCGCACGCTGCAGGGCGAACGCAGGCAATGCCGGCACTTCGGGCAGCAGGTAATCGCTGCTGGTGCCCTCGCCGCGGATCGCCGCGATCGGCAGCACCAGATCGCCCAGCTGGTTCTTGCGCTTGAGGCCGCCGCACTTGCCAAGGAACAGCACCGCCTTGGGCATGATTGCCGACAGCAGATCCATCATCGTCGCGGCATTGGGGCTGCCCATGCCGAAGTTGATCATCGTGATGCCATCGGCGGTGGCGCTGGGCATCGGCCGATCGAGGCCGACGACTTCGGCGCCGGTGAGACGGGCGAAATGATGCAGGTAGCCGCCGAAATTGGTCAGCAGGATGTGTTCGCCGAACTGGTCCAGCGGCACGCCGGTGTAGCGCGGCAGCCAGTTCTCGACGATCTGTTCTTTTTCTTTCATCGTCTTCTTCTCCGTATACGCCGCCATTCTCGCATGCGGCCCGCCGCGCTCCGCGGAACGCGCCACCGGTCGCAGCGCGCATTGCGCGGCCGCAGGTACACTCGGTCGCTGTCGCACGTCGCCTCGCCGCCGTGCTGGGGAAATCCATCCGTCCACACGTCTTCGGGGAGTTACCGATGTCCCGCCTGTTGTCTGCCGCGCTCGCGGTTGCTCTGTTTGGTGGCTGCGCCACCACGTCCACATCCGGCAAACCTGCCGCGTCGTCCGACACCTCGCACGTCGGTGCCTCCGCCTATGCCAGCACCTATGCACCGATCGCATCGGCGCCGGTGCTGATCACCAACGCCACCGTGCTGATCGGCGACGGCCAGCGCCTCGAAGGCGCGGACGTGCTGCTGCAGGACGGGCGCGTCAGTGCGGTCGGCGTCGGCCTCGACGCACCGGCGAACGCGCAGCGCGTCGACGGCACCGGCAAGTGGGTCACCCCCGGCATCATCGATGTGCACTCGCATCTGGGCGTGTATCCGAGCCCGGGCGCCAGCGCGCACAGCGACGGCAACGAAATGACCGCGCCCAACACCGCGCAGGTCTGGGCCGAACATTCGGTATGGCCGCAAGACCCGGGCTTCGGCGCGGCGCTCGCCGGTGGCGTGACCTCGCTGCAGATCCTGCCCGGCTCGGCGAATCTGATCGGCGGCCGCGGCGTGACGCTCAAGAACGTCGCCGCGACGATGGTCACCGACATGAAGTTCCCCGGCGCGCCCTACGGCCTGAAGATGGCCTGCGGCGAGAACCCAAAGCGCGTCTACGGCCAGAAAGGCGGCCCGGCGACGCGCATGGGCAACGTCGCCGGCTATCGCGCGGCGCTGATCGACGCGGCCGAATACCGCCGCAAGCAGGCCGGCGATTCGCCCGGCAAGCGCGACCTCAAGGTCGAGACGATGGCCGGCGCGATGGATGGCGACATCCTCGTGCACATCCATTGCTACCGTGCCGACGAGATGGCGCAGATGCTGGATCTCGCGAAGGAGTTCGACTTCAAGATCGCCGCGTTCCACCACGGCGTGGAGGCCTACAAGATCGCCGACCGTCTCGGCGCCGAGGGTGTCTGCGGCGCGCTGTGGGCCGACTGGTGGGGCTTCAAGATGGAAGCCTTCGACGGCATCCAGGAGAACATCGCGATCGTCGACCGCGCGCCGGGGGGCTGCGCGATCGTGCATTCCGATTCCGACGAAGGCATCCAGCGCCTCAACCAGGAAGCGGCCAAGGTCATCGCCAGCGCACACCGCGCGGGCATCGAGATCACGCCCGAACACGCGATCCGCTGGCTCACCGAGAACGCGGCGAAGTCGCTGGGCGTGCTCGATCAGACCGGCACGCTGACGGCCGGCAAGATGGGCGATGCGGTGCTGTGGAACGGCAATCCGTTCACCGTCTACGCACTCGCCGAACAGGTGTGGATCGACGGCGCGCACGTCTACGATCGCTTCGATCCGGCACGTCAGCCGGTCTCGGATTTCATGCTCGGCCAGGGCGCCGCTGCCAATGGAGGTGCCCGATGAGCCGCCGTCTGCCACGCACGATGACGCGCCTGCTGATCGTCGGCGCGCTGCTCGCCGCGACTCTCCCCGTCGCCGCGCAGTCGGTACTGATCCGTGGCGCGACGGTGCACACCGCCGGCCCGCAGGGTTCGCTGCAGAACACCGACGTGCTGGTGCGCAATGGCCGCGTCGCCGCCGTCGGCGCGGGTCTGTCCGCTGGCGATGCACAGGTTGTCGAAGCCAACGGTCGTCCGCTGACGCCGACGCTGTTCGGCGGCGTGACCGGCATCGGCATCGAAGAAGTCTCGGGCGAAAGCGGCACCCGCGACGATCGCCTGTCGCTCGGCGAGGCCAGCGATATGGCCGTGCGGCCCGAGTTCGACGTCACGCTGGCCTTCAATCCCGATTCGATCGTGATTCCCGTGGCCCGCGTGGAGGGCATCGGCTTCACCCTGATCTCGGCCGGCAGCGCGAGTTCGATCATCGGCGGCCAGGGCGCAGTGATGCGTCTCGACGGCAGCGTCGATCCCGCGGGCCCGAAGGTGCTGTATCTCGCGCTTGGCACCGATGGTGCGGAGCAAAGCGGCTCCTCACGTGCGGCGCAATGGATGCTGCTCGACCAGCTGATCGACGAAGCGCGCGGTCGCCTGCCGGCTGACTCGCACGTCGCCGCGCTGACCCCGGCCGGCAAGCGCGCACTCGCCCCGTATCTCGATGGTCGCGGCACGATCGTCGTCGGCGTGAACCGCGCGGCCGACATCCGCCAGCTGTTGCGCTGGTCGAAGCGTCATGGCCTGCGCATCGCGATCCGCGGCGGCGCCGAAGGCTGGCGTGTCGCGTCGGACATCGCGGCAGCCAACGTGCCGGTGTTCGTCGATCCGCTGGTGAACCTGCCGTCGGACTTCGACCAGATCGGCGCGACGATGGAGAACGCTGCGCGTCTGCAAGCTGCCGGCGTGCGCGTCGGCTTCGCCCAGGCCAGCGACGCCTCGCACAACGCACGCAAGCTGCGTCAGCTCGCAGGCAACGCCGTCGCGCACGGCCTGCCGTGGGACGCGGGCCTCGCAGGCCTGACGCGGGTGCCGGCGGAGACGTTCGGCGTCGGCGAGTCCATCGGTACGATCGCGGTCGGTCGCACCGCGGATCTGGTGCTGTGGTCGGGTGATCCGCTCGACGTCACCAGCACCGCCGACCAGGTCTGGTTCGACGGCCGCGCGATCGAGATGCGCTCGCGCCAGACGGAACTGCGGGATCGCTATCTGCGTCCGGCGACGCCGGCGAACGAGGGTGGTTTGCCGCGGGCGTATCAGAAGCGCTGAGGCTGCGAGCCCTCCCCCGCATGCGGGGGAGGGTTGGGTGGGGGCGAACCGTCAGACCTCCGGACACTCGCTTCTAACGCACAAAACCCTGCGGAAGCAGACTGCTTCGCGAGCGGATCATTTGCCCCCATCCCAGCCTTCCCCCGCGAGCGGGGAAGGAGCAGTTCACAGCGTGCGTGAAGAATAAGGCGGGTCGTCACACCAGCGATGCGTGCACGGAACGCGTTAGCGCGCGTCCGCAGGAATCTCGTCGGGATCAGGATCCACCGCGAGCTTGCCGGCGATCAACACCGCCTGCGTGCGATTCGACGCGCCCAACTTGCGCAGCACGGCGGTCATGTGCGCCTTGACGGTCGCTTCCGACACGCCGAGTTCGTAAGCGATCTGCTTGTTGAGCATGCCGTCGCCGAGCATCTGCAGCACACGGAACTGCTGCGGCGTGAGATCGCGCAGGCGCGCGGCGACGTCGTGCTCGCCGGGTGACACACCGGCGGCCGACGCGGCCGCTTCCGGTACGAAGCGATCGCCGTCGAGGACCTGCGTGACCGCGCGCGCCAGCGTTTCGGCATCGGCGGATTTCGGCACGAAGCCGGACGCGCCGTGATCCAGCGCGCGGCGCATCACCGCCGGCTCTTCGCGCGCGGACACCATCAGCACCGGCAGCTGCGGAAACTGCGCACGCAGATGCACCAGTGCGCTGAAGCCGTGCACGCCAGGCATGTTGAGGTCGAGCATCAGCAGGTCGGCATCCGGTTCGGATTCGACCATCGCGTACAGGGCATCCACGTTGTGCGCCTCGCGCAGGCGCGCGTTCGGCAGGGCACGGGAAATCGCGCCGCGCAGTGCTTCGCGGAACAGCGGGTGATCGTCGGCAATCAGCAGGGTGGTCATTGGCGCGCGTGAAGCCTTTGGAAATGGAATGCGTGGGGTGTCGGTGATGCGCGGCCGGTGTGGCATGACGTTGCAATGGCCGACCGCCAGAGCAACGCGCGCGGCGCACGCCGCGCGCGATCGACGACAGATCCGCTGCGAAGCGAGGCATCGCCTCGACCCGCCTGCAGCTCCAGACACATCACCCGCTCCAACGTCACACTTTCGGTATGTACCGGTCCTTGACCAGCGAATCGACAACGGACGGATCGGCCAGCGTGCTGGTGTCGCCGAGCTGGTCGGGCGCGTTCTCGGCGATCTTGCGCAGGATGCGACGCATGATCTTGCCCGAGCGCGTCTTCGGCAGACCCGGTGCCCACTGGATGTGATCCGGCGATGCGGTCGGACCGATCTCGCTGCGCACGTGCTTGACCAGTTCCTTGCGCAGGTCTTCGCTGTATTCCTCGCCGGCCTTGAGCGTCACGTAGGCATAGATGCCCTGGCCCTTGATGTCGTGCGGGAAACCGACGACCGCGGCCTCGGCAACTTTCGGATGCGCGACCAGCGCGCTTTCCAGTTCCGCAGTGCCGATGCGGTGACCGGAGACGTTGATGACGTCGTCGACGCGGCCGGTGATCCAGTAATAGCCGTCTTCGTCGCGACGGCAGCCGTCACCGGTGAAGTAGGTGCCGGGATACGCCTTGAAGTAGGTGTCGATGAAGCGCTGGTGGTCGCCATAGACGCTGCGCATCTGGCCGGGCCAGGAATCGGTGATGACGAGGTTGCCTTCGGCCGCGCCTTCGAGGAAAGCGCCATTGGCATCGACCAGCGCCGGCTGCACGCCGAAGAACGGCTTGGTCGCCGAACCGGGCTTGGCGTCGATCGCGCCGGGCAGCGGCGAGATCAGAATGCCGCCGGTTTCGGTCTGCCACCAGGTATCGACGATCGGGCAGCGGCTGTCGCCGACGACTTCGTAGTACCAGCGCCAGGCTTCCGGATTGATCGGCTCGCCGACGCTGCCGAGCAGGCGCAGCGACTTGCGCGAGGTCTTCTTGACCGGCGCTTCGCCCTCGCGCATCAGCGCGCGGATCGCGGTGGGCGCGGTGTAGAAAATCGTGACCTGATGCTTGTCGATGACGTTCCAGAAGCGCGAGACGTCCGGATAGTTCGGCACGCCCTCGAAGATCAGCGAGGTCGCGGCGTTCGCCAGCGGGCCGTAGACGATGTAGCTGTGGCCGGTGACCCAGCCCACGTCGGCCGTGCACCAGTACACGTCGTCATCGCGCAGGTCGAAGATCGCCTCGTGCGTGTAGCTGGCGAACAGCAGGTAGCCGCCGGTCGTGTGCAGCACGCCCTTCGGCTTGCCGGTGGAACCGGAGGTGTAGAGGATGAAGAGCGGGTCTTCCGCGTTCATGCGCTCGGGTTCGCAGGTGTTCGGCTGGTCGTCGACGACCGCGTCGTACCAGCGGTCGCGCGGCATCTGCATGTCGACCGCGCCGCCGGTGTGGCGCACGACCAGCACGGTTTCTACGGTATTGGTGCCCGGCAGTTTCAGCGCCGCGTCGACGTTCGCCTTCAGCGGCACGCTCTTGCTGCCGCGCAGGCCCTCATCGGCGGTGATGATGAGCTTGCTGCCGCAGTCGGAGACGCGGTCGGCGATCGAGTTCGGCGAGAAGCCGCCGAAGACCACACAGTGCACAGCGCCGATGCGCGCGCAGGCGAGCATCGCGACGGCCGCCTCGACGATCATCGGCAGGTAGATGGTGACGCGGTCGCCCTTGCCCACACCGAGGTTGCGCAGCGCATTGGCGAGCTTGCACACGCGCGCATGCAGATCGCGGTAGCTGACGTGCAGCGATTCGGTGTCGGGGCCGTCGGCCTCCCAGATCAGCGCGGTCTTGTCGCCTTTGGTCGCCAGGTGCCGGTCGAGGCAGTTGACGCTGACATTGAGCTCGCCGTCCTCGAACCAGCGGATGCGGAAGTCCTGCAGGTCGTAGCTGACGTTGCGGATCTTCGTCGGCGCCTTGAACCAGTCGAGGCGCTTGGCGGCCTCGCCCCAGAAGGCGTCCGGGTCCTGCACCGAGCGCGCGTAATCGCGCGCGTAGGCCTCGGCGGTGATGGTGTCGGGACCGGCGAAGCCGGCCGGCGCCGGATGGATTTCTGCGGAATGGGACATGGGATGGAGCCTCCTTCAGACGCGTCCGGCCAGTGTGACGGATTCGCCGCTGCGATCCGATAGACCTTGGTCTAACCGCTCAGGCCCGGGACGGGGTACGACCAATGGCGAATGGGCGTGCGCCCTGCATGGGTGCAGTCTCCGCTGTGGACCCGATCGGCATCCGCTCGTGTCGCCGCTTTTTCGAATACCCGTGGGAGGGGAACCAATGACTCATATAACGAAGGCGCGGCCGCGCCTGCTGGCTGCCGCTGTGCTCGCCGCGCTCACCCTGCCCGGCGTGGCATTTGCGCAGACCGCCAAGGAACGCGAGCTCGAAGCCCGCGTGGCCCAGCTCGAGGCCATGGTCCAGCAGCTGGTGACGCAACAGCAGCAGACCGACACCGTGGTGACCGAGGTCCGGACCGCGCAGGCGGCCCAGCCCGTCGCACCTGCGGTGGCCGCAGGCACCGGCGCCGCGGCGCCGATCCAGACCACGACGATCACGCCCGGCGCCAATCCCGGCACCAAGTTCACCGTGGGCGGCATGATCCGCACCGACGCGATGGTCACCAAGACCACCGACGGCGACATCGCCCAGGGATCGGCGGGCCGCGACTTCTATGTGCCCGGTGCGATTCCGGTCGGCGGCGAAGGTCCCGACACCTATTCCGACGCGCATCTGAAGTTCTCGCGCCTGTGGTTCGACGCCAGCACGGTGCTGGATTCGGGCGACAAGCTCGGCGCGCGCGTGGAACTCGACTTCTTCGGCGGCGCGCTCGGCAATCCGGCGGCCACCAACACCTACGGTGCGACGCTGCGCCACGCCTACCTGACCTACAACAACTGGCTGGTCGGTCAGACGTGGTCGAACTTCATGGACACCGGCGCCCTGCTCGACGCGGTCGACTTCGTCGGCCCGACCGACGGCGTGGCCTTCGTGCGCCAGCCGCAGCTGCGCTACACCAGCGGCCCATGGGCGATCTCGATCGAACGTCCCGAAACCACGGTGCAGCCTTTCGGCGGCGGCGCGCGCGTGATCGGCGGCGACAACAGCGCGATTCCCGACGTCATTGCCCGCTACACCCACAAGGGTGACTGGGGCCATGTCAGCTTCGCCGGCATGGCACGCCAGCTGAAGTACGAACCCGTGGTGGGCGCAGAGAGCACCGACACCGGCTACGGCGCGCAGGTCAGCGGCCTGGTCAAGCTGGGCGAGAGCACCGACATCCGCTACCAGGTCAGCGGTGGCGACGGCATCGGCCGCTACATCGGCCTGGCCACGATCCAGCAGGATGCGATGGTGGATTCGGCCGGCGACATCGACGCGCTCGGCGGCTGGGCCGGTTATGTCGGCCTGCGCCAGGTGTTCACCCCGAAGGTCCGCGGCAACCTGTTCTATTCGCGCTCGCAGTGGGACAACGACGCGGCCTGGACCGGCCTGGGTGTCACCCGCAAGGTGCATTCGGTGCACGCCAACATGATCTGGTCGCCGGTGCCCAAGCTCGACTTCGGCGTCGAAGCGATCTGGGGCGAGCGCACGCTCGAATCCGGAACCGACGGCGAGCTGATGCGCCTGCACACGATGGCGCGCTACTCGTTCTGACGTGAGTCATGGCGCCGGCATTGGCCGGCGTCATCCACGCCGCATCGTATGACGATGTCACGGGCATGACGCCCGAAGACAGTCGCAGTCGACGTTACAGACACATGGGGAAAGCGACGCATGTCCACGACGACACCTGCATCCGCACGACCGCAACCGCATCGAACCGACGGCTCCACATCCCGACCGAGGAGGGACGGCACATGCTAGACAAGACCGCAAGTAACTACTGGAAGGCCAACCTCAAAATCATCTTCATCTGCATGGGGATCTGGGCGTTGGTGTCGTACGGATTCGGCATCCTCCTGCGCCCGCTGCTCAGCGGCATCCGCATCGGTGGCACGGATCTGGGCTTCTGGTTCGCGCAGCAGGGTTCGATCCTGTCCTTCATCGCGATCATTGTTTTCTACACCTGGTACATGAACCGGCTCGATCGCGAGTACGACGTGGACGAGAAATAAGGGGCCGGCCATGGATCAATTCACACTTAATCTCATCTTCGTCGGCGGCTCGTTCCTGGTCTATATCGCGATTGCGATCTGGGCACGCGCCGCGTCCACGTCCGAGTTCTACGCAGCGGGCCGAAGCGTCCACCCGATCACCAACGGCATGGCGATCGCCGCCGACTGGATGTCGGCGGCATCTTTCATCTCGATGGCGGGCCTGATTGCCTTCGTCGGCTACGGCAACTCTGCGTATCTGATGGGCTGGACCGGCGGCTACGTGCTGTTGGCGATGCTGCTGGCACCGTACCTGCGCAAGTTCGGCCGCTTCACCGTGCCCGACTTCATCGGCGATCGTTACTACAGCCGCACGGCACGCCTGGTGGCGGTGGCGTCGCTGCTGATGATCTCGATCACCTACGTCATCGGGCAGATGACCGGTGCCGGCGTGGCGTTCTCACGCTTCCTCGAGGTCGACACCAACACCGGCCTGCTGATCGCATCGGGCGTGGTGTTCGTGTACGCCGTGCTGGGCGGTATGAAGGGCATCACCTACACCCAGGTGGCGCAGTACATCGTGCTGATCATCGCCTACACGATCCCGGCGGTGTTCATCTCGATGCAGCTGACCGGCAACGCGATCCCGCAGCTGGGACTGTTCTCCACCCACACTGATTCGGGCATGCCGTTGCTGGCCAGGCTCGACCAGATCCTGGTGGACCTGGGCTTCAACGATTACACCGGCCTGCACGATTCCACCCTCAACATGACGCTGTTCACGCTGTCGCTGATGGTCGGCACCGCGGGCCTGCCGCACGTGATCATCCGCTTCTTCACCGTGCCCAAGGTGTCCGATGCCCGCAAGTCGGCGGGCTGGGCGCTGGTGTTCATCGCCCTGCTCTACACCGTGGCCCCGGCCGTGGGCGCGATGGCGCGTCTGAACATCATGACGACGATCTACCCCGAAGGCACCCAGGCACCGTCGCTCACCTACGAGGCGCGCCCGGACTGGATGCACAACTGGGAAAAGACCGGCCTGCTGGCGTTCGAGGACAAGAACGGCGACGGCATGATCCAGTCCTACAACGAAGCCAGCCCCGAGTTCGCAGCGGTGGCGGCAGAGCGTGGCTGGCAGGGCAACGAGATGATCACCTTCAACCAGGACATCCTGGTGCTGGCAAACCCGGAGATCGCAGGTCTGCCCGGCTGGGTGATCGCCCTGATCGCGGCCGGTGGCCTGGCAGCGGCGCTGTCGACGGCAGCCGGTCTGCTGCTGGCGATCTCGTCGGCGGTCAGTCATGACCTGATCAAACGCACGTTCAAGCCTGACATCAGCGACAAGGGCGAGCTTCTGGCCGCGCGCGTGTCGATGGCAGCGGCCATCGCAGTGGCCACCTGGCTGGGCATGAATCCACCCGGATTCGCGGCCCAGACCGTGGCGTTCGCGTTCGGACTGGCGGCAAGCTCGCTGTTCCCGGCGATCATGATGGGCATCTTCTCCAAGAAGATGAACTCCACCGGCGCGGTCGTGGGCATGGTGGTCGGTCTGGCATCCACCAGCGTGTACCTGTTCACCTACAAGGGCTGGTTCTTCATCCCGGGGACGAACATGCTGGCCGACTCGCCCGAGAACTGGCTGTTCGGCATCTCGCCGCTGGGCTTCGGCGCGATCGGCGCACTGCTGAACTTCATCGCTGCCTACATCACGATGAAGATGACCGCACCGGTGCCGGCGCACATCGAGCATATGGTCGAGGACATCCGCGTTCCGCGCGGCGCAGGCGCGGCGATCAATCACTGACCGCACTGCAATCCTGATGTGACGCGGCCCGCCCCTCCGGGGGCGGGCCGTTTTCGTTTCCGGGCCCATGCCGATGCATGCGCCACCCGGGTCTGTTCGATAATCGTGGGCGTCTTCGCCCGTCGCCGGAACTGCCTTCCATGCTGCTTGAATTCATCGCCATCATCGCCGCCGGCTTCGGCCTGGCCGGTATCGCGCTCTCGATCAATATCGCCATGCGCAAGCGCCTGCCGCAGTGGATCGTGCCCGCTGCGGCCGGGGCGGGCATGCTGGCGATGGCGATCTGGTTCGAATATTCCTGGTTCGACCGCACAACCTCGGCCTACCCCGACGGTGTCGTGATCGCGTCCACCAACCAGGCCAACTCCTGGTACCGCCCCTGGACCTATGTGGCGCCCGTGACCAACCGGCTGATCGCGATCGACCATCGCGCCGACCGGCGCAATCCGACCCATCCGCAGATGGTGCTCACCCAGGTCGTGCTGGCCGGTCGCTGGGAACCGACCCGGCAGTTCGGCGCAATGTTCGACTGCGTCGAACACCGCCGCGCCGATCTGCTCGACCAGGTGGTGTTTGCCGACGACGGCACGCTTGCGAACGCCAAGTGGAATCCGCTGGATGCAAACGATCCGGTACTGCGCGAAGCCTGTGGCCGCTGACCGCTGACCGCTGACCGCATCAGGCAACACCGTGGCCGGCCAGTGCGCCGGCAATGAAATCCACGAAAGCGCGGATCCGCGAGGACACGCCGGAATTGCGGTAATACACCGCGTGCACCGGCTGGCGCACGTCGCGCGTCTCGTCTACGAGCAGTTCCACCAGCCGCCCCGCGCGGCGATCTTGTTCCGTGGTGAAGTCGGACAGGCACGCGATGCCGGCGCCTGACACCGCGAGCGCGCGGACGGTTTCGCCACTGGAACCGGCGACTGTCGGCGCGATCGTCAGTGTTTCGCCATCCGGGCCGGGCAACGGCCAGACGTTGAGATGCGGCAGTCCGGTGAAGCCGAGCAAGGCGTGATCGGCAAGCGCGGGGACCGACATGGGCGTGCCATGTGCGTCCAGATACGCCGGTGACGCCAGGACGCGCAAACGGCTGTCGAGCAGGTGCCGCGCGACCAGACCCGAATCCTTCAGCGGGCCGACACGAATGGCGATGTCGGTGCGATGCTCGAGCAGATCGATGGTGCGATCACTGCTGGTGAGTTCCAGCGTGATCTTCGGATACGCGGCACGGAACGCGGCGACCCGCGGCACCAGCACGTGCAGCAGGAACGACGTCGCCGCATCGACGCGCAGCACGCCTGACGGTCCTGCGCGCAAACCGCGCATGCGGTCCTCGGCAGCGTCCATGCGCGCGAGCACGTCGCGTGCGTCCCCGAGAAACGCGCGTCCTTCCTCGCTGAGCGAGATCCGACGCGTGGTCCGCTGCAGCAGCGTGGTGCCGAGCTTGTCCTCCAGGCGGCCCAGCGCACGGCTGATGCCCGACACCGTCTGCTCGAGCTGACGGGCGGCCGCGGTGATCGAGCCGCTGTCGACGACCGCCACGAAGACCTGCAGTTCGTCCAGCGTGGTCTTCATGGGCAGGCCTTTCGCGGAAAATCAGGGCTTGATTATTGACCATAAATCAAAAGACATCTTCCGAACGACGGGTTTCTGATGCAAATCGGCCGGCGCAGACTGGCCGTCTTCCCCGCATCGAGACGTCTCCATGGATCTCTTCATCACCGGCGTGACCGGTTTCATCGGCGGCTCGCTCGCTACCGCCCTGCTGCGCGACGGCCACACGGTCCGCGGCCTGGTCCGCTCAGCCGAGGCCGCCGCTCGGGTCGAGTCGCTCGGCATCGTGCCGGTGCTCGGCACGCTCGAAGACCGCGAACTGCTGACCCGAGAGGCGCAAGGCGCGCACGCGGTCATCAACGCCGCCAGCAGCGACCACCGCGGCGCGGTCGAGGCCCTGCTCGACGGGCTGCGCGGTTCAGGCAAGGCCTTCCTGCACACCAGCGGGTCCAGCGTCATCGGCGATGACGTCGCGGGCAATGCGCTGTCGCCCCACATCTTCGACGAGAACACGCCGCTGATCGTCGAGCCCGGCAAGCAGGCCCGCCATGCGGTCGACACGCTGATCCTCGCCGCGGCCGGTGACGGCGTACGCAGCGTCGTGCTGTGCAACACGATGATCTACGGCAGCGGCACGGGCCTGGCGCGTGACAGCGTGCAGATCCCGCCGCTGGTGCAGCAGGCGCGCAGCAGCGGCGTGGTCCGCATTGTCGGCCGCGGCATCAACCGTTGGTCGAACGTGCACATCGAGGATGTGGTCGCGCTGTACCGTCTCGCACTCGCGGACGCACCTGCAGGCGCGTTCTATTTCGTCGAGAACGGCGAAGCCTCGTACGCGGAGCTGGGTGCGGCGATCGCGACGCGGCTCGGGCTCGGCGCGGTCGAATCGTGGACCGTCGACGAAGCCGCACAGGTCTGGGGCGAAGGGCACGCGCGTTATTCGTTCGGGTCCAACAGCCGCGTCCGCGGCACGCGCGCGCGCCGCGAACTGGGCTGGGCGCCTCGCCACGATTCGGTCACGCACTGGATCGAAACGGAGATGCCGCTGGACTGACTTCGACGCAGCCGGGCGGTCAGGTCCCGCCCGGCGCCGCCTGCCGCGGCGCTGCGATGCGCAGTGCGCGCCAGAGCAGCCAGAGGAAGACGACGAACGCGACGAACGGATAGCCCGCCGCAAGGCTCGCCACCAGTCGCGCAACCAGGGAATCGTCGATGCCGTGGGCGGCCCACAGCAACAGCAGATCTGCGATGACGACCAGCGCACCCATCGCCAGCACGATGCCGCGCGCGAACGGCGACCCCAACGTCCGCGACACATGCCAGGCCGGCAACAGGAACAGCAGCGACAGGCCCGCCGCCCACGGCGCCGACGCATCCAGCAAGGCGCGCGACTGCGTCGTATCGCCCGGATGACGCCAGTAGCCCCAGAACGGACTGAAGAATCCGATCAGGTTCATCAGCACCGCGGTGGCGAGCAGCGCGACCAGGAACCAGCCGACTGCGCGGCGCAGGTGCACGAGATGCGTCATGTCTTCCTCCCTGAAGCGGATCCGATCGATCCCGCCCCGAGGATAACAACGCCGTCTCCGGTCACGTGGACCCGCGCAGATATCGCGCGAGTTCCGTCCTACGAACGCTGCTCGAATCCATCCGCGTGCATGCGCGTAAGAACGCACATCTATTTCTGCGGTGGCGCCGCGAGTTCGCGCGCGTCGAGATAGCCGTCGCGGTTGGTGTCCTGGCGGTTGAACGTCGCGGCGATTCTGGTCATGTGTTCGGACAACGTCACCGGTCGGCCCTTGCCGCCCGGCAGCTCATCCGCCGTCAGTACGCCATCGCCGTTGCGGTCCATCTGGTCGAATCCGTAACGCATCCACGCCTGGTACTCGGCGAGCGAAACGCGGCCATCGCCGTCGGTGTCCATGTGCTCGAGATACTCGGACGTGCGCGTGACCTGCGCGCCGGCGGCAGTACTCATCGCAAGCGCGACGATTGCACACGCGATGCGGCCGGCCCGCTGCCGGACCGGCCGTGGTGTCGCGATCGAGCCGTGCGTTTTCAGGCGTGCGCGCTCTGCAGCGAGTAACCCTTGAGCCGCGCCGAGTACTCCTGCAACGCGCGGATGCCGCTGGCCTCGGCCTCGCGGCACCAGACCTGCAGGCTATGCAGCGCTTCGCTGGCGTTGTGCGAACGTGCTTCGAGCAGCGCAGTCAGACGCGCGCGATGTTCGACCAGCGTGCGGATGCGCGGGCGCTGGTCGACCCATTGCTGCAACTGCTGGCGTGCGTCGGGCTGCAGCCAGCGACCGTCATCGACCAGACCCTTGCGCAACTTGCGCGGCAACAGCGCGCGCAGCCGCGCACCGGCCGCCCGCGCCTCTTCGCGCAGCGCAGGCTTCAGCACGTTGCGCTGGAAGTCGGTCATCGCCTGGAACCGATGCGTGAGCAACGCCTTCATGGTGTCGGTGTCCGGCGCATGGATGTTGGGACGGATGTCGAGCGAAGGCGCCACGCGCAGCACTTTCGCCAGGCCCACCGATTCCAGTCCCTTGATGACCGCCCAGCCGATGTCGAACTCCCACTTGCGCAGCGCGAACTTGGCCGAACTGGGGAATGCGTGGTGGTTGTTGTGCAACTCTTCGCCGCCGATCCACAGACCCCAAGGCGTCAGATTGGTCGCAGTGTCGGTGGTTTCGAAATTGCGGTAACCCCACCAGTGGCCGAGGCCGTTGACGACGCCGGCGGCCCAGAACGGAATCCACGCCATCTGGATCGCCCACACCGCGACGCCCTTGAAACCGAACAGCGCGAAGCTGACGAACAGCAGCAATGTGGGGCCGAACGTCGCCCACGGCGTATAGACCTTGCGCTCGATCCAGTCGCTCGGCGCGCCCTTGCCGTACTGCTCGATGTCGGCGCGCATGCCGCGCGCCTCGCGGTACAGCTCAACGCCCTGCCAGAACACCGTTTTGATGCCCTTGAAGCGCGGGCTGTGCGGGTCGTCCTCGGTCTCGCACTTCGCGTGGTGCTTGCGATGGATCGCGACCCACTCACGGGTGATCATCGACGTGGTGAGCCACGTCCAGAACCGGAAGAAATGCGCGATCACCGGATGGAAGTCGACGCCACGATGTGCCTGGCTGCGATGCAGGTACAGCGTGACCGCGAGGATCGTCAGCTGCGTGGCGATCAGCAGGTAGACGAGCATCGCGACCCAGCCGAACTGCAGCAGGCCACCGGACAGGAATTCGAGAATCGTGGGGGACATGGGCGCGTCTGAAAGATGTGAACCCATGCATCATGGCGCCATCCCCACCCCCTTTCCATCCCTCCCGTCACGTATGGAAGACCCCGCGATTCAGACTCGCCGCCCGGGTCCCATTCATGCGACGGCGCGGCGCGCATCCGCATGAATCGAAGCCTCACGCACCTGCTGCAACTGGATCGCGCCACGGTGCGTCGCGGCGCCCATGTCGTCCTGGATGCGCTCGATCTGACGATTCCGCTCGGCCGGCACACCGCGATCTCGGCGCGAACGGCAGCGGCAAATCCACGCTGATGCAACTGCTGACCCGCGAACTGCATCCGCTGGCCCATGACGACGGCCGCGTTCCGGTGCGCGTGTTGGGCGCGCATCTGTGGGATGTGCGCAGCCTCCGCGGTCAGCTCGGCATCGTGACCCAACGGTTGCACGAAGATCTGCGCACATTGCCGTCGCTGACCGCGAGCGCGGTGGTCGCCGGCGCGACGCTCGGCGCGATCGCCGACACCAGCGCCACGGATCCAGCGCTGCATGCGCGGGCACTTGCGGCGCTGCAGCGGATGCAGGCCGGCCATCTCGCCGCACGTCGTTACGCCACGCTGTCGGCCGGAGAAGCGCGCCGTGTGTTGCTGGCGCGCGCGCTGTTCCATGCACCGGCCGCACTGCTGCTCGACGAGCCCTCGAGCGGACTCGACGTCGTCGCCCGCGCACATCTGATGACACAGATCGGCGAAATCGCTCGCGCCGGCACCACGCTGGTGCTGGTCACCCATCACCTCGAAGAACTGATCCCCGAGATCAGTCACGTCGTGTTACTGCGCGCGGGCCGCGTGCTCGCCGACGGTCCGCGCGACCTCGTGTTGACCGATGCGTTGCTGTCGCAGGCCTTCGACGCGCCGGTGCATATACGCACCGATGCAGACGGCACGTTGGCACTGACGATGGCCGGCTAGGCATTTCGGCTGCCGGTGTCTTTTGGCACGGCATCGCAGGCGTCGCCCCATCCGAGGACCTGTCCTCAAGCCAGTGCGCCGGCCCGCGCGCGCTGTGCGATAGTCGGCGCGCATCACCGCATCACCGCTGTCCGTCTTGGCATACCGACTCTGGGAGGGGTTTCCATGCTCGAGCAACACGGTTTGTGGCTGGCACTGGGCTGTGCCGCCATCGCGATTCTCTACGGCGTGATCTCCGCCGGCTGGATCAACCGGCAACCTGCCGGCAACGCACGGATGCAGGAAATCGCAGGCGCGATCCAGGAAGGCGCCCGCGCGTATCTCAATCGACAATATCTGACGATCTCGATCGTCGGCGCCGTGCTGTTCGTGTTGATCGGCGTGTTTCTGGGCTGGGCGACCGGCATCGGCTTCCTGCTCGGCGCGGTCCTGTCGGGCGCGGCGGGCTACATCGGCATGAACGTGTCGGTGAAGGCCAACGTGCGCACGGCCGAAGCCGCGCGCCGCGGCATCGGGCCGGCGATGGACGTCGCGTTCCGCGGCGGCGCGATCACCGGCATGCTGGTCGTCGGCCTCGGTCTGCTTGGCGTGGCCGGGTACTGGATGCTGCTGCCCCACTTCGGCATCGCGAACGAAGCCGCGCTGCATGCGCTGGTGGGCCTCGCCTTCGGCAGTTCGCTGATCTCGATCTTCGCGCGTCTCGGTGGCGGCATCTTCACCAAGGGCGCCGACGTCGGCGCGGATCTGGTGGGCAAGGTCGAAGCCGGTATCCCGGAGGACGACCCGCGCAATCCCGCGGTGATCGCCGATAACGTGGGCGACAACGTCGGCGACTGCGCGGGCATGGCGGCCGATCTGTTCGAGACCTACGCGGTCACCGTGATCGCGACCATGCTGCTCGGATTCCTGATGGCGCCCACCGTCGGCGCGAACGGCGTGCTGTATCCGCTGGTGCTCGGTGGCGCGTCGATCCTGGCGTCGATCGTCGGCACGTTCTTCGTCAAGGTCAAAGCCGGCGGCTCGATCATGGGCGCGCTGTACAAGGGCGTCATCGTGTCGGGCGTCATCGCCGCCGCGCTGTTCTGGCCGATCACGATGCAACTGATGGCCGACAACGTACACGGCGCCGCCAATCTCTACTGGTGTGCGTTGATCGGCTTGGTGCTGACCGGCGCGATCGTCTGGATCACCGAGTACTACACCGGCACGCAATACGCACCGGTGCAGCACATCGCGCAGGCGTCGACGACCGGCCACGGCACCAACATCATCGCCGGCCTCGGCGTGTCGATGAAGTCCACCGCGATGCCGGTGATCGCGGTGTGCTTCGCGATCTGGGCGTGCTTCTCGTTCGCGGGGCTGTACGGCATCGCGATCGCGGCGACGGCGATGCTGTCGATGGCCGGCATGATCGTCGCACTCGATGCATATGGGCCGATCACCGACAACGCCGGCGGCATCGCCGAGATGGCGGAACTGCCGTCGGAAGTCCGTGATGTCACCGATCCGCTGGACGCCGTCGGCAACACGACAAAGGCGGTGACCAAGGGCTATGCGATCGGCTCGGCGGCGCTCGCGGCGCTGGTGCTGTTCGCCGACTTCACCCACAACCTGGAAGCGAAGTATCCGGGCACCGAGTTCCGGTTCGACCTCGCGGATCCCGCGGTGATCATCGGCCTCTTCATCGGCGGCCTGATTCCCTACCTGTTCGGCGCGATGGCGATGGAAGCGGTGGGTCGCGCGGCAGGCGCGGTGGTCGAGGAAGTGCGCCGCCAGTTCCGCGAGATCCCCGGCATCATGGCCGGCACCGCGAAGCCGGACTACTCGCGCGCGGTCGACATGCTGACGAAATCGGCGATCAAGGAAATGATCGTGCCGTCGCTGCTGCCGGTGCTGGTGCCGGTCGTGGTGGCGCTCGGCATGAATGCCCTGATGGGACCGGGCGCCGGCATCCGCGCACTCGGTGGTCTGCTGATCGGCACCATCGTCACCGGCCTGTTCGTCGCGATCTCGATGACGACAGGTGGCGGCGCCTGGGACAACGCCAAGAAGTACATCGAGGATGGCCACCACGGCGGCAAGGGCAGCGAAGCCCACAAGGCCGCAGTGACCGGCGATACCGTCGGCGATCCCTACAAGGACACCGCGGGGCCGGCGATCAACCCATTGATCAAGATCATCAATATCGTGGCGTTGCTGCTGGTGCCGCTGCTCTAATTGAGCGCCTCACTTTGCATTGCTTCTAGCCCCTCTCCCTCCGGGACTACGTGCCCGCCGGGGTAGAGGGGTTGGGGTGAGGGCTGAAGCAGACGCCGCGCCAGACAAGCACGCGAGGTTTCGAACCTCGCGCCGGTTGATCGATGCGCCGATGGTTTTCGCTGCGCTCTACCCATCCTACGAAGCGTGATCTCGGGATCGGCAACGATGCACGCGGGTGATGCGTCGCGGATTTCACGGTCCCATCGCTCGACGCACACCTACTTCTCGAATGTCCCACTCGTCATATCGAACCACGGCGTACACAGCACCTGCTGGTCGTCGGCATAGCCGAAGTCGGCCTGCCAGACCTGCACGTCGCCGCTGTCGTCGGACGCGAACAGACGCGCGTCGTCCGCAATGCCGATGCCGACGCACCACTGCACCTGCGCCGGCGTCGAAGCGAGCCAGTTGGAGAAGCGGAAGGTGGCATCGACGCTCGCGCCAGGCTCGACCCGGCGCGCGAGGGGCGTGGGCGGCACGGTCGGCGCAGGCGTGGGCAACGCACGCGCGACATGCGAGAGCGTCGCGCGCGTGCCGGCATATTCGCGCAGTGCAGGCACACCGACATCGCCGGACGCCATGCGCTTCGTTAGCACCGCATGGCGATCGCCGCGGTCGAATACGACCAGCGGCACCGTGCCGGTATTGCGGATGCGGTAGTCGACACGCACACCCTCGTCTTCGCGCGCGAACACCGCTTCCAGTCCGACACCTTCGGCGTCGACGTGGGCGCGCGCGGAATCGCTAGGGGGCATTGCGGACCTCGGGACGGGACGTGGGGAGTCGCTGGACACCGCCGGTGCCGGCAGTACTGCGCAGGCGAGACACACGGCGGCGACGGCACTCCGGAACGGAGCATGGTCGTGCAGGTGTGAGGGTGGCGCGCTGACGAGAGCGCGCGGATCGTCGGTCATCGGCACAGTGATCCTGGGGGGTTGTCACGACGCTGGATGCAGGCGCCTCAACAGGAAAGGGGCGATGCACGCATGCACCGCCCCCACGTCACGACCTACTGTCAGAGCGCGTAGCTCGGACGGTCGGGCATGCCCAGTTCGCGGCGGATGCCGTTCTCGGTCAAGTAAATCGGATTGTGGGTGATCGCGCCGCTACCGTCGAAGTCGTATGGCGTGGCACTGGTCTCCAGTCCAACGGCCTGTCGTTCGGCGTTGGGCACCTGGCCATTGTCAGGGCCGGTGCCGCGATACGTGCCCTGCAGGAAGGAGCCGTTGACGCCGTTGTAGGCGTGCGACATCTCATGGAACAGGACCACTGACGGTGCCGGGAACGCGTCCATGTGGAAGGACGGGTTGTAGCTGATGGTCACGTCACCACCGGCGCCCGGGCGACCATTGACGATGTCGGCGTCATTGCTGAAGGTCTGGGCGTAGCCGTTGTCCTCGTTCGACAACTCCTGGATCGTCACGGTGTTGCCCTTGGCCTCGGCCGCCTTGTCGAACTCGGCCATCATCTGCTGGCCGTTCGGCGAGGCGCGCAGGAAATCCAGTTCGGACTGCATGCGCTGCACGAAGGCATCGGAGCCCTGCACGCGCACGCCGCGATCGCCGACGGTGTTGTCGATCTCGACATTGACGACGGTCGGCCGTGCACCCGTCGCCGCATTGACGACGTCGCTGGCTTCCGAATAGATCGTGGCCTGCGCGTTCGCGCCTTCGATCGTGTCGCTGCCTGCGCCGGCATAGACCGTCGTGCGGCCGTCACCCACGTTCACCACGTCGTCGCCACCGCCCGCGGAAAGAATGTCGAACGTGCCACCGCCGTGGATCACATCGTCACCGCGGCCGCCTTCGATGTAGTTGGTGCCGCTACCGGCATGGATGGTGTCGCTGCCATCACCGCCGTAGATCACGTTGACGCCGCTACCGCCGAAGATTTCGTTGGTGCCGCCAGTGGTGTGGATGTCGTTGCGGCCGCTGCCGGTGGCGCGGATGGTGTCATCCCCGTCGCCACTGGTGATGCGGTTGTCGCCGTCGCCCTCGATGTCGAGGTTGTTATCGCCATCGCCGGCATCGACCACGACATTGACCTGCACGTTCGACGCGACCTGGATGGTGTCGTTGCCGGCGCCGGTGCGCAGGGTCAGTTCCTGGCCTTCGGCCAGACGCACTTCGTAACTGTCGCCGTTGACCGACACGTCCAGGGTGCCGTCGTCGCGCTGGCTCACACCGACGTTGTCGTCGCCGGTGCCGGTGGTGAACACCACCTGGTCACGGCTGATGTAGCCCTGCGCCTGGGTACGCTCGCGGGTCACGTCGACATTGGCATCGCTGTGCAGCTTGTCGCTGACGACCGGCTTGCCGTCCGGCGTGCTGCCGGTCGTGCGCCCGGTGGCGTTGGTGCTGCCGCCGTCGATGCCGATCGCGCCATTGGGCGCACGCTCCGGCGCATCCAGCGTCGAGATATCGGGACCATCGCCCAGACCCCCGATGTCGGCGTGGTCGTCGACACCGCCGGCGGCTGGACCGTCATGCGTGTGCGTGTCGTTCGGGGCCAGCGGGTTCTGCCAGTAGCCTTGCGCGGCGGTGGCGGTCGGGGACAGCGAATCGAGCGTGGTCATCGGGACGGGCCTGCGTCAGCGAAAGTCGGGCGTCCATATGTACGCCACCGTATGGCCGGACCATACTGGGGCGTACCCTTGGTCCGTCGACGCGTTTGCTGTTGCATCGGAAACCACCGCGCACGATCACCGCTGCGCCGCAACATCACAGGCCGTAAAATGGGCGCTCTTACGACCACTGGAAGTGCATCGCTATGGGCCTGGGCTCCGTCTCCACCGGCAAGAATCCGCCGGACGAAATCAACGTCATCATCGAAATCCCGAAGGACGCCGAGCCGGTCAAGTACGAGGTGGACAAGGAAAGCGGCGCTATCTTCGTCGACCGCATCCTGTCCACGCCGATGCGCTACCCCTGCAACTACGGCTACGTGCCCAACACCGTCTGCGGCGATGGCGACCCGGCCGACGTTCTGGTGGTGCTGCCGCTGCCGCTGATCCCGGGCTCAGTCATCCGTTGCCGCCCGGTCGGCGTGCTGAAGATGACCGACGAGGCCGGCAGCGACGAGAAGATCCTCGCCGTGCCGATCGACAAGGTGTTCGGCGGTTACGCGCATGTCGACGACCTCGACAAGGTGTCGGCACATTGGCTCGAGCGCATCGGCCACTTCTTCGAGCACTACAAGGATCTCGAGAAGGGCAAGTGGGTGAAGATCAGCGGCTGGGGCGACGCGGCCGAGGCCAAGGCGCTGCTCAACGAGGCCATCGCTGCCTACGCGGCCGAGTAAAGCGTCGCGACGGCGTCGCTGCCGTCACAGTTCGCAACACGCCGCAGATACAGGAGCGGCGTGATTGCTACTATCGTCGCCAGTCGCGCCACCGGGTGGGTGCCCGCGACGATCAGGGGATTTCCATCGTGCGTATTCTGTTCGTGGGCGGCGAAGACAGCCTGCCGTCCGGCCTCATCGATCTCGTGTCCGACATGGACGACGCCTGGCAGGTCCAGCGCGCCGTCGACGGCACGGCCGCCACTGCCCTGATTGCCGACGCGCCGCAGGATGTCGTGGTCGTTGCGCCGACGTTGCCGGACATGCCGGTTGCGACCCTGCTCGGCCAGATCCGCACCTTGCGTCCCGAAACCTCGCGCATCGCGGTGTTCGGCGGCCAGCCGCCTGCGCGCGTGCTGTCATTGGCGCATCGTTTTCTACCGCTGCCGGTTGGCGAGGCCCAGTTGCTGGAAGCGATCGGCAGCCTCGAGGAACTGCGCGAGCTGCTCGACAACCCGGTTCTGCGCGAGCGCATCGGCCAGATCGAAAAACTGCCATCGCCGCCACAGACCTATCTGGCGCTTGCGCACGCGCTGGAATCCGACGACGACACCAGCGCCAACGACATCGCGCAGCTGATTTCGGGAGATCCTGCGATCGCGGCCAAGGTCCTGCAGCTGTGCAATTCGGCGTATTTCTCGGCTGGCCGCACCATCACCGATCTGCGCTCGGCCGTGACCCGGCTGGGCATGGCGACGATGCGCGATCTGGTGCTGGCCAGCGAGGTGTTTGCGCACGCGGCGCGCAGCGATCTCGACCGCCCGGCGATGCAACAGCGCGCCCTGGTGGCGTCACAGCTCGCCCGACGCTTGCTGCCCGAATCCAGCGCCGAGCTCGGCGCCACCGCAGCCCTGCTTGCCGACATCGGCCTGCTGCTGCCGGGCGTCCGGGACGAACGCGCGCCCGCGGAGACACAGCCCGAAGACGCACCGGGCCATACCGAAGCAGGCGCCTATCTGCTCGGCCTGTGGGGCCTGCCGATGCCGATCATTGAAGCGGTAGCGTTCCAGCGCGATCCCGCCCGGGCTGGCACACGCAGCTTCTGGATCACCGGCGCAGTCCATGTCGCGACCGCACTCGCCTCAGGCGAGCCCGTGCGCGAGGAGTATCTGCAGCGCACCGGCGTCCTCGACAAGCTCGACGGATGGCGTGCGCATGCAGACCGCTTGCGTGGTGTGGAAGACGCGCAGCCTGCCTGACTTGACGCGCGCCTGCATCACCCGGGGCGCGACACTTACGCCAGCGTCTGCGTAGTGGCCCTACGTCTGGGTGAGACGTCATCCTGTGGCGACGCGTACGGCGGCGACATGGCCATCTTTTTTACCAACCGATTGGGCTTATACGCGTCGAATTGATGGCGCGGCAGAAGAGCGAAGCGTGAATCACGTGGAGAATCGGCCGCGCCGACAGCAAAAAAAAGGCCGCCCTCGGGCGGCCTTTTCTTGAACAGGTATGGATGTTCGACACGCGGTGGCACCACACAGAACTACGGCCCCTTTCGGGGCCGCAGTAAATCACACAGGGCTTCGATGGATCAGAAGCGCTGGGTGTAACGCATGTACATGAAGCGGCCGATATCGAACTCGGGGTAGTACGGGAATGCCGTGCTGACATTGCCGCCGCTGAACATGATCGACGCTTCCTTATCGAAGACGTTGTCCACGCCGAGCGAAACCGTCGCGTCCCACGGTGCGTTGTAAGCCACCTGGACGTTGTGGAACGTGTTGGAACCCAGTCGGTTACGCGGAGCGGTCTCACCGTTCTGGAAGCGATCCGGATCCGTGCAGGGACGGTTCGTGACGCAGCCGTCGTTGATACCGGAGTAGTAACGCATGTTCCACGTCAAGTTCCACTCTTCGTTGATTTCCCAGTTGGTGCCCAGCGTCGAACGGATACGGAAGACGCCCGGATCGCCCACACCGCCGACGTAGATGTTGTCGCCATCGGCGTTCTGGCCCAGCGTGTCGTACTTGGAGACGTAACTGGTCTGCCAATCGAAGTTGAAGCGACCGATTGCGGTATCGGCAAGACGGTAACGCGCACCGAAGTCCCAGCCTTCCGTCTCGAGTTCACCGAGGTTGGTCAGACCGAAGAACATGTTGCTGATGTGGCCGTCAGCAGCACGCGTGATGCCGGCACAACGGCTGGCATCGCCCAACACGTAGCAGTCACGCAGGATGCGGTCGACGCTGTCGGAGATGATGAAGTTGGACAGCTTGTAGTTGTACCAATCCAGGCTCAGCGTCAGGCCTTCTGCAAAGCCCGGGCTCCAGACAATGCCCGCGGTCTTGCTGATGGACTCTTCCGGGCCGAGATCCGGGTTGGAGCCGGACAGGAACTGGTCCGGCGTCTGGCACGGCCACGCGGTGCAGGGCTCGAGACCCTGACCCAGCTGCACGTAGGTCGGCGACACGCCGGCCGCCGTACATGCCGCATTTCCCGCAACGCTGCCCGACACGCCAACCGAACAAGGATCGGTGTAGCTCTCGAAGCTGCCGCCGATGCCGCCGAAGAGGTTGTCAATGGACGGCGCGCGGAAGCCCTGCGCCCATGTGCCGCGCAACGCAACCGTCTCGATCGGACGCCAGATGAAGCTAGCCTTGGAGTTGGTCGTCTCACCGAAGTTGCTGTAATCGGAGTAACGCGACGCCAGATTGAAGGTCAGCTCCTGCGCGAATGCCATGTCGGACAACACCGGGATGTTGAGCTCGGCGTAGGCCTCGTTGACCTCGTACTCACCTTGGGTGGTCGTCGCCGGCAGGCCGGTCGAGTTTCCACTCTGGTTGAACGCGTCCGGTACGAAACGACCCGTCTCTTCACGACGCTCGACGCCAACCGCGAACCCCAGATCGCCAGCCGGCAGCTCGAACAGGCCGCCACTCAGATTGGCCGAATAGATCTTGCTGCTGGTTTCGCCGGTATCGGTATAGGTCGGAAACAGGAAGTTTTGGAGTTCGGGATTAGCAAGCGAACCCTGGCCGGCCACGCCGAACGGAAGCAGCGGGTTCCACGGTGTGCAGCCGTCGATTGGATCCGCAGCCGTACCACAGCGCGCCACGCCATTGGCATCGAGATACGACGGACCAAGGGCAGGCGCGGTTGCCAGCAGACTGGCATCGCCGTGGCCGGTCTTGGTCAGCTCGTTGCGGTTGTTCGCGTAGCTGACGTTCCAGTCCCACGGACGCTCGTTGACCTCGAAATAGCCACTGAGACCAGCCACGACACGGAACGTGGTCAGCTCGCTGCGCGTAGTGCGCGGCACCTCCCACAGACGACGACGGAATTCGATGTCCTCGCCGACCGGATTGAACACGCTGTCACCGGACAGCGGGGTGCCAAAGGCAGCCGACTGGTACGGGTAACCAGCGATCTGCTGGTCGGTGGCGCGCTTGTTGTAGAGGATGTCGCTGTTGAACGTGATGCTGTCAGTCAGGTCGTAATTGATGTTCGCAAACACCGACTTACGCTCCAGACCCGTCTGCAGCAGCATCTGCTGGTTCGAGTTGGCATTGTAATCGGCCGTATGCGGCACGTAATCGGCTGCATTGGTCGGGTCACCGCCATCACGCAGGGTGACCCACTGCTGAAGTGCTTCATTGAACCAGGAGCCATTCTGGCTAACCGGGCTGAAGCCCGAGCCTGGGTAATCCGGACCGGCATTACCGAACGCACTGAAGAAACGATCGCCTGCGAACACCGGGTCGTTCTCGAGGAACTCGGCCGAGAGCGTGATGCCGCCACGGTCGTTGCTGGTGCCGAAGGTAGCGGAGTAGATCGTCTCGCCACCGTCGCCGTCGGTGTACTGGCCGTACTGGACCGAGGCTTCCGCGCCGTCAAAGCGCGAGCGGGTGATGACGTTGACCACAGCCGCAATCGCATCGGAGCCGTACAGGGCGGATGCACCGTCCTTCAGGATGTCGATGCGCTCGATGGCCGACACCGGGATCTGGCTCAGATCCTGCAGGCCGCCGGTCGTTGCGCCCAGGCGCACACCGTTGAGCAGGACGAGCGTGCGGTTGGCGCCGAGGTTACGGATATCGATGTAGTAGCCACCGACATTCTCGCCGGATGCCAGCGCGTCGGCGCGCGAGATGGCCGGCGAGCCCGCGGACGAGATGTTCTGCAGCAGGTCGGCCACCGTCGCCTGACCCGAGCGCGCAATTTCTTCACGCGACACAGTCAGGATCGGCTGCGAGTTTTCAATCTCGACGCCGCGGATACGCGAGCCGGTGACCTGGATACGGTCGAGCTCAGTTGTGCCAGTCGCGGCCTGCTCCTGCGCGAACGTGACCGCCGGCGCAAAGGCAGCGAGGATCGCCGCCGGCAAAAGGCCCTTCCGCATAGCGGGAGTGCGAAGGTTCTTCAAAATTCTCTCTCCAGAGTGTGTGCGTTACTGAGGCGTTAAGACGCCATTCGCACGTTACGTCCGGAGCCACCTTCACTGCCTTGCCGCTGCCAGCCACTCGCTTTGCCGAATCTGGCGCATGTGGAAGCTGGGCTGCTTTGAAGCGATCTGCGTCACGCCTTCATGTTAAGCGGATGCGCACGTCTCGTTACCGCTCATCCCGCCGTCGGGGCGGCTCAAATTACTGCGATACCGACTCGCCGGCACACCATGGTGGTTCTTGAACGCGCGCGCGAAGCTGCAGCAGTTGTCGAATCCGCTGGCTGCCGCCACCTCGCCCACCATCATCGACGTTGTACCCAGCAGCTGCGCCGCTCGCTCCAATCGCAGCCGGACAGAAAGCGCTTGAGGGCTCTCGTCATATAACGCATGGAACGCTTTGGAGAAGTACCAGCTGGAGAAGCTCGTGAGATCCGCCAGCTCGCTGATCCTGACGACGCGATCCGCGTTGCCTTCAAGATATAGCCGTGCTCGCTGCATGCGGCCGAACACCTGCCGCTTGCGACTGCGCGAGCGGCCTGGGCAGCGGCGGACGCGCGCTGCAAGGTCACGCTGGACGTGCGCAAGCTGCAGCAGCAGCGGACGCACCGACAGGGCATCACCGTCCGCCTGTGCCGCTTCGCGCCAGAGCCGCAGCAAGATTCGCACCTCGCTGCCAGGCAATCGCCCACGACCTGCGTAAAGACTTCCATCACTCAGTGCCTGCATTGATTCCAAGGCACTGCCGTCCAGTGCGATGCCAACACACAGCCCCTGCGGACCACTCTGCACCAGTGGCGACGATTCCTTCTCGAACGCCATCCAGTCGCCACGGCGCATCCGGAAACGGCCTTCCCGCGATTCGATCCAGCCGTCACCGCGTACCTGGATCCAGAGACTGAAGACGGGCGCGGTCACCTGCACAGCACCCAATCGGGACGCACCGATACAACGGGCTGCTTGTGACAGGCCTTCCAGCGCTTGCATCTGGCCGCGTGCAGCCCACAGACAATTCGACATTTCGGCACCCGGAATACTTTGCAGGCGCACGTTTTGCCGGATATGCCCGGAATTTGCCCGAAGCAGGACGTAGAGTTTGCCGAAATCGTGGCGAAATGAGACCCGAAGGATTTACGAAAGCTTATTCTTCAGTGATATCAGCCACTTAAAAATCCCGCCACTTCCAGGCCGCGTTCGCGAAAGTGGCATGAAGCCGATGCCGCTGCCATCCTCGGAAGCCAGCGAAACATACGAAGAAGCGCCATCGAACGAGAAGCCATTGGTTGCGCTACGCGTGACCGGATCGACGCACTCATCGCCATCGGTGACAAGTCGTGCAGCATCAATGCGGTACCTGGACAGTCTGGCCCAGCAGGCTGCCGTCGCGTCGAGATACGCAATGCGACCATCCGGTGCCAACGACCAGCTGCGATAGCGCCAACGTGACGGCATGGTGGCGCTCAAACGGACGATCCCGGCTTCGTCAAGCGACGACGGCGCCATCCAAAGACCGCTGGCATCGATCCGGGTGTAGAGCACCCGATCATGCATGGCGTCAAATTTGACCTGCGATACCCCTTCGATACGGCCTCGAACCCGCCACGCCGCGCGATCATAGGCCACGAGCGAGGTACCCCCTGCGTCACGATCGTCTTCAAGCACGAATACAGTATCCGCAGGCCCATACACGGCTTGTGCAGGGCGCTCGCCGGGCACTTCAAGCGGGGTTATCCGCCCACTCGCCGGCTCGATCTCGAGGATCATCGGCGAATTGGCAGCATCCAGTGCTGTGACCAGCAACCGCCTTCCATCTGAAGACCAGGATGGCGCCTGACGGGTATCAGGTCGCACCCCCTCGATCGGACGCAATGAATCTGGCGCACCCAAACGAGCCCACCACAGCTCGAAGAGACCCGCGCGATCGGATGTGAAAACCATTTGTTCGCCGTCAGGCGCAAGCGTCGGCTGGGAATCCCGACCTGAGGATGTGAACAGGCGATGCCACTCTCCGCTTGCCGAGTCCACGCTAAAGATCCCGAACTGCGGCCGCCGATGCACGAATGCCATCATCCCGGCACGCGGCGAGATCGAGGGCGACTGCGCATCCTCGATGCCAAGATCTATGACTGCGCCAGTGTCCACATCTGCCCGATACAGACGCGCTTCGCTGTCGACGCGCAGGCCGAACACCATCGCACTGCTGTCCGGCGCCCAGCTCCAGCCCCGCAGTTCTGCGCCCAGCCGGGTCACTTGCTGTGGCGCGCCGCCCTCGACAGGCACCCTCCACAGATCGCCCATTTGCGGATTGCGGATAAATCCGATCCACAGCCCGTCCGGAGACACCTGCGGCGCGTAGTCGATATCACCGGCAGCACCGGCGTAATCGAGATCGCGCCAACGGCCGGCGACCGGATCGAGGATCCGCAGACGCGTCTCGCTTCCACTGCCTGTCATGGTGCCGAACAGCAGTCCGGTACCATCGGGAAGCCAGTCGAAGCTCAGCAGGTCGCTGCCATCGCAACGTGCGATCTCGCGCTCATCGCCGACTCCGTTGGCGGATACCAGCAGCACGCGGCATGCCCCATCGATCTCCCAACGCGCGAACGCGATCTCGCGACCGTCCGGCGACCAGGCCGGCAGGTCGTCTCGCGCACCAGGCGATGGCCGCGAGAGCGCGCGGGGCGATGCGCTCGATGTCGTCTGGACGAAGATCACCGACTGTTGTGTGTTATGGCCGTTACCGGAGGCGGAGTAGGCCACCATCGAGGCATCGGGCGACAAGGATGGAGACAATGCAAAGCCGGTAGCGCTGGTGATCAGGCGATAGGGGCGACTGACTGGCGCAGGCCCGGGCGCAATCTCCACAGGATCGCCCGAAAGACGCGAGGACTCGAACGTTGCCCAGAGCCCGCCTAGCACCAAGGCGACCAGCGCGAGTACCGCCGTAGCCAGCAGCCAGACGCCACGCTCCAGCGCAACGTTCCGGGGCCTGATCGGGGGCGCCGACGCCGGGGACGAAAGCAGTGTCGCGGCTTCAAACGCAGGGTCAGTCGTCAACCCGCCATCTGACAGGACGTGCGCTGGATCGAATGCGAGCACTTCCACCGCGACGTTGAGACGATAGCCTCCCTTGGCAATCGTCTCGATATAACGCTTGCCCACATCCTCACCGGCGGCCCCAGCACCGAACGCCTTGCGCAGCTGGGTTATCGCCTGTGTGAGGACATCATCGGTGGGCAGCGTATTGGGCCACACTTCGGTGAGCAGATCATTGCGCCCGACCACAGCGCCTGGCACGCGCGCCAGCATCCGCAGCACACCGATCGCCTTCGGTGTGACGCGACGGGGACCACGCGCTTCGGGCATGAGGATCTCGCGCGTCGCGAGATCGACGACGCCGTCGCCCACGCGAAGACGCAATGGCGTCGGCACGTCGGGAGACATCGGGTTCGGCATCGGAGCACCAACTTGCAGGTGAGCGAGGGTAGCCAAGGAAGGCTGAATGACGTGCAGTCTGCGGCCGGATTCGGCACAGCGCGCGTGACACAGGTCATGGCTGGTCTGCCGGCCCCGGCCAGTTCAAAACACCCGGAAGCCTGCTCAAGCTCTATCGTCAGGCCATTCCATGACAGGACATCAGCGTCGGTGATGCCCACTCCGACACGGCGCTCCGCCGCTGCATCGCAGCCGAGCGGCCAGATTCTGCAGCGGCAGGTTTCCGCGACATCAGCCCAGCGGACGGACTGGAAACAGCACAGCGCACGTCAGCGCGAAAAAAGCGGGCCGTATGGCCCGCTTCTTTAATTGCTGCAGTGAGGTGCCCGGCTTACATCGCCTGCGCGCGTGCGCCGGCCTGGTGCGGATAGTTCGCGAAGATCTCCGCGATCGTCGAGTTGATCCGCTGGGCCCGCTGATCCGGCTTGTTGTTGGAGACGCGGCCGACCGCGATACCTTCCCACACCAGACGCTTCGCGCGCGCATCGACCAGGTCGATATTCATCGTGCCCTCGGTGTAGCGGTACACGTTGGTGCGCTCGTTCCAGTACGGCACCGCAAAGTAACCGCGGGCGCGGTAGCTGTAGTAGTACGCGTAGTCAACCGTCGGATAGCTGCTGACGTCGGTGCGGCGTTCCATGTAGGCGTTGATGTTCACCCACAGGTCCGGGTTGGCTTCGCTGTAGCGGTAGCCACGGCGCTCCATCTCGGCGCGCACGGCCGCCTTGGCGATCTCGCTGGTCTGGGTCTCGTAACCTTCCTTCTCGATCGCCAGCGGCGTGTAGAAGGACCAGGTGCGGTACGCCGAGAAGTCCGCGCGCGGATCGGCCTCGGTGGTGATGCGGGGGCCGGTGGCACAGCCTGCAAGCAGTGCGAGGCCGCACAGCGCCACGAGCCATGCGGCGACGCGGGACGTCGAAGTCTTCATATCGGATCTCCCTGTTCTGGGGCGGATCGTGACGCGCTGTCCCGATACCGTTACTGAACATACGCGGTGCAGCGTCGCGCGGATGCGACGGCCGGAGGAACGGTTCATCCGGCCGCTGTGCATTCAGCCCGGGCGGTAGACCTCGGCGCCCTGTGCGCGGAACTCCGCCGACTTCTCCGCCATGCCCGCGGCTAGCGCGTCCTCGGTTCCGACCCCGTGCTCGGCCGCGTACTCGCGCACGTCCTGGGTGATCTTCATCGAGCAGAAGTGCGGCCCGCACATCGAGCAGAAATGCGCGGCCTTGTGCGCGTCCTTGGGCAGGGTCTCGTCGTGGAAAGCTTCGGCCTTTTCCGGATCCAGGCCAAGGTGGAACTGGTCCTGCCAGCGGAACTCGAACCGCGCCTTGCTGAGTGCGTTGTCGCGCACCTGCGCACCGGGATGGCCCTTGGCGAGATCGGATGCGTGTGCGGCAATTTTGTAGGCCATGATTCCGTCGCGCACGTCCTCGCGGTTCGGCAGGCCGAGGTGCTCCTTCGGCGTCACGTAGCAGAGCATCGCCGTGCCGAACCAGCCGATCATCGCCGCGCCGATCGCACTGGTGATGTGGTCGTACCCCGGCGCGATGTCGGTGGTCAGCGGCCCCAGCGTGTAGAACGGCGCCTCGCCGCACTCGCGCAGCTGCTTGTCCATGTTCTCCTTGATCAGCTGCATCGGCACGTGGCCGGGGCCTTCGATCATGGTCTGGATATCGTGCTTCCACGCGATTTTCGTCAGCACGCCGAGCGTCTCCAGCTCGCCGAACTGCGCGGCATCGTTGGCGTCGGCGATGCAGCCCGGCCGCAGGCCGTCGCCGAGCGAGAAGGCCACGTCGTAGGCCTTCATGATCTCGCAGATGTCCTCGAAATGTTCGTAGAGGAAGCTCTCGCGGTGATGCGCGAGGCACCACTTCGCCATGATCGAACCGCCGCGCGAGACGATGCCGGTGACGCGTTTCGCGGTCAGCGGGACGTAGCGCAGCAGCACGCCCGCGTGGATGGTGAAGTAGTCGACGCCCTGCTCGGCCTGCTCGATCAGCGTGTCGCGGAAGATCTCCCAGGTCAGTTCCTCGGCACGACCGTCCACTTTCTCCAGCGCCTGGTAGATCGGCACCGTGCCGATCGGCACCGGCGAATTGCGGATGATCCACTCGCGCGTTTCGTGGATGTGCTTGCCGGTCGACAGATCCATCACCGTGTCGCCGCCCCAGCGGATCGACCAGACCAGTTTTTCCACTTCTTCGGCGATGCCCGACGACACCGCACTGTTGCCGATGTTCGCGTTGATCTTGGTCAGGAAATTGCGGCCGATGATCATCGGCTCGCTTTCGGGGTGATTGATGTTGTTGGGCAGGATCGCGCGGCCGCGTGCGATTTCGTCACGCACGAACTCGGGCGTGATCACCTGCTGGATGTTCGCGCCGAATGCTTCGCCCGGATGCTGCTGGCGCAGCAGCGCATCGCGCACGAGTTCGAGGCGCTGGTTCTCGCGGATCGCGACGTATTCCATCTCCGGCGTCACGATGCCGCGGCGCGCGTAGTGCATCTGGGTCACGTTGGCGCCGGCCTTCGCCACGCGCGGCAGCGTGCGCGACGGAAACCGCACGTGCGCGAGCTTCGGGTCGTGTTCGCGGCCGCGGCCGAACGCCGAACTCAATGCCGGCAGTGCTTCGGTGTCGCCGCGCTCTTCGATCCAGCGCGCGCGCAGTGGCGCCAGGCCCGCGGCGAGATCGATCGTGACGCCCGGATCGGTGTACGGGCCCGAAGGGTCGTAGACCGTGATCGGCGGGTTCTCCTCGCCGCCGAACAACGTCGGCGTGCGCGTCTGCACGATCTCGCGCATCGCCACGCGCAGGTCCGGGCGCGAGCCCTCGACGTGGATCTTGCGCGAGCCCGGGATCGGGCGCGTCACCGATTCGGAGAGCTGGTCGGTCTGCTGCAGCAGCGTGGAAGGCACGGCATTCATGGCATTCGTCCTGTGGTGGCGACGGGAGCCCGAGGGCGGGCTCTCCTTCTCGCGGACGAAGCGGCGGCGCGGGCCTGACGCGGCAACCGCCGCACATGGATGCGGAGGACGGTTCTGCGGCGAGTCCTGCGAAGCTTCCCTACGCCGGTATTAACCGGATCAGGTTCGAAGGGACTCTCTCAACCGGCAATGCCGGTACCCCCGCTTCGGGGCGCATTAGACCGCGAAACCGGGAGGCATACCAGCATGCTCCGGGACGCTGTAATTCAGTCCAGTGCGTAGCCCAGGCGGAAGCCGCCCCAATGCCGGCCCTGCACGAACACCGGCGCGGACAGGTCGAACATGATCTCGCCGGTATCGCGGCGGTACACCTGCAGCCGCCAGGGATCGGTGTGCGCGCCGACGCTTCGTCCCACGCGGTCGCCGAAGATGCGCTTGGTGCGGTTGCCGACCAGATCGGCTTCGCGGCGACCGGTCAGCGGCTTGGAGAAACGCAGATTGTGCGTCGGTACGTAGCCGTCGGGATTCGCGCAGATCGCGAATGCGACCCACGGATGCGCGTCGAGCACGGGCTCCTGCAACGCAGGCAGCAGCCGGTCGCACACGGCATCGAATGCGGTACGGAATCGCGGCGGCTCGATACCCGGCACGGGTGTGTAATTCCGGTCGAACAACGCGTCGACGTCGATGTCGCCGCGTGCGACTGCCGCGTCCAGGGTGCGACCGATGTCCGCCGCAGTGACGCGCGCCAGATCCCGCACCTGGGCATGCCGCGCCACACGCATCGGATCGGCGGGTAATTTGAACAATCCCACGCAGTCCTGCAGTTCGGCGACGCTGCGACCCAGCGCTTCACTGCGCTCGGCAACGCGCGCGGCACGCTCCAGATTGCTCCGACCGAGACCGGTGGCGTGTTCGACTGCCTGGTCGATCGCGAGGATCTCGGCATCCTGCGCGCCGATCCGGTTCGCGACCGAGGCCATCGCCCCACCCGCGCGCGTCAGCAGATCGCCGACCTCCGAAAGGACGTGGCCGGTCTGATGTGCGGACGCCGTACCGTCGCCGAGCGCAGCGACTGTGTCTTCGACGATGCCGCGCACTTCCCGCGACGCCTTGGCGGCGCGCTCGGCGAGCAACCGGATCTCGGTCGCCACGACCGCGAAGCCGCGTCCCGCCGGCCCGGCGTGTGCGGCCTGGATGCCGGCGTTGACCGACAACAGGTTGGTCTGCATCGACACCGCATCGATCACTGCGATGACTTCAGTCGCCCGCGTGACGCGACGCTCCACCTCGCAGATCGCGTCCGCCAGGACCGCCGCCGCCTCGCGACCGGCGCGCACGCTGGCATCCGCGCGCGCGGCTTCGGCGCGGACGGCCGACAATTCGTTGGCGGCGGCCTGTACACCGTCGAGCAGGCGACGGCTTGCAGCCATGACCTCGACGAGTGCATCGACCTGGGTCTGCGACTGCTGCACCAGGCGATCGTTGTCCGCGACCACCTCCGGCACCGCACCAGCGATATCAACCGACAGCGCCACCGCCTGTCGGATCGCCTCGGTCAGATTGCCGAAGCCAGCGGACAGGTGACACTCGGCCGCCAGTGCGCTGTCGCCCAGCTCCAGGTCCAGGTCCAGATCGCAGGCGGTCAGGCCGGCACCCACCCGGACCAGCAGACCGCGCGCGTCGTCCGCCGGTTCGGCGCTGGCCACCGACATCGACATCGACAGCGCAGGCGCACCTGCTTCCCGACGTGCCTGGTCGCGCAGCAGTGCTGCAGTCTCGGCGTGCGGCAGCGATACCAGCCAGCCCTCGCCTGCGCGCCGGTAACGCAGCCGACGCGCGGGGTCGCCGCCGGGTGCGATCCAGACACCCTCGGGCGCTTGAAGTGCGTCGCGTGGAACGCCCCAGGGTGCCGGCCAACCGGTATCCGGCCTGGCCCCCAGGCCGAGCAGATCCCGTGCCACGGCATTCGCCTCGTCAATGCGCCCGTGACTGGTCAGGCGCAACAGGCCAATGGGTGCGTCCGGCAAACCGTCCATGACGCATGAGGTCGCGACGTTCCCGCACTCCGACATGATGATCAATCCGTTGCGCTTCCGCCCCGCCTCGTTAGCGGCCGTAGGCCCGCCGAATTGAGGTCCAGCGCGATGCTCGGTGGCAGGACGTCCCATCGTTTCAGATCGAACTGTTGACACCGCACGAAGCCCCATGCTGTTCTGCGGCCATGACGCATCGCAACACGCACTCGCCCCGCAGCCTCGCTACCGGTCATGCCGGTGAGCAGCCACGTGCGACGACTCCTGCCTCCCTGACGATGACCATTACCACGACCACCATCCCCGGCACCGGTACCACCGGCCCCGGGATGTGGACGTGCGCCAGTTGATCTGACCGCCCGCTCCGCATCCCGACCCGGGGTGCGGACGCCTCGTCCCGACCCTGCCGGCTGCGGAGCTCCATGAGGAGTTCTCCGATGTCCGCTGTCGCGCCACTCGCTTCACCCGCCCCCTTGGCATCGCCCGCACTCGCCTGTCACGTGCACAAGTTCGGTGGCAGCAGCCTGGCCGATGCCGCACATATCGGCAGGCTCGCCGTCCTCGTGCCTGCCGACGCGCGCTTGCGGCCGGTCGTGGTCTCGGCGATGGCGGGCACCACCAATGCGCTGGTCGCACTCGGCGATGCGGCCGCTGCCGGCGAAGACTGGAAGCCGGGCTGGGAGGCACTGCGCCAGCGCCATCTCGACACGGCGGATGCGTTCGAATCCGAAGCGGGCGGTCCGCTGCACGTCGCGCTCGAGGCGGAGTTCTCTGCGCTGGCGCACGATCTGCAGGACCACGAATCCGGTGTCGATCCGCAATCGCGGGACGCGCGCCTCGCGCGCATCCACGGCTGCGGCGAGCAACTGGCCTCGCGGCTCGCACAAGCCGCACTTGGTCCGGACTGGCACCGGCTCGATGCGCGCGAGGTCCTGGTCGTCCACGCCGCCGAGATGGGCGCCGTTGTCGACTGGGATGCCAGCCGCGCCCGACTCGCGACGTGGCGTCTTGCGCACGGCGCACGAGATGTCGTGATCACCGGCTTCGTTGCGCGCGATGCCGACGGCCGCGACACGACGCTGGGTCGCAACGGCAGCGACTACTCCGCGGCGATCTTCGCCAACCTCTTCGATGCCGACGCGCTGACGATCTGGACCGATGTCGACGGTGTGCTGTCCGCTGATCCGAGGCTCGTGCCCGACGCTGTCTGCCTCGAGTCGATGTCGTATGCGGAGGCCTGCGAACTCGCCTACTTCGGCGCCACGGTGCTGCACCCGCAGACGCTGGCGCCGGTGCAGTCGCGCGGCACGCCGGTGCGCATCCGCAACAGCCGCAACCCGGCCGCACCCGGCACCCTGATCGCGCTGAACGCGGCGCCCGCGGCGTCGCCGGTCAAGGGCCTGAGCCTGGTGCGCGATGTCGCGGTACTCGAGCTCGTCGGCAACGGTCTGGTCGGCGTGCCGGGTATGGCCGAGCGCATGTTCGCCGCACTGCACGGCGCCGACGTGTCGGTGACGATGATCTCGCAGGGCTCGTCCGAACATTCGATCTGCTGCGTGGTGCGCGCCGAGCAGGCGACGCGCGGCCACGACGCGATCAACGCAGCTTTCGCTGAGGCGATCGCCGAAGGCCAGGCGCAGGGCGTCACGGTGACGACCGATCTGTGCGTACTTGCGGCAGTCGGCGACGGCATGGTCGGCAGCCAGGGCGTTGCGGCACGCCTGTTCGACGGGTTGGCGCAGGCCCGCGTCAACATCCGCGCCATCGCCCAGGGCGCGAGCGAACGCAACATCTCGGTCGCGATCGCGCAGGACGACGCCACACGCGCCTTGCGCGCCGCGCACGCCGCGTTCTGGCTGTCGCCGCAAACGGTCTCGGTCGGCGTGATCGGCCCCGGCAACGTCGGACGTGCGCTGCTGGCGCAACTGGCCGAGGTGATCCCGGCGCTGCGTGCGCGCGCCGGTGTCGACCTGCGCCTGCGCGCGGTGGCCGGCAGCCGGCGCATGCATCTCAGCGATGTCGCACTCGATCCGGACGCCGCAGGCGCGTTGCTCGATGACCAGGCCGACGCCTGCGATCTCGATGCCTTCGCCGCACACGTCCGCGCCGACCATCTGCCGCACGCGATGATCGTCGACTGTAGTGCCAGCGACGTCGTCGCGGCGAAGTACGCGGACTGGCTGGCCGCGGGCATCCACGTCGTGACCCCGAACAAGCACGCCGGCAGCGGCGACTGGCAGCGCTACACACGAATCGCCGACGCACGCGTCGCCGGTCACAGCCGCTTTCTGTACGAAGCCACGGTCGGCGCCGGTCTGCCGGTGATCGTGACGCTACGCAATCTGCTTGATACAGGCGACACGCTGCATGCGATCGACGGCATGCTGTCGGGCACGCTGGCGTGGCTGTTCAACAGCTTCGACGGCAGCCGACCGTTCTCCGATCTCGTGCGCGAAGCACGTGCGCTCGGCTACACCGAGCCCGACCCGCGCGACGATCTGTCCGGTCTGGATGTCGCCCGCAAGCTGGTAATTCTCGCGCGCGAAGCCGGCCGGCCGCTGTCGCTGGAGGATGTCGACGTCGAAAGCCTGGTGCCCGAAGCGCTGCGCGACGTGCCGCTCGACGTGTTCCTCGAGCGCCTGTCCGAACTCGACGCACCGATGCAGACGCGTCTGGACGCCGCGCGTGCCGACGGTCGCGGGCTGCGCCACATCGCCCGGCTCGGTGCCGGCAGCGACGCGAGTGTTGGCGTGCGCGCACTTCCCGCCGATCATGCGTGCATGCATACCCGCCTGACCGACAACCTCGTCCAGTTCACCACGGCCCGTTACGCCGAGAATCCGCTGGTCGTGCAGGGCCCGGGCGCCGGCCCGCAGGTCACCGCCGCCGGCGTGTTCGGTGACGTGCTCGCGATCGCGCACGCACTCGGCGCGCGCACCGGCTGGCGCCACGCATGAGCAACACGCCCGATTCCAGAGGCATGACCGTGCGCGCGTTCGCGCCCGCCAGTGTGGGCAACATCGGCGTGGGATTCGATGTGCTCGGTCATGTGATCGATGGACCCCGCGACATTGCCCAGGTCCGCCGCATCGACAGGCCGGAAGTGCGCATCGAGTCCATCGGTGGCGCGGTCGAAGGCGCACACCGCCTGCCGCTGCATGCCGCCGACAATACGGCCGGCCGCGCGTTGCAGTCGCTGTGCGCGGCGTTGTCGCTGCCGTTCGGCTTCGCGCTGACGCTGGAAAAAGGCATTCCGCTCGGTTCTGGGCTTGGTGGTTCCGCAGCGTCCTGCGTCGCGGCGCTGGTCGCGGCGAACGCACTGCTCGACGAGCCGCTGTCGCGCGAGGCGTTGTACCCCTTCGCGCTCGACGGCGAATCGGTCGCGTCCGGCGCGCGCCACGGCGATAACGTCGCGCCGATGCTGCTCGGCGGCGTGACGCTTTCGACAGCGGATCGACTCATCGCACTCGATGTGCCCGACTGGCTGCACGCGGTCGTCGTGCATCCCGATCAGGTGCTGGAAACGCGCCGCTCGCGCGCCGTGCTGTCGGATCCGTACGCGCTGCACGACGTCGTGACGCACAGCACGCATCTGGCCTTGTTCCTGACCGGCCTGCAGCGCGGCGATCGCGAACTGATTCGCGCCGGCTTGCACGACGTGCTGGTCGAACCACGCCGCGCGCCGCTGATTCCCGGTTTCGATGCGGTCAAGGCCGCGGCGCTGGCGAACGGCGCGCTGGGCGCAAGCATTTCCGGTGGCGGACCCAGCGTGTTCGCGTGGTTCGATTCGCGCGAGGCGGCGGAGCAAGCCGCACCTGCAATGCGCGCAGGCTTCACCGATGCCGGCATCGAAGCGCAGGCCTATGTTTCGCCGGTCGCAGGTCCACGCGCAGATCTGCTCGATGGAGACGCCGCATGAAGTTCGTCAGCAGCCGCGGCGACGCACCCGCAGTCGGCATCGACGATGCGCTCGTCGCCGGTCTCGCACCGGATGGTGGCCTGTACGTACCCGAGTCGATTCCGACGATCGATCTCGTCACCCCGCGCGAGACGCTCGTCGACACCGCCATCGCCACGCTCGCGCCGTGGTTCGCCGGTTCGCGTATCGAATCGCAACTCGCCGATCTCTGCGCAAAGGCCTTCGCATTCGACGCGCCACTGCGTCCGCTCGCAGGTCCGGGTGACCATCTGCTCGAGCTGTTTCACGGCCCGACCGCGGCGTTCAAGGATTACGCCGCCCGCTTCCTCGCCGGCGCGCTCGGTGAACTGCGCGATCCCGCCGCGCCGGACACCACGATCCTTGTGGCGACCTCGGGCGATACCGGCGCCGCCGTCGCCTCCGCATTCCATCGCCGATCCGGCTTCTCGGTCGTGATCCTGTATCCGGACGGACGCGTGTCACCGCGCCAGGCGCATGGCCTGGAATGCTGGGGCGACAACGTGCATGCATACCGCGTCGACGGCAGTTTCGACGACTGCCAGCGACTCGCGAAGCATGCGCTGTCGGATCCGGCGCTGCGCGCGCGCATCTCTTTGGGCACCGCCAACAGCATCAGTCTCGGCCGCCTGTTGCCGCAAGCCGCGTACTACGCGCACGCCGCTGCGCACCACCACGCCGCGACCGGACACGTGCTCAATCTCATCGTGCCGACCGGCAATCTGGGCAATGCATCCGCTGCGTTCGTGGCACGGGCCATGGGTGCGCCGCTGGGCAAAGTACACCTGGCCTGCAACGCGAACGACACGTTGCCGCGTTTCTTCGATGGAACGGATTACGACGTGCAGCCCACGCGCGCCACACTCGCGAACGCGATGGATGTCGGCGCACCGAGCAACTTCGAACGTCTGCGCCACTGGCATACAGACGACGCTGCATTGCGCGCCGCGTTCGTCGCGCGCTCGGTGGACGACGCGACCATCCGCACGACGATCCAGACCGCGCCCGCGCGTCACGGCATCGTGCCCTGCCCGCATACCGCGACGGGCCTGCATCTGCTCGAAACCCTGCGCTCGGATGGTGATACCCGCGACTGGGCGGTGGTGGCGACTGCGCACCCTGCGAAATTCGACACCATCGTCGAACCGCTGGTCGGTCACACAGTGGCGTTGCCGGCGTCACTGGCCGATTGCCTGTCGCGTCCCGCGACAGGCGCGTCGATGCACAACGACAGTGGTGCGCTGGAACAGGTGCTGCTCTCAGCACAACGCTGAGAAAATCTGCGGACACCGCAAACGAAAAGGCCTCCCGCAGATGCGGGAGGCCTCGAGGTCACGCGGATCGCTTCGGCGTCAGTTCGCCGGACCAACCTTCAGCTGGGCGCTGTCGACGCGCTTGACGCCTTCGATCTCGCCAGCGATCGCCTTGGCGCGATCAATCTGCGCCTGCGATTCGACATCGCCCGACAGGCTTACGATGCCGTTGGTGGTCTCGACGCCGATGTCGAGGCCGGCGACGTCGCTCGACGCGAGCAGATCGGCCTTGACCTTGGTGGTGATCCACGTATCGGAGACCGGCTGCTCCGAGTCGGACTTCGCAGCGACAGTCTGCTCGCCACGTTCCTGCATCTGCTGCGCAACAGCCGTGCCCGAGATCAGCATCGTGCCGGCAATTGCGGCGCCCATCAGGGTCTTGTGCATCGTCTTCATGGCGGTGTTCCTGGTGCAATTTGTGTGGGGCGAGTGTGCGAACGGCTGCGTGCCGGGAGAGTGAAGCGGATCCTGTTCACGAGGCACTGATCCCGCGCTTGTTATCAGCCGCTCATGAAGCTGACAGGCAAATCCGTGAACGATGAAGACAACGTGCGCGCTGCGCGCCTCGCGGGCCTGCGCTGGGTCAGTGACGACCTGCCTGGCCTGAGCCGGCGCCGCGCGGGCAAGGGGTTCAGCTATCGCGATCCCGATGGCAAGGCCGTGCGCGATCGCGCGACGCTCGACCGCGTGCGGATGCTCGCGATCCCGCCTGCGTATCGCAACGTGTGGATCTGCGCACTCGAGAACGGACATCTGCAGGCCACCGGCCGCGATGCGCGCGGACGCAAGCAGTACCGCTATCACCCCGACTGGAGCGAGGTGCGCGGCCACGGTAAGTTCGATCGCATCGTCGCGTTCGCCACCGCGCTACCACGTCTGCGCCGTGCACTGGGGCGCGATCTCAAACTGCCGGGCATGCAGCGCGACAAGGTGCTGGCGATCGTCGTCTCGCTGATGGCGCAGACCTTCGTGCGCGTCGGCAACGACAGCTACACGCGCAGCAACGGCTCGTTCGGTCTGACGACGCTGCGCAACCGTCATTTCGAACTCGTGCGTGGCGGTCGCGCGCGTCTGAAATTCCGCGGCAAGAGCGGACAGGAACAGGAAATCGAGCTCGACGACGCGAAGCTGACCGCACTGGTGCGCAAGGTGCAGCAGCTGCCGGGACAAGCGTTGTTCCAGTACGTCGACGACGAGGGCGAACGCCACGGCGTCGACTCCGGCATGGTCAACGACTATTTGCGCGAGGCGATGGGCGGCGCGTTCACCGCCAAGGATTTTCGCACTTGGGGCGGCACGCTGATGGCGTTCCGCCGGTTCGCGGCGATGCCCTTGCCCGAAGGCAGGAAAGGTGGCGATCCCAGCGAGCGTGCACTGGCGACGCAGGAGAAAATCGTCATCGCCGATGTCGCCGATGCGCTCGGCAACACCGTCGCGGTGTGCCGCAAGGCGTACATCGACCCGGTGCTCTACGCGGCCTGGCGGGATGGCGGACTGCAACGTGCAGCGGGCGACGCACGTGGTGAGCGCCAGTGGGAAGCCGCCGCGTTGAAGCTGTTGCGGCAGCGGCACCGCAAGCGTCCGGCGGGCAAACCGTTGTCGAAGTAACTGTTGACATGTCCGACACGGGCGTGTTTTTCTCGGCTCCATGACGCAGCGCAACAACCACCGCCAGACCGCCATCGCCGCACGCCTCCGCGTGCGCGACATGCGTCTGCCGGTCGCGCTCACCTCGGCCATTCTCCTCGTACTCGTACTCCTTATTGCCGTCCGGAATGGCGCGGGGATGGGGTTCGTGTAGCAAGACGAAACTCCAGAAGGTCGAAAGAACCTGAACCCCGCGCCGAAAGGCGCGGGGTTTTTGTTTGGCCCCCACAAAACCTCCAGTCCTAGAGCCACCTGCCATGCACAGCCATCCCGCCAACGCCTTCACGACCCAGCCCGCGACGCCGCAAGGCGCAGCGCGTGCGTCGGCCGCGTGTCCGGATGCATGCGGAGACACCGCCTCCTCCACCGCCGACGCGGTGTTTCGGACGGCCGGTCGGGACGGGGCAACGCCCTCGACCGCCGGCCGTTTCCACATCCGGGCCTCACGCGTCACCGCGTGAGCCGCCCGCCCTCCCCTTTCCACCCGCAGATCGGACACCACCACCCATGAGCAACGCCAATCCCACCATCGCGATCGTCGGCTACGGCAGCCAGGGCCGCGCGCACGCGCTGAACCTGCGTGATTCCGGCTTCGACGTCGTCGTCGGCCTGCGTCCCGGCGGCCCGACCGAGCAGAAGGCAAAGGCCGACGGCTTCACCGTCAAGACGCCTGCCGACGCAGTCGCCGATGCCGACCTGGTCGCCGTGCTGACGCCCGACATGGTGCAGAAGCAGCTGTATGCCGACGTGCTGGCGCCGCACATGAGGCAGGGCGCCTGCCTGCTGTTCGCGCACGGCCTCAACGTGCATTTCGACATGATCGCGCCGCGCGCGGATCTGGACGTGGTGCTGGTCGCGCCCAAGGGCCCGGGCGCGCTGGTGCGCCGCGAGTACGAGATCGGCCGCGGCGTGCCGTGCATCTACGCCGTGCACCAGGATCCCACCGGCAAGGGCGAGCAGCTGGCACTGACCTACGCCGCGGGTCTGGGCGGTGCGCGCGCGAACATCATCAAGACGACGTTCAAGGAAGAGACCGAGACCGATCTGTTCGGCGAGCAGGCCGTGCTTTGCGGCGGCGCGTCGTCGCTGGTGCAGGCCGGTTTCGAGACGCTGGTCGAAGCCGGTTACCAGCCCGAGATCGCGTACTACGAAGTGCTGCACGAGCTGAAGCTGATCGTCGACCTGTTCTACGAGGGCGGCATCACCCGGATGCTGGAGTTCATCTCAGAGACCGCGCAGTACGGCGACTTCGTCAGCGGCCCGCGCGTCATCGATGCGAGTGTCAAAGCGCGCATGAAGGATGTGCTGACCGACATCCAGAACGGCACGTTCACCCGCAACTGGCAGGCCGAATACGACGCCGGCCTGCCGAACTACAAGAAGTTCCAGCAGGCCGACAAGGACCACCCGATCGAAAAGGTCGGCCGCGAACTGCGCGCCAAGATGACCTGGCTGGGCGAGCAGACCGGCGCGCCGGCACAACCGCAGAGCGAGGCCGCCTGATGAACGGCGCCCGCTGGCTGGTGCAGGCGCTGGAAGCCGAAGGTGTCGACACGATCTTCGGCTATCCGGGCGGCGCGATCATGCCGTTCTACGACGCGCTGCACGGCGCATCGTTGAAGCACGTGCTGGTCCGCCACGAACAGGGCGCGGCGTTCGCCGCGAACGGGTTCGCGCGAGCCAGCGGGCGCGTCGGTGTATGCGTCGCGACCTCCGGCCCGGGCGCCTCGAACCTGGTGACCGGCATCGCCGACGCGATGCTGGATTCGGTGCCGATGGTGGTGATCACCGGCCAGGTGGCGACGCCGCTGATGGGCACCGACGCGTTCCAGGAGCTGGACGTGTTCGGCATGACCCTGCCGATCGTCAAGCACAGCTTCCTGCTGCGCAGCGTCGACGACCTGCCCAACGTCGTCACCGAGGCCTTCCGCATCGCGCGTTCCGGCCGTCCCGGCCCGGTGCTGATCGATCTGCCGAAGGACGTGCAGATCGGCGATGCCGCGCATCTGGGCGCGCACATCCCCTCGACCGCCGACGTCATGCCGGCCTGCGCCGACCACGCGCTGCACGAAGCGGCGGCGCTGATTTCGCAGGCCGAGCGGCCGGTGGTCTACGGCGGCGGCGGCATCATCCTGGGCGACGCGCTGGACGCATTCCGCGAGTTCGCCGATCTGACCCAGATCCCGACCGTGCTGACACTGCGTGCGCTGGGCGCGCTGCCGCCGACGCATCCGGCCAACCTCGGCATGATCGGTATGCACGGCTCGCGCGCGGCGAATCTGGCGGTGCAGGAATCGGATCTGCTGATCGTCGTCGGTGCGCGTTTCGACGATCGCGCGACCGGCAAGCTGGCCGAGTTCGCGCCGCTGGCGCGCATCGTGCACCTGGACGGCGACAGCTGCGAGATCGGCAAGCTGCGCGCGGCGGACGTGTCGGTGTGCGGCGATGTCGCCACCAGTCTGTCGCGTCTGGGCGCGCCGTGCGCGGCGCAGATGCAGGGCCGGCACGCCGCCGCACGCACTGCGTGGCGTGAGTTGTGCGCACAGCGACGCGAGCGATTCGCCGCCCGCTACGACGCACCTGGCGACAAGGTCTTCGCGCCCGCGCTGCTCAAGCGCATGAGCGAACTGGCGCCCGATGCGACCGTCGCCTGCGATGTCGGCCAGCACCAGATGTGGGTCGCGCAGCACTGGCGCTTCGACCATCCGCGCAAGCACCTGACCAGCGGCGCGCTGGGCGCGATGGGTTTCGGCCTGCCGGCTGCGATCGGCGCGCAGATGGAAGACCCGTCGCGGCGCGTGGTCTGCGTCAGCGGCGACGGCTCGTTCCTGATGAACGTGCAGGAGCTGGCGACGCTGAAGCGCTACCGCGTGCCGGTGAAGATCATCCTGCTCGACAACCAGGCGCTGGGCATGGTGCGCCAGTGGCAGGAACTGTTCTTCGAGCGCCGCTATTCCGAGATCGACCTGTCCGACAACCCGGACTTTGCCGAGGTCGCGCGCGCGTTCGGCATCCAGGCGCTGTCGGTCGACAAGGCCGCCGATGTCGAATCCGCACTGGCTGCGCTGCTGGCCGTCGACGGCCCCGCGCTGCTGCACGTCGCCATCGACACGGCCGCCAACGTCTGGCCGCTGGTGCCGCCCAACCACAACAACGCGCAGATGCTCGATGCCGACGAAGCCACCTCGCTCGATATCGGCGACTCCGTCGTGCCTGCCACCGAACCCGCTGCCGCCACGTCCGCCAAGGAATCGAGCCATGCGTTACCAGTTTGAGATGACCCTGCGCCGCGCCGAAGGCGCGCTGGTGCGCGTGCTGGGCACGACCGAACGCCGCGGCTTTCGCCCGGTGTCGTTCGAAGGCGACGCGCATGACGACAGCGACCATTGGAACCTGCGCATGATCGTCGAGAGTGACCGCACCGCAATCGCGCTGCAGGGCCAGCTGGCGAAGCTCTACGACTGCCTGTCGGTGGAGGTGTCGCCGTGTCGTTGAACGTCACCGCCGAGGCCTCACCGGCGCAGGCGCCGTCGATCGCGGAGACCGCAGCACCCAATCGTCCGCAGGCCTGGTTCGACGGCGCACTGTGCGATATCGATGCACTGCAGGCCGGCCTGACCACGCATGCGATGCATTACGGCAGTGGCGTGTTCGAAGGCATCCGCAGCTACGCGACTGCCGATGGCGCCGCGGTGTTCCGTCTGCCCGAACACATGGCGCGCATGCGCGAAGGTGCCGCGCTGCTGGGCATGCATTTCGATCCCGCGCAGGCCACCGAAGCCGTGCTGGCGACGTTGCGCGCGAATGGCCATCGCGATGCGTACATCCGCCCGCTGGCGTGGTTCGGCGAAGGCGGTTTCGGCCTGGATGTCGAAGGCCACGCCGAACATCTGATGGTCGCGACCACTGCGACCCAAGTGCACCTCAACGGCACCCGCGCGCGACTGGGCATCAGCAAGTGGCGGCGCAATCCCGCGGATTCGCTGCCGCCGCTGAAGCTGTGCGGCGCCTACGTCAATTCGATCCTGGCCAAGCGCGAGAGCAAGTCGCGCGGTTTCGACGAAGCGCTGTTCACCGATGCCGACGGCTACGTCGTCGAATGCACCGGCGCCAACGTCTTCATCGTCAAGGCCGGTCGCGTCACCGCGGTCCAGCATCGCGACGCGCTGCCGGGCATCACCCGCGACACGCTGGTCACGCTGAGCGGCGCGGACTCGCGCGCCGTCACCGTGGAGGAGCTATACGACGCCGACGAAGTCTTCGCCTGCGGCACCGCGGCCGAAGTGGCGCCGGTGCACGGCGTCGAAGACCGCAACTATGGCGACAACCCGGTCACCCGCGAACTGGCCGCGCTGTACGCGCGTGTTGTGCGCGGCGATGCCGAGCGCCAGCGCGGCTGGCTGACGGCAGTCTGAGCATGTCCGAACCCGACGTAGGCCGCGCCCCGCGAGCGACCGCCAGTGATGTGCTGGCGGCGCAGGCGCGGCTGCGTCGGCATCTCGACGTGACGCCGATGCATTACGCCGAACGCTTCGGCTGCTGGCTGAAGCTCGAAAACCTGCAACGCACCGGTTCCTACAAGGTGCGCGGCGCCTTGAACGCATTGATGGCTGCGCGCGAGCGCGGCGACGACCGCACGGTGATCACCGCCTCGGCCGGCAACCACGCGCAGGGCATGGCGTGGGCGGCGTATCGCCTGGGCGTTCCGGCGATCACGGTGATGCCGAAGAACGCACCTGCAACCAAGGTCGCCGGCGTCGCCCACTGGGGCGCGACCGTGCGCCTGCATGGCGAGACCTACGACGAGGCCAAGGCCTTCGCCACCGAACTGGCCGCGCAGAACGGCTTCCGCCTGCTGTCGGCGTTCGACGATGTCGACGTGATCGCCGGCCAGGGCACGGTCGGGCTGGAAATCGCATCGGTGCTGATGCCGGATGTGGTCATCGTGCCGATCGGCGGTGGTGGCCTGGCTTCGGGCGTCGCGCTGGCACTGAAGTCGCAGGGCGTGCGCATCGTCGGCGCGCAGGTCGAAGGCGTGGATGCGATGGCGCGCGTGCTACGCGGCGATCACTCGCCGTTTTCGCCCGTGGCGACGCTGGCCGACGGCGTGCGGGTCAAGGAGCCGGGGCTGCTGACGCGCGCGCTGCTGGCCGATCTGCTCGACGACGTGGTCATCGTGCGCGAGGCAGAACTGCGCGAGACGCTGGTGCGTCTGGCGCTGGAAGAACACGTGATCGCCGAAGGCGCCGGCGCGCTGGCACTGGCCGCCGGCCGCCGCGTCGCCGGCAAGCGCAAGGTCGCCGTGGTGTCGGGCGGTAACGTCGATGCCGGCGTACTGGCGCAGCTGCTGTCGGACGTGCGTCCGCGCGCACCGCGCAAGCCGCGACGTCGGTTACGCGAAACCGCGACCGAGGTGCCGGCCATTGCGGCCGCCGCACCTGCCGCGCACATGGCGACGCCGCGTCGCCGCAACGACCTCGCTGCATCCGCGCCGTCCGGAGGCGGCGAACCGCGACTTCGACGCGCGCCGTGTCCCCGCACCGAACGCACGCCACACCGAATCACCGAGGAACTCCCCGCATGACCGCCTCCGACACCATCCGAATTTTCGACACCACCCTGCGCGACGGCGAACAGTCGCCCGGTTGCAGCATGACCCCGCAGCAGAAGGTGGTGATGGCGCGCGCGCTCGACGCGCTGGGCGTCGACATCATCGAGACCGGCTTTCCGGCCAGCTCCGAATCCGACCGCGAGGCCGCACGGCTGATCGCGCGCGAGGTCCGCCGGCCGACGCTGGCGGTGCTGTCGCGCTGCCTGCCCGCCGACATCGAAGCCTCGGCGCGCGCCTTGGACGGCACCGCGAATCCGCGCCTGCACGTCTTCATCTCGACCAGCCCGCTGCACCGCGAACACAAGCTGCGCATGAGCCGGCAGCAGGTGCTGGACATGACTGCGACCAGCGTCGCCCACGCGCGCCGGCTGATCGGCGATGTCGAATTCTCGGCCGAGGATGCGACCCGCACCGAAGACGATTTCCTGAGCGAGGTGATCGCCGTCGCGATCGCCAACGGCGCGACCACGATCAACGTGCCCGACACGCTGGGCTACGCGACACCGGAGGAAACCCGCGCGCTGTTCCAGCGCCTGATCGAGACGATTCCCGGCGCGCGCGACGTGATCTTCAGCGCGCACTGCCACAACGATCTCGGACTGGCGGTGGCCAACTCGCTGGCCGCGATCGAAGGCGGCGCACGCCAGGTCGAGTGCACCATCAACGGCATCGGTGAGCGCGCCGGCAACTGCGCGGTCGAAGAACTGGCGATGGCGCTGAAGGTGCGCAACGCGTTCTACAACCTGGACACGCAGATCGACACGCGCCGCCTGGTCCCGACCTCGCAGCTGCTGCGTCGCCTGACCGGCATGGCCGTGCAGCGCAACAAGGCCATCGTCGGCGAGAACGCATTCGCGCACGAATCCGGCATCCACCAGCACGGCATGCTGCGCCATCGCGGCACCTACGAAATCATGAATCCGTCCGACGTCGGCTGGCCCGATTCGAAGCTGGTGCTGGGCCGTCACAGCGGTCGCGCCGCGGTCGGCCATCGTCTGCGCGCGCTGGGTTACACGCTGGAAGAAGCGCAGCTGGAACAGATCTTCGCCGCGTTCAAGGATCTGTGCGAGCGTCAGCGCGTGGTCGAGGACGACGATCTGGAAGCGCTGATGCACGGCGACGTCGACGGCCAGGGTTGGCGTCTGGCCTCGATGACCGTCAGCGATCGTGGCCAGCGCGCGAGCGCGCAGGTCGAGCTCTCCGATCCCGATGGCGGCAAGATCAGTGAGAGCGCGCTAGGCGATGGCCCGGTCGACGCGCTGTTCGCTGCGCTGGCTACCGCGACTGGCGTCGAGCTGGCGCTGGAGAGCTACCAGGTCCACAGCGTCGGCATGGGCCGCGATGCGCGCGGCGAAGCCAGCGTCAGCGTGCGTCACGGCGAGGACATCCACGAAGGCACTGGCACCAGCCGCGACATCATCGAAGCCAGCGCGCTCGCCTGGCTGGATGTCGCCAACCGTATCCTGCGTAGCGCACGCGCCGCGCCGGCGCCGCAGGCCGCGCACGCCTGACCATTCTTTTTCCTGTGGCGCGCGCCCGCGTGCGATGAAGCTCCACAGGAAACGCTCCATCGCGCGCCAGCGCGCTCCTACCGGAATCAAGAGCCCGCAATGACTGCCAGACCGCCACGCACCCTGTTCGACAAGCTGTGGGACGCGCACATCGTGACCCCCGAATCCGACGCCGCGCCCGCCGTGCTGTACATCGACCTGCACCTGATCCACGAAGTCACCTCGCCGCAGGCCTTCACCGAACTGCGCGCGCGTGGCCTCGTCCCGCGCCGCCCGGACCGCACCAAGGCGACGATGGACCACTCCACGCCGACGCTGCCGGCCGGCCCCGACGGCCGCCTGCCCTATGCCAGCGAGGCGTCGGAAAAGCAGGTCGACACCCTGGCGCGCAACTGCGCGCAGTTCGGCATCGAGCTGTTCGACATGAGTTCCGACCAACGCGGCATCGTCCACGTCATCGCACCCGAACAAGGCTTCACCCTGCCCGGCATGACCATCGTCTGCGGCGACAGCCACACCTCCACGCACGGCGCGTTCGGCGCGTTGGCGTTCGGCATCGGCACCAGCGAAGTCGGCAACGTGCTGGCAACGCAGTGCCTGCTGCAGCGACGTCCGAAGACGATGTCGATCACCGTCGACGGCCCGCTCGCGCCCGGCGTCGGCGCCAAGGACGTGACCCTGCATGCGATCGGCGTCATCGGCGTCAACGGCGGCACCGGCCACGTCATCGAATACCGCGGCTCCACCATCGAGGCGATGGACATGGAGCAGCGCATGACCCTGTGCAACATGTCGATCGAGGCCGGCGCGCGCGCCGGCATGGTTGCGCCCGACGACACTACGTTCGAGTGGGTCGCGCGCACGCCGCGCGGTCCCAAGGGCGCCGAGTTCGATGCCGCGGTCGCGCGCTGGCGCGAGCTGCGCAGCGACGACGGCGCGCGTTTCGACACCGAAGTGCGCATCGATGCCGCCGACATTCGCCCCACGCTGACCTGGGGCACGCACCCGGGCACCGCGATCGGCGTCGACGTGCCGGTGCCGGCCGCGACCGATGCGGCAGAGCAGAAGGGACAGGACTACATGCGCGTCGTCGCCGGCCAGTCGCTGGCCGGCATGCCGGTCGACGTGGTGTTCGTCGGCTCGTGCACCAACGGCCGCCTGCGCGACATGCGCGAGGTCGCCGGGGTCCTACGCGGCCGCCACGTGTCGGCGGGTGTACGCATGCTGGTCGTGCCGGGTTCCGAGATCGTCAAGCGCGAGGCCGAGGCCGAAGGCATCGACGTGATCGTCCGTGAGGCCGGCGCCGAATGGCGCGAGCCGGGGTGTTCGATGTGCATCGCGATGAACGGCGATCTGGTCGCGCCGGGCCAGCTAGCCGTGAGCACCAGCAACCGCAATTTCGAAGGCCGTCAGGGCCCGGGTGCGCGCACGCTGCTGGCCTCGCCGACGACGGCGGCCTGGGCTGCGGTGCGCGGCGTCGTGGCGGATCCACGCGAACTGTTCGGCGACCGTCGGGAGGTGGCCTGATGTCCGCCGCTCACGTTCCCGAGTTCCCGGTGCGCTCGGCCAGCGTGGTGCTGGCCCAGAGCAATATCGACACCGACCAGATCATTCCCGCGCGCTTCCTGTCGACGACCGAGCGCAAGGGTCTCGGCCGGTTCGCGTTCAACGACTGGCGCTGGCAGGGCGACGGCAGTGCAAATCCGGATTTCGCCTTCAACCAGGCGCACAACAATGGGCGCGCGGTGCTGCTGGCCGGGCGCAACTTCGGCTGCGGATCCTCGCGCGAACACGCGCCGTGGGCGCTGCGCGATCTCGGCCTGCAGGTCGTGGTCAGCAGCGAGATCGCCGACATCTTCCGCAACAACGCGTTGAAGAACGGCGTGCTGCCGGTCGTGCTGCCCGAGGCCGTGGTGCAGGATCTGATGACGCGTCCCGACGACGTGCTGACGTTCGACATCGTCGCGCGCGAACTGCGCACACCGGACGGCACCGTCCATGCCTTCCCGCTCGAGGCGTTCGCACGCACCTGCCTGCTCGAAGGCGTCGACGAAATGGGCTTTCTGCTGGCGCGCGGCGCCGACATCCAGACTTACGAGGACACGCACCATGCACGCTGACATCGTCGTTCTGCCCGGAGACGGCATCGGCCCCGAAGTGACCGCGGCCGCGGTCGACGTGTTGCAGGCCGTCGCACAGCGTTTCGGCCATCGCTTCTCGCTGCACGAACATCTGATCGGTGGCGCCGCGATCGACGCCACCGGCAAGCCGCTGCCCGACGAGACGCTGGCCGCCGCGCGCGACGCCGATGCGGTACTGCTGGGCGCGGTCGGCGGTCCGAAGTGGTCCGATCCCAACGCGAGCGTGCGCCCCGAACAGGGTCTGCTGGCGATCCGCAAGGCGCTGGGCCTGTACGCGAACCTGCGTCCCACCAAACCGCACCCGGCCGCGATGGGCGCCTCGCCCATCAAGCCGCATCTGCTGGCCGGTGTGGATCTGCTGGTGGTGCGCGAACTGACCGGCGGCATCTATTTCGGTGAGCGCACGCGCACTGCCGAATCCGCCAGCGATCTGTGCACCTACACCGTGAGCGAGATCGAACGCGTCGTGCGCCGTGCGTGTCTGCTGGCGCGCGGCCGCCGCGGTCACGTGACGTCCGTCGACAAGGCCAACGTGCTCGAGACCTCGCGGCTGTGGCGCGATGTCGCCAGCCGCATCGCGCGCGATGAATTTCCCGACATCACGATCGAACACCAGCTGGTCGATTCGATGGCGATGCACCTGCTGTCGAAGCCGCGCGCCTACGACGTGATCGTGACCGAGAACATGTTCGGCGACATCCTGACCGACGAGGCCTCGATGCTGGCCGGCTCGCTCGGCCTGCTACCGTCGGCGTCGCTGGGCGAAGGCTGCGTCGGCATGTACGAGCCGATCCACGGTTCGGCGCCGGACATCGCGGGCAAGGGCATCGCCAATCCCTACGGCACGATCCTGAGCGCCGCGTTGCTGCTGCGCTATTCGCTGGGCCTGTCGCAGGAAGCGGCGTGCATCGAGCAGGCGGTCGACGACGCGCTGGACGCCGGCGTGTTCACCGCCGACCTGGCATCCGATGGCACCGCGGTGTCGACGCGCGAGGCCGCCGCCGCAGTGCTCGCACGCATCGCGGCGCCCGCACGGATCGCCGGATAGCGCGCCGGATCGACGCGGCGTGGCAACACGCCACCGCGGTCGATCGCGTACAACCACCCCACACGCCGCCAGCCCCGCGCCCGCCGCACCTGCGAGTCATCGATGCCCGAGTACCGTTCCAGAACCTCCACCCACGGTCGCAACATGGCCGGCGCCCGCGCGCTGTGGCGCGCGACCGGCATGCAGGACGACGATTTCCACAAGCCGATCGTCGCGGTCGCGAACTCGTTCACCCAGTTCGTGCCGGGCCACGTGCATCTCAAGGACATCGGCCAGCTGGTCGCGCGCGAGATCGAACGCGTCGGCGGCGTGGCGAAGGAGTTCAACACCATCGCCGTCGACGACGGCATCGCGATGGGCCACGACGGCATGCTGTATTCGCTGCCGAGCCGCGAGATCATCGCCGACTCCGTCGAGTACATGGTCAACGCACACTGCGCCGACGCGCTGGTGTGCATCTCCAACTGCGACAAGATCACGCCCGGCATGCTGATGGCCGCGCTGCGCTTGAACATTCCGGTGGTGTTTGTGTCCGGCGGACCGATGGAGGCCGGCAAGACGAAGCTGTCGGAACACGGCCTCGATCTCGTCGATGCGATGGTCGTCGCCGCCGACCCGGAGGCTTCGGATGAGAAGGTCGCTGCCTACGAGCGCAGCGCGTGTCCGACCTGCGGTTCCTGCAGCGGCATGTTCACCGCCAACTCGATGAACTGCCTGACCGAAGCGCTCGGCCTCGCGCTGCCCGGTAACGGCTCGATGCTGGCGACGCACGCCGATCGCGAGCAGCTGTTCCTGCAGGCCGCGCGCACGGTCGTCGAGCTCTGCCATCGCTGGTACGGCGCGGAGGATCCGACGGCATTGCCACGCGGCATCGCGACCTTCGAGGCATTCGAGAACGCGATGACGCTCGACATCGCGATGGGCGGCTCGACCAATACCATCCTGCATCTGCTCGCCGCCGCGCAGGAGGCCGAAGTCGACTTCGACCTGCACGACATCGACCGCCTGTCGCGTCGCGTGCCGCAGCTGTGCAAGGTCGCGCCGAACATCCAGACCTATCACATGGAAGACGTGCATCGCGCCGGCGGCATCGTCTCGATCCTCGGCGAACTCGCGCGTGGCGGGCTGTTGCACGTCGACCAGCCGACGGTGCACAGCCGCACACTACGCGATGCCATCGCACGCTGGGACATTACCGTCACTGACGATGACGCCGTACGCACGTTCTTCAAGGCCGGCCCGGCCGGCATTCCGACCCAGACCGCCTTCAGCCAGGCCACGCGCTGGGACACGCTCGACGACGATCGCGCCGGCGGCTGCATCCGCGATGTCGCGCACGCGTACTCGCAGGAAGGCGGTCTCGCCGTGCTGCGCGGCAACCTCGCGCCCGATGGCTGCGTGGTCAAGACCGCGGGCGTGGACGCATCGATCCACGTGTTCGAAGGCACCGCGAAGGTGTTCGAAAGCCAGGACGCCGCAGTAAAGGGCATCCTCGCCGACGAAGTGCAGGCCGGCGATGTGGTGGTGATCCGCTACGAAGGCCCGAAAGGCGGCCCGGGTATGCAGGAGATGCTGTATCCGACCAGCTACCTGAAGTCGAAAGGCCTCGGCAAGCAATGCGCGCTGCTGACCGACGGGCGCTTCTCCGGCGGCACCTCGGGCCTGTCGATCGGCCACGCATCGCCCGAAGCCGCCGCCGGCGGCACGATCGGCCTGGTGCGCGATGGCGACCGCATCCGGATCGACATTCCGCAACGGCGCATCGAACTGCTGCTCGACGATGCCGAACTGGCCGCGCGCCGCAACGCGCAGGACGCGCTCGGCTGGAAGCCGGCGCAGGCACGCCCGCGCAAGGTCACCGCAGCGCTGAAGGCGTACGCCCTGCTCGCGACCAGCGCCGACAAGGGCGCAGTGCGCAATCTGGCGATGCTCGGCGACTGACGCGCCAACGGCTCAGCCCGGTGCGGGCAACCGGACCGTCGCGCGCAGGCCGCCGAGCGTCGGCGAGGCGTCCAGCGCGATCGTGCCGGCATGCAGGTCCAGCACCTGGCGCACGATCGACAGGCCCAGGCCACTGCCGACGACGCCGGTGCCCAGCTCTCGATGGAAGCGGTCGAAGACCCGCTCGCGGGCCGCTTCGGGAATGCCCGGGCCATCGTCCTCGACCACCAGCTGCACGTGTGCGTCCGCACGCGTGACCGATACAAGCACGCGTCCACCGTCGGGCGCATAGCGGCACGCGTTGTCGACGAGGTTGCCGACCAGTGCATCGAGCGCGGCCTCGTCGCCGACGACCTGTTGCGCGTCGCCGTCCAGCGTGATCGTCAGCCCGCGGGCGGCATCCAGCGCGCGCCGTTCGGCGACGTGGCTGTCGGCGAGTGCATGCAGATCCACGCGCCGGAGCGTGGTGATCGCGACGCCCGGTTCCACGCGGCTGAGCGCGAGCAGCTGTTCGACCAGGCGTTCGATGCGCTGCACACCGGCGTCGAGCAGCGTTTGCGCGGCGCCGCGTTCGTCGGCATCGCGCGCGGTGCGCTGGTTGTCGGCATGCACCTTGAGCGCGGCGATCGGCGTGCGCAGCTCGTGCGCGGCATCGGCAGTGAAGCGGCGCTCGCGCTGGAAGGCGGCGTCGAGTCGCGCGAGCAGCGCGTTGATCGCCACGACCAGGCCCTGCACTTCGAGCGGCACACGGCCCGGCTGCAGCGGCGCGAGACGGTCGGCGGTGCGCGCCTCGACCTCGCCCGACACGCGCGCAAGCCCGCGCAGGCTCCAGCCGACCAGCAGCCACACGAACACCGCCATCAACGGAATCGCGAGCAGCAGCGGCAGCAGCGTGCCCTCGGCGATGTCCTCGGCCAGCTCCATGCGGATGTCCGACAGCTCGCCGGACTGGTACCAGCGCCCACGCGGCGAGCGCAGGGTGAACGTACGCCAGTGCGCGCCGTCGATGACGACGTCCGCATAGCCGGCCACCAGCGGCGCCAGCGGGATGTCGGGGCCGCTGTCGGAGCGCAGCAGCAGGCGGCCGTCGGCATCGCGCGCCTGGAACGCGAGCTTGGTCTCGTAGGCGTGGCCGGTGGGAAACGCCAGCGCGTCGCCCACGCCGTCGGCGCTGCCCTGCCAGACGGCCACGACGATCGGCGCGCCACCGGCGTGCACGGCCACGTCGCCCAGTGGTTCGTCGACCAGGCTCATCAGCACGCGCGAGGAATGCGCGAGCTTGGCGTCGAACATCTCGCCGGCTTCCTGCAGACCGGCGCGATAGCTGAAGGCCGCGGCGACGATCATCACCAGCGACATCACGCCGATCAGTCCGACCAGCAGCAGGCGGCGGATCGATCTCATGCGGCGTCGCCCGCGGGATCGTCGAGCGCGTAGCCCACGCCGCGCACGGTGCGGATCAAGGCCGGATGCAGGCGCTTGCGCAGGTGGTGCACGTGCACGTCGACGGCATTGCTGGCGACGTCCTCGTCCCAGCCGTAGAGCCGCTGCTGCGCGGTCTCGCGCGAGACGATACGGCCGGGGTGTTCCATCAGCAGGCGCAGCAACGCGACCTCGCGGCGCGGCAGATCGACCACCCGGCCCTGCCAGGTGACCGTCAGCGAGGCGGGATCGAGCGCAAGCCCGGCGAAGGCTAGCGTGGGACTGGCCTGGCCGCTGCTGCGGCGGAGCAGCGCACGCACGCGGGCGAGCAGTTCACCGTTGTCGAAGGGCTTGCCGACGTAATCGTCGGCGCCGAGGTCCAGCCCCAGCATCCGGTCGGCCGCGCGCTCGCGCGCGCTCAGGACCAAGATCGGTACGGTGGCGCCGGCGCGGCGGGCCTCGCGGATCACCTCGAGGCCGTCCTTGCGCGGCAGGCCCAGGTCGAGCACGACCAGGTCGATGCCGCCGGCGCGGATCGCCGCGAGCGCGCTTGCCCCGTCCTGCAGCCAGTCGACGGCATAGGCGGCGCGACGCAGCGCGGTACGCAGCCCTTCACCCAGCGATGGATCGTCTTCGACCAGCAAGATGCGCATCGCCGCAGTCTGTGGCGGCGCTCAGCGGCTGGCAAGGTGCTGGCGCACCTCCGCGAGTTTGCGTGTCGCCTCGGCGCGGCGGCCGCGGTCGGCGACATCGCGTCCGGGGCGCGCCGGCGCGGCGATGGCCTTCTCGAACGCCGCCGCGGCGCCGGCCCAGTCGCCCTGGTCGCGCAGAAAGTCGCCGTAGAAGTAATTGGCGTCGATGTCGCCGGCGTCGATCGCGAGTCCGCGCTGCAGGTGCTCGCGGGCCTTGGCATCGTCGCCGAAACCGACAGGCCAGCCGGGCACCTGGTAGTACAGCGCACCGAGGCTGGTGTGCGCGGCGCCGCCGAGCGCGGTGTCGTCGAGCGCGATCGCAGCTTCGAAATCATGTCGCGCCTGCTTCACCAGCGACAGCGCGCCGAGTCCACCGCGCTCACCGGCGAGGCTGGAGCGCACGATGCCGTCCCAGATCAGCGCGTCGGGATCGCGCGGACGCGCCGCGACCAGGGCTTGGGAACGATCGGCGAGTGCGGTCAACGCCGCGCCCCGCTGGGCCTTCGGGGTGACGTAGGCGGCCTGTGCCCATTGGTCGCGCACGGCGACGACGGGCGCAGCGGGTTCGGCGGCGGATGCGAGTGCCGGCAACGCCAGGCAGGCGGCGAGCAGTGCGGCGGCGAGGCGGTCAGAGCGGAAGTGGATCATGGCGGTGCTCCTGAGGTGCAGTGGAGGTAGCGCCACCGGCGTGGTGGCGGATCAGCGGCAGTTGTTTCGCGAGGCTGCGGTCGACCAGTGCGGGCAGCAGCCCGTTGAGGCGCGCGAACAGGGCTTCGGGCCAGCCGAGCTGACGACGTCGGGTGCCGCGTTCGATCCCGCGCACCAGCGCTTCGGCGACCTGCGCCGGTGCATCGACGTGCGTGCCGAGCGCCTGGTTCAGGGCGTCGACGGCGGCTGCGTTGAACGGTGTCCTGGTTGCGCGCGGCGCGAGATACTGGAAACGGACTGAACCATCGGCATGCTCGCGTCCGAGGCCTTCGACCAGACCGCGCAGACCGAACTTACTCGCGCTGTAGGCCGAGAATCCGGGAAACGCGAGGCTGCCGAACGTCGAACCCACCGCGACCACGGCGCCTTGCGGATGCGCCTGCAGCACCGGCAGCAGACCCCGGATCAACTGCATCGGTGCGACGAGGTTGGTGCGCACCAGGGCCTCGAACTCGGCATCCGCCTGCGCTGCGAACAGACCGAACGACGGCCGCGCGTGCGCGAGCACCAGCACCGATGGCGAGGGCAGCAACGTGCGTGCATGCGAAATCAGTGCCGCGCGATCGGCGGCTTCGGTCAGATCGGCGGCGAACGGCGTGACCGCGCCCGCCGGATGACTGCGTGCCAGTGTGGTCAGGCGATCGCCGTGCCGCGCCACCGCAAGCACGTGCGCGCCGCGTGCGACCAGCGTCGCCGCCATCGCCGCGCCGATGCCGCCGGTGGCGCCGGTCAGCAACACGGTCCTGCCATGCAGGTCCATCACGCGGCCTCCGCGTGGCGCGCGTCGCGTGCGGGCACGTGCAGGCTGCGGAACACATCGCCGTAGAGCACGTAGAACCGCTGCGCCGCGCGAATCACCGCGGCCTGATCGTCGGGATCATCGAGGCGGTTCATCAGACCCTCGAAAAAGCCGGCGTGCTCGATATCCAGATCGCCGTGCGACAGCAGATAGCTGAAAGCCGTGCGGGGCAGGCCCAGCGCGGTCTCGATACTGGTCGCCGCGCGTGTCGCCAGCGCGACGCTCGTGCCTTCGAGCACCAGCACCATGCCGAAGAACCCGACCGGATTGCTGCGGGCGATGGTGTCGTAGGCATACGCGACCATCAGCTCCGTCGCCAGCGAGGGCTCGGACGCCGCCGCGGCCGCGCGGTCGGACTCGCAGGCCGCGATGTCGTCGAGCACCCATTCCTGGTGCCCCATCTCCTCTTCGATGTATTCGCCGATCGCGGTGCGCAGCCACTCCAGTCGCGCCGGAAGACGCGCGCCGCAGGCCATCAGCAGCGGCACGGTGTGACGCACGTGGTGGTAGGCCTGGGTCAGAAAATCGACATAGGTCTCGCGCGGGATGTCGCCCGCCAGCGCGCGCTGGATGATCGGCACGGTGACGAGGGTGGCGCGTGCGTCGGCGGTTTCGGCCAGCAGCCGGTCGTGGAAGCTCATGCAGGCAGTTCCTGTGCGGGAGAGGAAGACGGGGAAACAGGGGTGTCGTCGTAGGCGCGTGCGATGGCATCGGCGTAGGCGTGCGCGATCGCATCACGCCGCGGCCGGCCGTTCTCGGTGAGCAGACCGTCGGCGGCAGAGAAGGGACGGTCGGCACGGATCACACGGGTGACCTGCGCGTAATCCGGTAGGCCGGCGTTGACCGCATCGAGTGCGTCTTGCAGCGTTGCCGCATCCAGGTCCTGCCGTCGCAGCCAGGCGACCGCGACGTTGAACGGCCGCGACTCGCCGAGCACGATCGCCTGCGCGAACAGCGGGTGCTGCAGCAGTTCGCTCTCGACCCACTCGGGCGAGACGTTGCGACCGAACGCGGTGATGAACATGTGCTTGCGGCGGCCGGTGACGTGGACGAAACCATCGGCGTCGACATGGCCCAGATCACCGGTGGCGATGGCACCCGGAAGTGGCGCGTCCTCGCCGAGGTAGGACAGGCAGCGCACGCCCGCGACATGCAGCTCGCCATCGATGACCGACACACGCGCATGCGGCAACGGACGTCCGACGCTGCCGGCACGCACCGCGCCGGGCCGGTTGAGTGCCACCACCGACACGCACTCGCTCAGGCCGTAGCCTTCGAAGACAGGCAGTCCCAAGGCAGCGGCGCGCATCAGCAGTGCCGGGCCGACGCGGCCACCGCCCACCGCGACGAAGCGCAGCGACGGCGGCAGCGCGACGCCCTGCTCGGCTGCAGTGACCAGCGCCAGCAGCAGCTGCGGGAACACGATCATGCTGTGCGGCGCATAGCGGTGCAGGCAGGCGACCAGGCGCGCGACATCCAGCCCGGCGGCGCCGCTGTAGCCGATCTCGGCCAATGGCGGCACCGCGATGTCGGCGCCGGACAGCAGCGCGCCGTACAGACCGGAGATGTTCTCCAGCAATGTCGACAGCGGCATCAGGCACAGATGCCGCGACGGTGCGAGCGGACGTGACGCGTCCACGAGCGCGCCGGCCACGGTCAGCAGCGCATCGTCGCCGATGCACACGCCCTTGGGCTGACCGGTGGTGCCGGACGTGAAGGTGATGCACGCAGTGCCCGCGGGCATCGACACACGCGGGCCATCGAGAAGGCGGACGCGCAGGCCCGACAGCAGCGGCAGCGTGTCGGCAGGCGACGATGCGGCATCGGCCAACACCAGCAGATCGGCGCCGCTGCGCGCGAGCGCATGTGCGGTCTGCGCCGGACTGAAGAACGTGGGCAGTGGCACGTGCACCAGGCCGCGTGCGCGCAACGCGAGATCCAGTGCCAGCCAGTCGGGGCCGTTGTCGAGTCGACTGGCGACACAGCGCGCGCCGCGCGCCTGCAGCGCATCGGCGATGGCCAGCGCGCGTGCGCGCAACGCCGGCGCGTCGCATGCGCCATCGGCCGACAGCACACGTGTCGGCGCGTGCGCCAGCGCGTCGAGCAGGTCGGCGAATCCGCTCATGCGGGCAGCCCCGCGCAGGTCGCGACCACGCCGTGCCAGGGCGCCACGTCCGGCGCAGCCCGCGCCTGCAGGAACGCATGGCCAGCGGCGAGATCGCCGAACAGCACCTGCGGCTGCACCTCGTAGTAGCGACCCCAGTCGGTGCCGTCATCGTGCACGCGGGCACGGTCGGCGTCGGCCACCACCACGGTCGCCAGATGCAGGCGGTCGAAGGCATTGCGCAGCTGGCGCGTGGCGGTGAACAGCACCCAGCGCAGACCGGCCGCATGCAGCGCGCCGGTCAGGTGGACGATCAGCGCGCGCGCATCGCCGGCCGACAGCGCGGCGAGATTGCCGACTTCGACGAGTTCGGTGCGCAGCACGCCGCGCCCGATCGACGCCGAGACCACTGTCTCCGCCGCCGCATCGAGGTACTGCTCGACGAACAGCGGTCCGTCGCCGCCGGTGCGCAGGCCCACCGCCGCCACGAGCCGGCCGTCCGCATCACGGAACGCGAGCAGATGCGGCAGGAAGCTGCGCAGGCGGGCGCCGTAGCGCGCGAGATAGACGTGGGCGATGAACGCCTCGACCTCGGTGCGATCCGCGGCGTCGGCGTCGACGACGCGGCACTGCGCCCAGGGCCGCGCGTGGCGGGAAGTGGTGACGGCGGAAGCGGTATCCATGACGCGGCATGCTGTGGCCGCCCAATTAAGCGTGGATTAGCCCGTTGTTAGGACTCCGTTGCGCCGCGTCACGCGCTGGGAATCGTTCAGCCCGCGCGCGGTGACTCGTCCTTGCGCACTTTGAACCACGCGGCGTACAGCGCTGGCAGGAAGGTCAGCGTCAGCAGCGTGGCCACCGTGAGGCCGCCCATGATCGCGACTGCCATCGGGCCGAAGAACACGCTGCGCGACAGCGGGATCATCGCCAGAATCGCGGCGAGCGCGGTCAGCACGATCGGGCGAAATCGGCGCGCGGTCGCGTCGATCACCGCATCCCAGCGCGCGTGGCCGGCGGCGATGTCCTGTTCGATCTGGTCCACCAGGATGATCGAGTTGCGCATGATCATGCCGGCCAGCGCGATCGTGCCGAGCATCGCCACGAAGCCGAACGGTACGCGGAACACCAGCAGGAACAGGGTCACGCCGATCATGCCCAGCGGCGCGGTCAGCAGGACCAGTGCGGTCCGCGAGAAGCTGCGCAGCTGCAGCATCAGCAGCGACACCACGACGAACAGGAACAGCGGCAGGCCGGCCTTGATCGAGTCCTGGCCCTTGCCGGAATCCTCGACCGTGCCGCCGGTCTCGAGCCGGTACCCGTCAGGCATCGACTCGCGGATGCCTTCGAGCGTCGGCAGGATCTGCGCGACCACGGTCGGCGGCGTCGCATCGCCGCGGATGTCGGCGCGCACGGTGATCGTCGGCAGCCGGTCGCGATGCCAGATGATGCCGTCCTCGAACGTCGGGTCGAGCCGGGCAATCTGGCCCAGCGGCACCGACGCGCCGCTGGAGGTCGGAATGGCGAGGCTCTCGAGCATGTCGAGCTCGCCGCGTTCGTCGTCGGCACCGCGCATGACGATCCCGATCAGTTCGTTGCCTTCGCGGTAGGTGCTGACCTGCAGACCCGACAGCGAACTCGACAGGAACTGCGCGAGGGTCTGGGAGCTCACGCCGAGCACCCGGGCGCGTTCCTGGTCGACCAGTAGGCGCACGACGCGGCTGGGCTCGTCCCAGTCGAGATTGACGTTGGCGACGCCGGGATTGGCGCGCACCTGCTCGGCGATCGCATCGGCGATCGCGCGCACACGTTCGACGTGTTCGCCCGAGACACGCAGCTGCACCGGATAGCCGACCGGCGGCCCGGTCTCGAGCCGCGTCACGCGCAACTGCAGTTCGGGGAATGTCGGCGCGACCTCGTCGATCAGCCACACACGGATGCGCTCGCGCGCCTCCACATCGGTCGTGGTCACGACGAACTGGGCGAAGTTCGCCTGCGGCAGTTTCTGGTCCAGTGGCAGATAGAAGCGCGGCGAGCCGCTGCCGACATAGGACACGCGCGAATCGATGCCCGCGCGCCCGTCGAGCAGCGCGTCCAGACGCGCGGCCGCGGCTTCGGTCGCGCGCAGCGAACTGCCTTCGGCCAGTTCGACGTCGACCATCAGTTCCAGTCGCGTCGAATCGGGGAAGAACTGCTGCGGCACGAACCGGAACAGCAGCAGCGACGCGACCAGCATCCCCGCGGTCGCGCCGATCACCAGCCAGCGATGGGTCAACGACCAGTGCAGCCACGTGCGGAAGCGCCGGTAGAACGGACGCTGGTAGGGATCCTGGTCGTGGGCGTGCGGCGCGCTCGGCGCCAACGCGAAGGCGAAGGCCGGCCAGCGGTCCGCAGCGCGTGCGCGCGCATCGCGCCAGCGTGCCGGCAAGGAACCCGGGCGCGGCGGCTGCGGGTTCGCGAGATCCGGCAGCATCTTCTCGCCGAGCAGCGGAATGAACAGCACCGCGGCGATCCACGACACGACCAGCGCGATCGTCACCACCTCGAACAGCGAGCGTGTGTACTCGCCAGTGCTCGACGCGGCGGTCGCGATCGGCAGGAAGCCGGCCGCGGTGATCAGGGTGCCGGTCAGCATCGGGAACGCGGTATGCGTCCAGGCGTAGCTCGCCGCCGCGAGCCGGCTGTCGCCCTGCTCCATGCGCACGGCCATCATTTCCACCGCGATGATCGCGTCGTCGACCATCAATCCCAGCGCGAGCACCAATGCGCCGAGGGAGATCTTGTGCAGGCCGATGTCGAACTGGTCCATCGCGATGAAGGTCATCGCCAGCACCAGCGGGATCGAGACCGCGACCACCAGGCCGGTGCGGAAACCGAGCGAGATGAAGCTCACCAGCAGCACGATGATCACCGCCTCGGCGAGCACCTTGACGAACTCGCCGACCGAATCGCGCACCGCTCGCGGCTGGTCGGACACCTTGCGCAATTCCATGCCGGCCGGCAGCGTCTCCTGCAGCTGCGCGAACTCGGTTTCCAGCCGCGTGCCGAGTTCAAGGATATCGCCGCCTTCGTGCATCGCCACCGCGATGCCGATCGCGTCCTCGCCCATGAAGCGCATGCGCGGCGCGGCCGGATCGGCGAAGCCACGCTCGACCGTCGCGATGTCGCCCAGGCGTACGGTACGGTCGCCGGCACGGATCGGAAAATCACGGATCGCATCGACCGAGTCGAAGGGGCCATCGACGCGCAATTGTACGCGCGCGCTGCCGGTTTCGAAGAAGCCCGCGGACGCCAGCGCGTTCTGCTCCGCCAGCGCCTGCTGCACGGCGGCCATCGGAATGCCCAGCGTCGCCAGCCGCGTATTGCTGACCTCGATCCAGACCTTCTCGTCCTGCAGCCCGACCAGCTCGACCTTGCCGACATCGTCGACCAGCTGCAGCTCGCGCTGGATGCGGTCGGCGTAGTCCTTCTTGATCGCGTAGTCGAAGCCCGTGCCGGTCAGCGCGTAGATGTTGCCGAAGGTGTCGCCGAACTCGTCGTTGAAGAACGGGCCCACGATGTCCTGCGGCAACTGCGGCCGCAGGTCGTCGACCTTCTTGCGCACCTGGTACCAGAGATCGGGAATCTGCGCCGAGCGCATGTCGTCGCGCGCGTGGAACACGATCTGCGATTCACCCGGGCGCGAATACGAACTCACGAATTCGTAGTCGCCGGTCTCCATCAGCTTGCGCTCGATGCGCTCGGTGACCTGGCGCGAGACCTGCTCGGCGGTCGCGCCCGGCCACTGGGTCTGGATGACCATCGCCTTGAACGTGAAGGGCGGATCCTCGGACTGGCCGAGCCGGCCGTAGGAGAAGATGCCGGCCACCGCGACCACCAGCATCATGTAGAGCACCAGCGTGCGGTTGCCGAGCGCCCATTCGGAGAGATTGAAACGGCTCATCGACCGCAATCCCGCGGCAGGGTGCGTGCGCGCGACGGCTTCGCCTGTCCAGCGTCATCGCGTGCAAGCGCGCTCCCACAGGAAGACTGCGGCGACGACGGGCACCCGGAACGGGACTGGATTGCGATGACGATATTCGTCATTTCACTGCTGCCGACTTCGCTACGTCCGGTTGTATGGGCCGATTCTCGCGGTCGACCGGCGTCACCCGTTGGCCTTCGCGCAGCAGATGGCCGCCGGCCGCGACGACCAGCGCATCGGGCGCGAGACCCGACAACACCGGCACGCTGCGTGCACCGAAGGCGCCGATCTGGACAGGCACCGAGCGCACCACGCCCTCCGCCCGGTCGACAACCCAGACGGCCTTGCCGCCGTCCGCACCCGGCTGGATCGCGGTCAGCGGCACCTGCAGGTCCGACGTCGATGCTGCGGCAGCGAGATACACGCGTGCGCTCTGGCCGAGCTCGAGGCCCGCCACCGCAGCGTCGGCGATGGCCACGCGCGCGGCATAGGTGCGCGCCTGCGGATCAGCCGCCGCGGCAATCTCGCGGATCGTGCCGGGTATGCGCACGCCCGGCCGGTTCCACAGTTCGATCTGTGCCGGCTGGCCGATCGCGAAAGCGGCAATGCGCGATTCGGGCAACGCGATCGCGACTTCGCGGCCGGCATCGCCGGCCAGCACGAAGATCGTCTGGCCCGCGGCGACCACCTGCCCGGCCTCGGCCTCGCGGCTGGCGATCACGCCGTCGCGCGGCGCGCGCAGTTGCGTGTAGCCCGCCTGGTTGCCGGCGACATCGGCCTGCGCGCGTGCGGCGCGCAGCTGCGCCTGCGCCGCGCTGAAGGCCGCGTCCTGCGCGTCCATCTGCGAGCGGCTGATCAGTTGCTGTTCGACGAGCGCGGCGTAACGCGCACGGTCGGTGCGGGTGCGTGCGTATTCCGCTTCGGCCGATGCGACCTGCGCCTGCGCCGACCGCTGTTGCAGCCGCAGGTCGCCGGGGTCGATCTCGGCCAGCACCTGTCCCTGGCGCACGTGCGCGCCGGCATCCACGTCGCGCCGCAGCAGCTGACCACCGACCTGGAACGCCAGCGCACTTTCCTGGCGGGCGCGGATCTCACCCGCGAACGCGGACGCGCCGCTGTCGCTTGCAGCGGCAGGGGTGACCACGAGGACTGGACGGGCGACCGGCTCGGGCGCGCTGCGATCGCCGCAGGCGGCCAGCCCCAGGGCGCAGGCAGCGAGCAGGAGCGCAATGCAGCTACGTGGGTGAAAAGCGGGAATCAGGCGGCGCACGGCGACCGTCCAGGGCAATGAGATACGGAGCCGTATCGTATATTTTCAGAACTCATTGGTATAGTATTACCCGCCATGTCGACGCGTCCGTCCATGCTGTCCCCTGCTCCGGCGCCCGAAAAGGCATCGGCGGGCCCTGGTCGTCCGAAGGATCTGGCCAAGCGCGCGGCGATCCTCGAAGCCGCGGAGCGCATGTTCCTGCAGCAGGGCTATGAAGGCGTCAGCATGGATCAGATTGCGGCCGAGGCCGGCGTCTCCAAGCTGACCGTCTACAGCCACTTCGGCGACAAGGACACGTTGTTCACCGAGGCCGCGGCGCGCTATTGCGAGCAGCAGATGCCCGATTCGGTGTTCGAGCCCGCGCCGGCGTTGCCGCTGCGCCAGCGCCTGCTGGAAGTCGCCGAGGCATTCTTCGCGATGGTGTCCTCGCCCGAGGCCGTCGCCGGCCACCGTCTGCTGTGCACGCCGCAAATGGTCGAAAAGCGCCTGCCGCAGCGGTTCTGGAAGGGCGGTCCCGAGCGCGTACAGTCGTCGTTCGCGGCGATGCTGCGGCGCCGGATCGAGACCGGCGACCTCGACATCGACGAGGCGCTCATTGCGACCGCGGCAGCCCAGTTCTTCGTCTTGCTCAAGGGCGACCTGCACCAGCGGATGGTGTTCGACTGCGACGACGCCGGCAATTGCGCCGGTCAACGGCGCGCACACCTGGAAGCCTCGGTGGACATGTTTCTGCGCGCCTACGGGCGTCGCTGAACCCGGTCACATGCGCCCCCCGCGTGCCGTCTGGGCCGGTGACTTCCGGCACTGCGTCGACTGCTGTACCCCCGCGATGATGAACCCGCCCCCGCACCGCTAGAATTGCGCGCTGGCGAACGAAGGAACCCGCAACAATGACGATCGATTACGCCAAGGCCCGTGTGGCGATGGTGGAACAACAGGTCCGGCCCTGGGACGTGCTCGATGCGCGCGTACTGGAGACGATTTCGCGGCTCCCGCGCGAGGCGTTCGTGGCCGAGTCGCGCCGCGCGCTGGCCTATGCCGACCTCGAGCTCCCGCTCGGTCACGGCGAGCTGATGCTCAAGCCCGTGGTCGAAGGCCGTGCGCTGCAGGCGCTGAAGCTCGAACAGGGCGACGAAGTGCTGCAGGTCGGCACCGGCAGTGGTTATCTCGCAGCGTGCATGGGCTATCTGGCGCGTGACGTCGTCAGCCTCGAGCGCCACGACGACCTTGCCGACGCCGCCCGCGGCCGGCTGCAGGCGCAGGGCATCGCGAACGTCGAGGTGATCACCGTCGATGCGTTCGCGTGGAACACCGACCGCCGCTTCGACGCGATCTGCGTCTGTGGTGCCGTTGATGTGATCCCGGAGCGTTTCGTGCAGTGGCTGCGTCCCGGCGGCCGCATGTTCATCGTCCGCGGCCGCGCGCCCGCGATGGAAGCCGTGCTGGTCCACCGCGAAGGCGACGCTGTCAACGCGACGCGCATCGAATCGTTGTTCGAGACCGGACTCACCTATCTCGCAGGCGCCGCGCCGGTGCCGCAGTTCTCTCTCTGATCGTTCAAGGATCCTCCATGTTCCGCCGCCCCCTGTTCCTGTCGCTCGCACTCGCGCTGACGTCCAGCCCGCTGCTGGCCGCCGATCTCGTCCAGACCTACGAGCTGGCCCGTACCAATGACCCGACGCTGTCGATCGCCGAATCGCAGCGCCTGTCGACCAAGGAAGGCGCGGTCCAGGCCCGGGGCGCCCTGCTGCCGCAGATCAATGGCAGCGCCTCGCTGACCGACAGCCGCTTCGCCGGCGTGTCCGGCAAGGCACGCACGCGCAGCGTCGGCGTCAACGCCGGCCAGGTGCTGTTCGACTGGGGCCAGATCTCGACGCTGCGTTCGCAGCGCGCGCTGAGCACGGCGGCCGACTTCCAGCTCGACGCCGACAACGACTCGTTGATCACGCGTACCGCCGCGGCGTACTTCGACGTGCTGGTCGCGACCGAAACGCTGGCTGCCGCCGAAGCCGCCGAGACCGCGTTCAAGCGCCAGTTCGATTTCGCCGACAAGCGCCTCGAAGTGGGCCTGGCGCCGATCACCGACGTGCACGAAGCGCGCGCCCAGTACGACAGCGCCCGCGCCAACACGATCGTCCAGCGCAATGCGCTGCAGGATGCCTACCAGGCGCTGGCCGAGATCACCGGCTCGGAAATCCGCGACCTGCGTGGCCTGCCCGACGATTTCACCCCGCAGCTGCCGGAAGGCCGCGATGCGGAAGCGTGGGTTGCCACCGCGATCGACCAGAACCCGCAGTTGCAGGCGCTGCGCTACCAGGTGACGGCATCCGAGTACAGCGTGACTGCCGCGAAGTCGGCACATCTGCCGACCCTCGATCTCGGCGCCAGCTATGGCAACAGCGATACCTGGGGTCGGGACGATCCGGACGCACTGGCCCGCCGTGGAGAGACCAACAGCATCGGCCTGACGCTGACCGTGCCGATCTTCAGCGGCGGCATCACCCAGTCGCGCGTGCGCCAGTCGATCGCCCAGCGCGACATCGCAGGCGACCAGTACGAGGCGCAGCGTCGCGCGATCGAACGCAACACCCGCAGCGCCTACCAGAACCTGGTCGCCGGCATCACCGAGGTCGAGGCCCGCCGTCTCGCACTGGTTTCGGCCAACAGCGCCTACGAGGCCTCCCAGGTCGGCCTGGAAGTCGGTACGCGTACGGTCATCGACGTGTTGATCAACCAGCAGAACCTGTTCTCGGCGCGTCAGGCCTATGCCTTCGCCAAGTACAACTTCCTGCAGAGCCGTCTGCTGCTCGAGCAGGCCGCGGGCACGCTGGACATCGGCAACCTGCAGGACGTGAACCGCCAGCTGACCGTCGACGTCAACAGCGTCGGCGCGTCCACCGGCGCCGGCGCGGCGACACCGGCGCCGCAGTAAGCGGTCCGGTCAGATCGACGACGGCGCGGATCGCAGGATCCGCGCCGTTTTCGTGTCCGGTACCGGCAGATCAGGTTCGATCAGCGCCAGCGTGCGCGCGAGTGCGCCACGGCCATTGGCGACAAGCGCACGGCCGGCTTCGGCCATCGCGTCGCGCGCGGCCGCATCATCGAGCAACGCGGCGATGTGGTCGTGCACCGCATCCGCATCCGCGCCGATGCGCAGCGCATCCGCACGCCCCAGCTGCTTGGCGATATCGGCGAAGTTCTGCAGGTGCGGCCCGGTGACGACTGGCGTACCGACCGCGGCCGGCTCGAGCAAATTGTGGCCGCCGATGTCCTGCAGGCTGCCGCCGACGAAGGCGACATCGGCGCAGGCGAAGAACAGTCCGAGTTCGCCGAGCGTGTCGAGCACGAAGACGTCGTCGCCGGCATCGGGCCAGGTGGTCAGCGCGCGTGTGGCCACGCGCCAGCCGGCGTCGACGCCCAGCTGCATCGCGCTGCGGAAACGTTCGGGATGGCGCGGCGCCCAGATCAGCAGCAGATCGGGCCAGCGCGTGCGCAGGCGGCGGTGGATGTCGATCACCGCCGCTTCCTCGTCGGGATGCGTGCTGGCCGCGATCCACACCGGCCGCGCGCCGGCGCGGCCGCGGAAATCCGCGACCAGCGTCGCGATCTTCGCGTCGTCGAGGGTGATGTCGAATTTCAGATTGCCGGTGTCGATGACCGCGTCGCGCAATGCGCCGAGTTTCACGAAGCGCTTGCCGTCATCGGCCGATTGCGTCGCGACGCGGCGCACGGTGCGCAGCGCGCGCCCGACCAGCGGTCGCAGCACGCGATAACCGCGCAGCGAACGCGCCGACAGCCGCGCGTTGACGACTACCGTCGGCACGCCGGCATCGCGGCAGCAGAACAGCAGGTTCGGCCACAGTTCGGTCTCGACGATCAAACCGATCCGCGGACGAAAATGCCGCAGGAAACGTCGGACCGCGCCCGACAGGTCATAAGGCAGATACACGTGCTCGACGCGATCACCCCACAGCGCACGCACGCGCTCCGAACCGGTCGGCGTGATCGTCGTCACCAGCAAACGACGCGCCGGATCGCGCGCGAGCAGCGCATTGATCAGCGGCGCGGCCGCGTTGACCTCGCCGACCGACACGGCATGCACCCACACCGGCGCCGTCAGTGGCGGCGTGCGATAGATGCCGTAACGCTCGTCCCACCGCAGCAGATACGCCGACTGCCGGAAGCCGCGCCAGATCAGGTGATAGACCGTGATCGGCGCAAGCACGACGAGCAGGGCCGAATAGAGGCCGCGCAGCAGTCGTTCTGTGGTGTCGGCCCGCATGCGCACAGGATAGCGGATGCCTGCACGGCGCCACCTTCTACAATGGACCGATGTCGACGACGCCCCCGCCCCGCCCGCCGCTCGCGCCCCGCCACTGGCCGGCGTGGATCGGCATCGGCCTGATGGCACTCGCGGCGCGGATTCCGTGGCCGCTGCAGCGTGCGCTCGGTCGCGGGCTCGGCAACACGTTGCGCCTCGCGCTGCCCAGCCGTCGCAAGGTGGCCGCGCGCAATCTCGAGCTGTGTTTCCCGGACCTCGATGCTGCCGCGCGTGACGCGCTGCTGCGCCGGCATTTCCATGCGCTGGGCATCGGCCTGTTCGAATTCGCACGCGCCTGGTGGGGCTCGATCGCACCGCTGCAGCGCGGGCTGATCGTCGAAGGCGTCGAGCATGTCGAAGCCGCGCGCGCTGCGGGGCGCGGCGTGATCGTCGTGTCCGGGCACTTCACCACACTCGAAGTCTGCGGCCGCCTGATGTGCGATTACGTGCCGCTGGCCGGCATGTATCGCCCGCATTCGGAACCGGCGATGGAATGGGCGGTGCGCCGCGGCCGCGCGCGTTATGCCGCGGCGATGTTCCCCAAGCGCGACGTGCGCGGCGTGGTGCGGCATCTCAAGCGCGGCGGCCTGCTGTGGTACGCGCCCGACCAGGATCCCAGCGGCGGCGACGCGGTCTACGTGCCGTTCTTCGGCCGCCCCGCGCACAGCCTGACCTCGACCCATTCGCTCGCACGCCTGTCCGGCGCGGCGGTGATGTTCTACCGGCATGTGCGACGCGACGATGGCGGCTACACGCTGACGCTGTCTCCGGCGCCCGAACCCTATCCGACGACCGATGCGACCGCCGACACCGCGACCGTGATGGCCGGCATCGAAGACATGGCGCGCGCGGCGCCCGACCAGTACCTGTGGATCCACCGGCGGTTCAAGCGCCAGCCCGATAGTGGATCGCTGTACTGAGGCGAGGCTCGGGCACTGGCTAGGATGGGTAGAGCGCAGCGACACGTAGCGTCGCCATGCGCGTACTCGCGATGGCAGTCATCGAAACAGCGCCGCCGATCTGGACAGATGCACGACTCGGCCGTTCAGAACAACGATGGGTTTCGCTCAGCGCAGCACGCCATCTTCCGGCTGCACCGGTTCCACGCGCGCCAGCAGGCTACCGGCATACAGGGCTGACAGCAGCAGCGTGAAGCCGCCCCAGAACGTCGAATAGAACGCGAGATGCGTGTTGAGCGGGAACACCGTGACCGCGAGCGCGAGCATCGCCGGCCGTGCCTGCTCGCGCGCGTCGGGTGAGGCGAAACGCCAGGCGCGCCAGGCCATCGCAACACCGGCCAGCCACATCAGCAGGCCGATGAGCCCGGTCTCGCTGCCGATCTCGAGCACGATCTGGTGGGCATGGAACGCAGGGCCATCGCCCCAGGCCGCCAGCTCGCCCGATCGCGCATCACAGCCGGGGAAGGCTTCGCGGAAGCCGCGCGCACCGACGCCATTGATCGGGTTCTCGCGAATCATGCACACCGCCGCATCCCAGATGCGGGCGCGTCCCGACAGCGCGCTGTCGACGCCGGCCTCGTCGGCCGACAGGCCCATCGCCGTACGCTCGATGCGATCGCGGACCTGTGGCGAACTCACGGCCGCGACCACCGCAATGGCGAGGCCGGCGGCGAACACCGCCAGCAGACGGCGCCAGCCAAGCAGGCGCCAGCCCGAGAACAGCAGCACCAGCGCGTAGGTCAGCCACGACGCGCGTGAACCGGCGAACAGCAGCACGATGCCGATCGCCGCACTCGCGATCACCCAGCCGCTGGCACGGAAACGGCGCCCGGCCCAGTACAGCCCGAACGGCGACAGACTCGCCAGCACCACGCCGAGCTTGAGATTGCAGGGCCCGAGCACGCCACCGAGCCGGTCGGCGAGTGCGATCTCTTCCACGGTGCACATCGGCCGGCTGCTGATCAGCTGCTTGAGCTGGTCGATGCCGAAGAACAGCGGACTGGTGCCGAACACCACCTCGCACAGCCCATCGATCGTCCACACCGCGACGATCACCGCCAGACCACCCAGCGTGATGCGTCGGCCGCGACGCGTGGCGACCGCGGACGCGACCAGCCACAGGAACGGCAGATAACGCAGATCGACCAGCGCTTCGCGCAGCGCACGCCCGACGTCGACCGAATCCACCGCCGAGATCAGCTGCGGCAACCAGTAGGCGAAGAACAGCACACTGGTCAGCGCCCATGCCGGCGCGCTGAGCAATGCAGCGCCACCGCGGAAGCGCGCGCCGACCAGATGGATGATCGCGGCGAGCGCGCCCAGCACCATCACGCCTTCGGCGTAACCGGGCGCGGGCCACAGGATCACGAAGGCCAGCACCCAGTGCGGCGCCCAGCGCCAGCCGACAGGCCGCGGTGCGCGTGCGCCGGTCATCGGCTCAGTTGTCGTCGAACTCGTCATAGACCGCGAGGGTCGCCTCCTGCATCGCACGCAGCGTGTCGGGCATCGTACCGGCTCGCGCCGGCGCTCGCGTAACCAGCACGCGCGCAGCGTGTGCCAACGCATCGCGATCGAACGGTGCGACCGCACCTTCGGGCTGCAGCTGCGTGAGCAGTTCGCCGACGCCGCCATGCGCCCACCCCACCACCGGCCGCGCGCACGACAGCGCTTCGAGCACGGTGCGACCGAAGGCCTCGGGTTTGCGCGACAGCTGCAGCACGAGATCACTGGCGGCGTAGGCGTGCGCAATCGCATCGGTCGGCGCGGTCATCGCCAGCGCGTCGCCACAGCCCGCGGCCTGCGCCGCGCGCGTGAGTTCGTCGAGGTAGGCCTCGCGTCCCGCCTCGCGCGCGCCCGGCATCCACAGGCGCGCATCGAGACCGCCGGCGCGCAGGTTGGCGAGCAACGCGATCGCATCGTGATGGCCCTTCAGCCGCGTGCCGCGTCCCGGCAACAGCAGCAGCGGGCCGTCGCCGCCGAGCGTCGGCCAGCGCGCTGCGACATCGGCACGCGCCTCTGCGTTTGGATGCGGCGTGGCGGGAAACCTGGTGGGATCGATGCCGCGCGGGATCACCCGCAGGCGCGCGCGTGGCGTCGCCGGATAGTGCTGCAGCAGATAGTCGCGCACGGTGTCCGACACACAGATCACGCGTTCGCCGCGGGCCATGATCGCGCTGTAGCGCGACGGGGAATTGAGCCCGTGCATGGTGGTGACGAAATGCGGTCGGCGCGCCTCGGGCAGGCCGCGCAAGGCCCACCAGCCGATCCACGCCGGCAGGCGCGAGCGGACGTGCACGATGTCGGCACCGGCTTCGTCGAACAGACGTCGCAGCGTGCGCACATGGCGCAGTACCCGGAACGATTTCGCACCGATGTCGAGCGTCACGTGGGTCGCGCCGGTGGCCTCCAGCGCGGGCACGAGACGTCCGCCCGCGGAGACGACGATCGCGCGATGGCCGGCATCGACCAGCGCCTGCGCGATTTCGATCGTGGAACGCTCGACGCCGCCCGACGACAACGCGGGCAGCAACTGGATGACGGTCAGCGGTCGACGCATACGGGCGCGGAACGCGCCGGGGTCAGTCGACGAGAACGAAGTGCGCGCCGCAGTACGGGCAGTCGGACTCGCCGTTCTCGGCTTCGATCGGCAGGTAGACGCGCGGATGCGAATTCCACAGCGCCATCGACGGCAGCGGGCAGCTCAGCGGCAGATCGGCGCGGCGCACTTCATAGCGCTGGGCGGCGTTGGCTTGCGTCGGGGCTGCGGTCATGGCGGCGGGTTTCATCGGCGTGGAGGCAGCCATTCTACCGCGCGGCCATGCAGACGGGCTCAGCCCGGCAGCGTGATCAGCAGGAGTTCGGTGCCACCGGTCGTGGCGACGAGATCGGTGGTGATGGCTTCGTCGTACAGGCCGAGCGCGTCGCCGGCGACCAGCGCGTGGCCGTCGACGGCCACGCCACCGCGCAGGATCTGCAGCCAGTGCCGGTGCGTGGCCTCGAGCGTCACGTCCAGACGTGCGCCGGGCGCCAGTCGCGCATGGCGCAGCCAGGCCTGCTGACGAATCGGCAGGCTGTTCTCATCAACGTCAGGCGCGGCCAGCAGCGTCCATCCCGCTTCGCTGGCAACACGCGTGATGCCGGTGGCAGGCGGCAGATTGACGCGGTCCGGCTGGATCGCGATGCGCAACACGCGCGCACCCTCGGCGCCCGCGGTTTCGACCGGCGTGTCGCTGGCATGGCCGGCGCCGGTCCACGCCAACGCACCGGCGTCGAGCGATACGCCATCGCGGACGAGTGTGTCGTCCAGCACAAACACCAGTAGCTCCATGTTCGCCACGCGCTGCGACTGCACGGTCGCGCCGGGTGGCAGGTGCTCCTCGTTGAGCTGGCGCAGCGCGCCGAAGCCCGTCCAGTCGGGATCGTAAAAATCGCCGCTGGAGAACGCGCACAGGCGCGTGCGGGCGCCGTGCGTGGTGCGGCCGCGCTGGTCGGCGGGACGAAGGACTTTCATGACGGCAGTTCCGGAACGCGGAAACGAAAACGCCGGCGCAGGGAGACCCATGCGCCGGCGTCGTGACGCGGAATCTTACTGTGCGGCAGGCGCGGCCGGGGCGGTGCCTTCGGCGACGACGGCCTCGGTGGTGATGCGCAGTTCGACTTCGTCGCTGACGTTCGGCGCGTACGCACCGACGCCGAAATCGCTGCGCTTGATCGTCGCCACGGCATCGAAACCGGCGGCAGCGCGCTTGGCCATCGGCTGCTCGCCGAACTTGTTGATCGTCACGTCCAGCACCACCGGCTTGGTGATGTCCTTGATCGTCAGATCACCGGTGACTTTGAGCTGGTTGGTGCCGGCGCTTTCGACGGCGGTGCTCTTGAACGTGGCGTTCGGGAACTTGGCCGCGTCGAAGAAATCGGCGCTGCGCAGGTGATCGTCGAAATCGCCGACGTGCGAGTTCAGGCCCGACAGCGGCAGCGTGACTTCGACCGACGACGCGCCGACGTTCTCGGCGTTGTAGACGATCTGGCCGGAGACTTCGCCGAAATGCGCGACCGGATTGGAGAAGCCGAAGTGGCTCCACTGCGCGATCACGTCGGTGTGCTTGGGATCGAGCACGTAGGTGCCCGAGACGCCGGTGATGGCTTCGGCCGTCGGCGCGGCGGCGTCGGCCGGTGCTTCGGTCGACGGCTGCGCAGGCGCGGAAGCGGCTGGCGGTGTGGCATCCGCCGGCGCCGGGTCCTGCTGGGCGCAGGCGGCGAGGGCAAGGGCGGCGGCAAGCGGGAGCAGCAGGTGGGCGGTACGCATGGGCGGGTCCTCGAACAGGTGGTGGGCAGAAACCGCGCGGCCGGATCGCCGGCGCGCGGGAAAAACGTCAGACGATGCGCGCGGCTTCGTCGAAGGGCAGGCGCGGCGACCGCGGGAAGATCGTCGACGGATCGCCGGTGCCCAGATTGACCAGGAAGTTCGACTTGATCGCGGTGCCGGCGAAGAACGCTTCGTCGACCTTGGCATTGTCGAAGCCCGACATCGGGCCGGCATCCAGACCCAGCGCGCGCGCGGCCAGGATCAGATATGCGCCCTGCAGACTGCCGTTGCGGAACGCCGGCACCTCGCGGTCCGCACGCGGGCCATCGAACCAGCTCTTGGCGTCGGTATGCGGAAACAGGAACGGCAGCTTCTCGTGGAAGTCTTCGTCGTGGGCCACGATCACGATGACCGGCGCGGACATCGTCTTATCAAAGTTGCCTTCGCTCAATGCCGGGCCGAGCTTCGCCTTGCCCTCGGCCGACTTCACGAACACGAAGCGCGCGGGCGATGAATTGGCCGACGTCGGCGCGAACTTCAGCAGATCGTAGAGCTGGCGCAGCGTGTCGTCACTGATGTCACCGCTGAACCCGTTGTAGGTACGGGCGGTACGGAACAGCTGGTCGAGCGCGGCATCGGGCAGAACATCGGTCATCAGGCAACCTCGTCGGATGGGGCCAGGCAGGGCCGCAGTGTAGAGTCCTGCGGCGGCGCGACGCGTGCGCCGGCCGGAACGGATGATCACATACGTGGAACGTCGACCAGGCGAAGAGCGGGATTACGGACGGATCTGGGCGCTCAGCGATGGGCGCGCCGGCAACGCGCGCCAAGCGGAAGCGCTGGCTGCCGCGCTGTCGCCGCAGCACGAGGCCCTGCATCTCGATCCGCGCGCGCCCTGGCGCTGGGCGTCGCCACGACGACTGCCGTTTGCACTGCACGCCTTCGGCAGCGATTACGCGGCACGTCTTGAAGCAGCACCGGACATCGCGATCGGCTGTGGCCGTCAGGCCGCACTCGCGACACGCCTGGCCGGGCAGCGCGGCGCGCGTACGGTGCAGATTCTCGATCCCCGCATCGACGCGCGGCATTGGGATCTCGTCGTTGTGCCCGAGCACGACGCGTTGCGCGGTGACAACGTGCTGGTGGCGCGCGGCAGCCTGCATCCGGTCGACGACGCATGGTTGGCCGCCGCGCGCGATGCCCATCCCGCGCTGGGCGCCCTGCCCGGCCCGCGGATCGCGGTGCTGCTCGGCGGCGATTCGCGGCACGGGCGTTTCGATGTCGCCGCGTTCAATGCGCTCGCCGATACGCTCGATGCGAGCGTCGCGCGCGTTGGCGGCAGCCTGCTGCTGACCGGTTCGCGGCGCACGTCGCCGGCCGTGCGCGATGCGCTGCGTGCGCGCTATGCCGGACGCGCTGGCTGCGTCTGGACGGACGACCGCGACGGCGCGAATCCGTATGCCGGCCTGCTCGGTTGGGCCGACCGCATCGTGTGCTCGTCCGACTCGGTCAACATGCTGTCGGAGGCCTGCGCGACGCGCGCACCGGTGTTCGTGTTCGCACCGGGCCCGCTCGATGGTGCGCCGCAGCGCTTTGTCGATGGCCTGATCGCCGATTGCCGCGCGCGACCGCTCGAAGGCGCGCTGCCGCCGTTCGATGTCACGCCGTTGCGCGAGACCGCGCGGATCGCGTCCGAGGTGCGGGCGCGGCTGTTCGCGATGCGTTGAGTGCTCGCGCGTGCAGCGCTTCGTAGGATGGGTCGAGCGCAGCGAAACCCATCGCATACCAGACCGCGTCAGTGCAGCTCGAGCAGCTGCTCGAACCGATCGATCACCGCAAGCGCGCCGCAGCCATGCAGATCGAAGTCGCGGCGGTACCCGTAGCCGACCAGCACCAGCGGTGCGCCGGCCGCGATCGCCGCGCCGGCATCGGCCGCCGAATCACCGACCATCAGGCACTGCGTGATATCGACGCCGAAACCTTCGGCCAGATGCAGCAGCGGCAACGGATGCGGCTTGCGCTCCGGCAGATCGCCGGCGCCGAGCACCGCGTCGAAATAGCCATCGATGCCCAGCGCTTCGAGCAGCGGCGGTACGAACTGCGATGGCTTGTTGGTGCAGACGGCCATGCGCACGCCGCCGGACTGCAGCGCTTGCAGGGTCGATTCGACGCCCGGATACAGACGCGGCTCGAGCAGCAGACAATCTGCGTAGTGGCGCATGAAACGCGGCATCACTGCATCCACCGTCTGCGTCTCGCCCGCGTGCTGCAGCGCCGAGGTGATCAGCTGGCGCGCGCCGTCGCCGATCCAGCTGCGCACCGTGGCCTCGTCGACCTGCGGATGACCGAGTTCGGCCAGCAGGCGGTTGACCGCCGCGGCAATGTCGGACGCACTGTCGACGAGGGTGCCGTCGAGATCGAACAGCACGACCGGCCAGGGAAACGCATGCGGCGCGGCGGCATCAGCCATGGAACACCTGCTTCGAACGAGGGCCGCACAGTGTGCGGCATTGCCCCTGCAACACTGCGTTGGCGCGCCGGGGTTCACGACGCCGGCGCGGCCGCCTATGCTCGCGGCCGCGGCGACGCGCCGCTCGCAGGAGTCCACGATGTCGATCACCACCACCGCGACCACCGCGTCCAACGACGCGCCGCGCCTACTGCGCACGTTGTGCAACCACTGGCGGCACAAGTTCGAGATCACCCGCGACGATGAAGAAGGGCACGCCTTCATCCCGTTCCAGGGCGAGGACAACGGCGCCGATTTCTTCGTCGAAGACGACACGCTGCGCATCGTGCTGACCCAGCCCACCGCCGAGGACAGCGAGCGCTACCAGCAGGTCATCGAGAACCACCTGCAGCGCTTCGCGCGCGACGAGACGCTGGCGTTCGACTGGCAACCGGGTTGAGCTGCTGCTAGCTCGTCATCCCAGCGGCAGCTGGGATCCATTTTCGCGTTGAAGTCCCCCGTCAAAATGGACCCCAGCTGGACAAGACGTGCTTCAGTTCAAAACCGCTTGGACAACGGTGGAGGGCGATTCGAGCGCAACGTCCCGTTCCGCGACGCGTCGCCCAGATGACACCGCCCTACCGGTACCGCGCTTCCATCAGATCCAGATCGCGCACCAGCTTGCGGGCGACTTCTTCCGAGATTTCACGGTGCCGCGCGAGTGCGTAGATGCGTTCGCGTTCCGCGTGCACGCCCGCCAGGCGCAGCGCGCGCTCGGCCTCGTCGGCGCGGCGCAGTTCGGCGGCGTCCACCCCCAGCGCGCCGTCGCGGCGCAGGCGCTCTTCGTACAGGGCCATGACCCGCACAGCGGCGCTGGCGTAGAGATCGGGGTTGGCCTGCGCGGCCGGCAGCGCATGCTGCGCCCGTTCAACCGCGGCCACCGCCGCCACGGCGGCCTCGTGGCGGGCGCGGTCGAGTTCGCGGTCATCCTCGTCCGCTTCCGGCACTTCCAGTCCGCGCAGCAGGCGCGGCAGCGCGAAACTGCCGAGCAGCAGCGACAGGATAATCACCGCGGCGGCGAGGAAGATCGCCAGATCGCGGGTCGGGAACGGCGTGCCGTCGTCGAGCAGCAGCGGTAGGGTCAGCACACCGGCCAGGGTGATCGCGCCGCGCACGCCGGCCAGCGACATCGCCGCGACCAGGCGCACGCGCGGCCGCGTGTCGTGGCGACCGCTGCGGTACAGCCCGATCCGCAGCGACACCCACACCCACGCGAAGCGCAGTGCGAACAGGCCACCGTAGATTGCGAAGACGTAAACCGCGAGCCACCAGGGATCGACGTGGCCGGCTTCGCGCACCGAACGCACCGCGCGTTCGACGATCCACGGCAACTGCTCGCCCAGCAGCACGAAGATGATGCCGTTGAGCGAGAACTGCACCGTGTCCCAGACCGCTGCGCGCTGTACCCGCGTGGTCGCCAGCGCGCGGCCGCTGAGTTCGACGTAGCTCATCGTCACGCCGGCGGCGACCGCGGCGAGGATGCCCGAGGCGCCGATCTGTTCGGCCAGCAGATACGCGCCGAACGGCGTCAGCAGGCTGATCAGGATCGGCGTGCCCGCTTCCTCGCCGAACACGCGCGAGACCATCGCGTGGCCGCGGTTGATGCCGATGGTCAGCAACACGCCGACCGCGACGCCGGCCAGCGCCAGCCACAGAAAGGTCAGCGATGCCGACATCAGCGAGAACGTGCCGGTCAACGCTGCGGCCACGGCGAAGCGGAAACACACCAGGCCGGACGCGTCGTTGAGCAGCGATTCGCCTTCGAGGATGTGCATCACGCGCTTGGGAATCGGTGCGCGCGCAGCGATCGACGACACCGCCACCGGATCGGTCGGCGACAGGATCGCCGCCAGTGCGAACGCGACCGGCAGCGGCATCACCGGGATCATCCAGTGGATCAGCAGACCCGCGCCGATGACCGTGAACACCACCAGGCCAAGCGCCAGCTGCAGGATCACCCCGCGATCACGGAACAGACCGGCCTTGGGAATACGCCACCCGTCGAGGAACAACAACGGTGGCAGGAACAGCACGAAGAACAGATGCGGATCGAGGGTCACCCCCTGGCCGAACACGCCGGCAATCGTCGCGCCCAGCGCGATCTGCATCACCGGGAGCGGCAGCGGCAGCCAGCGCGGCAGCACGCGGGTCAGGTAACCGCTGGCGACCACGGCCAGCAGCATCACCAGGACGACTTCGATCGAATGCATTGCGGACGCGGCGCGGGGGCGAGGCCGCCACGATACGCCCAAGCCGTCGCGCCACGCGCCCACACGATCCCTACATCCACCCGCGCCTAGAATCGCCGCCTTCTCCACACCTTGGCCCGCATGATGGACAACCCGCTGCTGGATCAGACCGGCCTGCCGCGCTTCGACGAGATCGAGCCGGCCCATGTACAGCCCGCGATCGACGCGCTGGTCGCCGAGGCCGAGGCCGCACTGGCCCTCGCCGGTCGCGCGCAGCCGGTCGCCTGGGACAGCGTGGTCGCGCCCCTGGAGGATGCGACCGAGCGGCTGGGACGCGCGTGGAACCAGGTCGGTCATCTCAACGCGGTGGTCAACACGCCGGTGATGCGCGAGGCCTACAACGCCGCGCTGCCGAAGGTGACGCGTTTCTTCAGCGCGCTCGGGCAGGACCAGGCCCTGTTCTCGGCCTACCAGGCACTGTCCGACCAGGCCGACGCGCTGGGTCTGGATGTGCTGCAGCGACGCGTCCTCGCGCACGCACTGCGCGATTTCCGGCTCGGCGGCGCTGCGCTCGATGACGCCGAGCGCGCGCGCTTCTCCGACATCCAGCAGGCGCTGGCGAAGCTGTCGTCCGAGTTCTCCGAACACGTTCTCGATGCGACCGATGCGTTCGCGGTGTACGTGGAGGATCTCGCCGAACTCGATGGCCTGCCCGAGGAGACCCTGGCCGCCGCGCGCGCCGCGGCCGAACGCGACGGACGCGACGGCTGGAAGCTGACGCTGCAGATGCCGTCCTATCTGCCGATCCAGACGTATGCGACCAATCGCGCGCTGCGCGAGCGTTTCTATCGCGCCTATGGCCTGCGCGCATCCGAGTCCGGCCCCGAAGCGCTCGACAACGGACCACTGATCGCCCGCATCCTCGCGTTGCGCGAGGAGAAAGCGCGCCTGCTCGGCCACGCGAACTATGCGGAACTGTCGCTCGCGACCAAGATGGCGACCGCGCCCGACGCGGTGCTGGCCTTCCTGCGCGATCTCGCCACGCGCGCCCGCCCGCATGCCGAAGAGGACCGCGAACAACTGGCCGCATTCGCCCGCGAGCAGCTCGACATCCCGTCGCTGGAACCCTGGGACATGTCGTTCGCCAGCGACCGCCTGCGTCAGGCGCGCTACGACTACTCGGCGCAGACGGTGAAACGCTATTTCACCGAGGATCGCGCGCTGGCGGGGCTGTTCGACGTCATCCAGTCGCTGTACGGCCTGCGCGTTGAACGCGACGAGGCCCCGGTCTGGCACGAGGACGCGCGGTTCTACCGTCTGACGGACGCCGACGGCGCGCTGGTCGGGCAGTTCTATCTCGACCTCTACGCCCGCGAAGGCAAACGCGGCGGCGCGTGGATGGACGACTGCCGCAACCGCCGCGCCACCACTGATGGCGTGCAGACGCCGCTGGTCTACCTGGTCTGCAACTTCGGTCGCGGTACCGGCGGCCGCCCGGCGACGTTCACCCACGGCGAAGTCACCACCCTGTTCCACGAGATGGGCCACGGCCTGCACCAGTTGCTCACCCAGGTGGACACGCTGCCGATCGCCGGCATCAACGGCGTGGAATGGGACGCGGTGGAACTGCCGAGCCAGTTCATGGAGAACTTCTGCTGGGAGTGGGACCGCGTGCAGGCGATGACCGCGCACGTCGACACCGGCGAACCGCTGCCGCGTGACCTCTTCGACCGCATGCTCGCAGCGCGTAATTTCCAGAGTGGTCTGCAGACGCTGCGGCAGATTGAGTTCTCGCTGTTCGACATGCTGCTGCACGCCGATTTCGACGCCGGCCGCGACGACGTGCAGGCGTTGCTCGAACGCGTACGCGACGAGATCGCGGTCACCCGCATTCCCGGCTGGCACCGATTCCCGAACCAGTTCAGCCACATCTTCGCGGGTGGCTACGCGGCGGGTTACTACAGCTACAAGTGGGCCGAGGTGCTGAGCGCGGATGCGTATGCGGCGTTCGAAGAGTCGACCGATCAGTTGTCGGAAACCGGCCAGCGCTTCCGCGACGAAGTGCTGTCGCGTGGCGGCAGCCGCGACGCGATCGAGAACTTCCGTGCGTTCCGCGGGCGCGATCCGGATATCGCGGCGTTGCTGCGGCATAGCGGAATGTGATGCCCTTTCCGCCGAAGGCGGAATGCACCGGCGTCCCGCTCCCTCGGAACCTGTTCAAGGTCCGTCGCGAGCGCCGCCAGATGGCGCGTGGTGGAGCGCAGGAAGCGCAGCGTACGGGTGGTACGTGAGCATTCCGAGCACCGCACACGCGCCAGCTGGCAAGCGCAGCAGGACATTGAACAGGTTCTCAGGGACTACGTGCCCGCCGGGGTAAAGAGGGACCACCTGCGACGCAGGTGGTGGGGTGAGGGAACGACGCTCGCGGCAAGCTTCGGCGAAACATCGCTTTTCCATCCTCGCGCACGACCTCACGAATGACGCGTGCGCATCCGCGCACGCGTGTTGGCCCTCGCGAACAGCAACCGCACCCCAACCCCCGCGCCCCGGCCCTTGCGCCAGCGCGAGGGCGTTCGTAGACACGCGAGCCATTGGCTCGCAAGCGTGCCTCCTCACCCCAAAGGGAGAGGGGCTCACATGCACGATCCCACGACACCCTCACGCCCCCGGTGCGAGCATCCGCGCCGATTCCCGCCGGAAAAACGCCGCCATGCGCTTGCTCGTCCTGCTGTGCTCGATCGCGATGCCGGTCATCGCCTGGCTGTCGCAGACCGGTGTCTTCGGGCCCGACCAGGGCACGATCTCCGACCGCTATCCAACACTGCTGGTCGCCGCGGGTTACGCGTTCTCGGTCTGGGGCCTGATCTTCCTGCTAGATCTGCTCTACGCGATCTGGCAGACAACCGGCACCCGTCGAACGGACCAGCTGCTCGGCCGCATCGCGCCGGTTGCCGCACTCGGCTTCTTCCTCACCGCGATCTGGATGCCGCTATTTTCCGCTGGCCTGTTCTGGGCGTGCGTGGTGGTGATTTTCGGCGCGCTGATGAGCCTCGCCTGGTGCGCAGTACAGCTCTCGCGCCCGGGCAATGCGAAGCGCTACCGGCTGGCGTGGCTGGCACTGTCGATCCATGCCGGTTGGCTGTCGCTGGCGGCCTTCCTCAACGTGGCACAGACGATCGTCGCCTACGAACTGCTGTCGACCAGCCGCATGCTCGGCTGGAGTCTCGCACTGTGGGCGATCTCGGCCGTCGTGTTGCTGGTGCTCAACCTGCGCATGCGCGGCAACATCGCCTATCTGGCGATCGCGCTGTGGGGCCTGTTCGCGGTGTGGTTCAAGCAGACCGAATGGCCGCTGACGGGCGCGGTGACATCCGCCTGGGTCGCGCTCGGCATTGGCGTGGTGCTGACGATCCAGACCGTCCTGCTGCGCTTGCGCCATCGCTGAGTCCGCCGTCTGGCGCATTCACGCGTCATGCCGGCGCGCGTTGCGACCCTGTGGTCTCAGGACACATCACAAGGGGCTCCATGATCCGCACATCCATCGCCGCCGGCCTGCTCACGCTCGCCGCCGCATCGCCTGCGTTCGCCCAAGTCACGACCTCGCCGCTGCAGCAGGTCGATGCGCAACCCCAGGTGTCTTCGCAATCCGGCCGCCAGACCGGCGTGGTCACCATGGATCGCGACGACGGCCCGCAGATCATCGTCCGCTCCTATGAGCCGCGTTCGGCGCTGGGTGACCAGTATCGCGTCGACTTCACCGCGCTCGACGGCGACGGCGACGGCTACATCAGCCGGGCCGAGGCCAAGGCGCATCCGGCGCTCGATGCGGAATTCAGCGCAATCGACAGCAACCGCGACGGCCGCCTGAGCCGCGAGGAACTGGCGGGCTGGCTGCGCTGATCGGTCGCACCTCCGACCGCCGCATCGCGACCGCGCTGCGCTAGCCTATGCCGCCGCCGGCAACCGGCTGGCGACGGAGTGTTCGCGTGCACCAGAATTCCCAAGACGACACCGATGCGCCACGCCCGCGTGGTCCGCTCCTGGTCGGCGCCGTGTTCGTCCTGATGATCGGCATTTTCATCGGCGCACTGAGCGCGACCGTGCTGCTGCGCATGAGCATCGGCTCGGCCGGCGACCTCAAGGCGCGCGAGGCGATCCGCCTGCACGCGCTGCTCGAGGCGCCGGGCGGCATCGCCGCGCCGGACATCTCGACCGAGCGCACGACTGCGGCCTTCGCGCACAGCTTCATCGTCAGCACCGCGGCGATCGATGCAGTGTCGTCGCTCGACGAACGTGCGCAGCTGGTCGATATCGCCCGCTGGATGGTCGCGACGGATGCGCTGTCGGCGCGCGAAGACGCGGTGTCACGCTGGGCGATGATCGCCGCGCGCTGCGTAGACACGAATGCGGAAGCGCCGAAGGACGCTGCGAACTGCGTGCGCGACGAGATGCCGCATGACGTGCCGATTCCGGATCACGCCCGCGACTGACGCCTCATCTCCCAATTCCGCACAGCAGAACGCCCGGCCGAAGCCGGGCGTTCTGGTATCGCGACGCGGATGATCAGTCGCGCGACTGGCTGACGATGCGGCCGTCTTCCGGGTCGAGCTTCAGATCGATGCGCTGGCCCTGGGCGTTGTCGGCCTCGGCCTCCCACATACCGTCGTCGAACTTGACGTCTTCGATGCGGGTGAACCCCTCGGCGGTCAGCTTGGCGCGGATGTCGGCTTCACCGAGGCTGGTCGCGCCCGCGGTCTCCGGATAGACGCGGCCGGAGGCCGGGTCGAGGCGCACGTCGATCTTGGTGCCCTTGGCGTCGGTGACGTCGGCCTTCCACACGCCATCCTTGAACTCGACGTCGTGGATGTCGGTGTAGCCGCCTTCGGTCAGTGCGGCGCGCACCTGGGTGCTGGTCATGGCGTCCTGGGCGACGGCGGCGCCAGCGGCGAGCGAGAGGGCCAGAACAAGGCCACGGATGGCGGTGGTGTGCTGCATCGTGACGCTCCTGCGATTGGGATGCGCGGAGTGTTCGGCGACCGCCGCGAAGTGCAGGTGAACAGACAACGTTGCCGTTCATGGAAGCGGCGCGAAACCCGCGCCTACGCGATTCGTCGCATCGACGCAGGATCAGGCCGCGAGCAACTGGCGCAGATCGTCGACGAAGCCGGCATAGGCGTCTGCCTGTGCCTGCGGATCGCCCTGGCGCAGCACCCATGAGGGATGCACGGTGACGAACGCGCGCACGCCGTCCTCGCGCGTGCGCCAGATGCCACGCGCCTCGGTCAGCCGTATGCCGGGACCGAACACCGCACGTGCCGCGCTCACGCCCAGGCAGACGATGCGCTCGGGTTTGACCTGTGCGATCTCCGCGCGCAGCCAGCCGTTGCAGGCCTCGATATGGGCGACGTCCGGCCGTTTGTGCAGGCGACGTTTGCCACGCGGCTCGAAACGGAAATGCTTGACCGCATTGGTCAGGTACAGCGTGTTGCGGTCGATGCCGAGTTCATCCAGCGCGCGCGAGAACAGACGCCCCGCAGGGCCGACGAACGGGCGCCCGGACAGATCCTCTTCATCGCCGGGCTGCTCACCCACGATCATCGTGCGTGCGCCGGACGGCCCCTCGCCGAAGACGGTCTGCGTCGCCGGCTGCCACAGCGGGCAGCGACGGCAATCGCGCGCGGAGTCGCGCAGTGCCTCGAGTGTGCCGGCCACCACGGGTGCAGGCGCTGGCGCCGCGGGAATGCGGCGGCGCGGCGCTTGATATTCGCGCTCGGCCATCTCGCGCACGCGCAGGCCGGCGTCGCGGACGAGATCGGGCAACAGCCCAGCTTCCGGCAGATGCTTCCAGTACTTCTGCGGCATCTCGGCGCGCATCATCGTGGTGTTGAGCCGCGCCGGGTTGAAGATGTTGGCGTAGTACGTGCGCCAGAGTTCCTCGCGCGCATCTTCGGTGGGCGCATCGGCGCGCGCGCCGCCATCGGCGAACGCCAGTGACTCGCCGTCCCACGTCGCCGTCCGGTACGGCGTCACGATCGCCCAGCGCATGCCGGCGAAGCGCCGCGCGAAAAACGGTGCGACGCGGTCGACGATGTGATGGTCGGGCTCGAACCAGGCGATGTAGTGCTCCTTGTCGCCGGGCACTTCCCGGAAGCGCACGAAGGCCTTCATCTTGTGGCTGTCGCGACGCACCGCCTGCGCCATCGTGGTGGCGCGATGCACGTCGGGATCGGACGCGCGCTGCAGCAGCGCGCGCTCGCCTTCGGCGATGCGCCAGAGCATGCGATAGAGCAGACCGTGGCGGTCCTCGGCCCGGTTGCAGAGCACTGCACCGGCGAGCGACAGGAATTCGGACGGCACCCGCGGGGCGGTGCGTTGCGCGGGCAGCGACGCGAGATCAAGCCCGCCGAGCAGTGAGCCCTGGGCGCCGCCGCTCCAGTCGAGTCGTTCGGGGGGCAGGCCTGCGCACAGGGCAGCGCGCGCGGCGGCACGCCAAGCGTGGGCGTCCCAGGGCGGGTCGACTTGGGCGGAGATGCGGATGTGGGGCGCGAGCGTGCTCATGCCGCGCAGGATGCATCGAGCGTGGAATGGCGAAGCTGCAGCAGACCATCCTCCAGAAGCGCAACCAGGGCCGCTCCTACCAGACCCGGATCGGGCGCGGAGGTGCGCGCTTGTCTCCTTCCCCCGTGCGCGGGAGAAGGTTGGGATGGGAGCGAACCCACACGTCGCGACAACCGTAACGTTTGCCCCCACCCAACCCGTCCAGCCCGGCGGAGCTCGCCGGGCATTCGATCGATCCGCGCGGGCATGCCGCGCAAACGGATCGCTTTCATCCCCCGCTCGCGGGGGAAGGCTTCAGAGCACGCGCGCTGCGATCTGCTGTCCAAATGCGTGACCAAGATCGATCAGAACAGACTCGCCTGCCGCGGCTGCGGGGCGAGTTCGTTGCGCAGGCGTGCGGGGTCGTCGAGACGCTGGCGCGGGTGATGGCCGGGCGTGATCACGAACGGCATGATCTTTTTCAGCGGCACGCGCAGACGCGCGAGGTCATCGAGGCGCAGGGCGCCATGCGGCCGCGCGGCGATGATGCGTTCGACATTGCGCGTGCCCAAGCCTGGAACACGCAGCAACATCTCGCGCGGGGCGCGGTTGATGTCGACGGGGAAGCGTGTCGGATTGCGCAAGGCCCAGGCCAGCTTGGGATCGACGTCAAGATCGAGCATGCCTGGCGTCTCGGCATCCACATCTTCGGCATTGGCCGCGTCGGGCGTGATTTCCTCGACATCGAAGCCGTAGAAACGCAGCAGCCAGTCCGCCTGGTACAGCCGATGCTCGCGCAGCAGCGGCGGCGACTGCAGCGGCAGATTTTTGGCGGCATCGGGAATCGGACTGAAAGCCGAGTAGTACACCCGCCGCATCCGGTACGTGCCGTACATGCGATTGCTGGTTTCCAGAATGCTGCGGTCATTGGCGTCGTCGGCGCCGACGATCATCTGCGTGCTCTGCCCGGCCGGTGCGAAGCGGGGCGCTTTCGCGCGGCGCACGGTCACGCCTTGGCGCTTGACCCGGCGCGCATCCTTGTCCTCGTCGATGCGCCACTTGAGTTCGCCCATCGCGCCGTGGATGCCGGCATGGGTTTTCTCCGGCGCCAGCGCGGTCATGCCGGCCTCGGTCGGCAGCTCGATGTTGATGCTCAGGCGGTCGGCGTAGCGGCCGGCCGAAGCGAGCAGTTCCGGCGCGGCGTCGGGAATCGTCTTGAGGTGGATGTAGCCGGCGAAGCGATGATCCTCGCGCAGGCTGCGCGCGACCTCGACCATCTGCTCCATCGTGTAGTCGCCGCTGCGGATGATGCCGCTGGAGAGGAACAGGCCTTCGATGTAATTGCGCTTGTAGAAATCCAGCGTCAGCGTCACGACCTCTTCGGGCGTGAAGCGCGCGCGGCGCACGTTGCTCGACACGCGGTTGACGCAGTACGCGCAGTCGAACACGCAGAAGTTCGTCAACAAGATCTTCAGCAACGAGACGCAACGGCCGTCCGGCGTATACGAGTGGCAGATGCCCATGCCCTCGGTACTGCCGATGCCACCCGTCTTCGACGAGTCGCGTTTGTTCGCGCCGCTCGACGCGCAGGAGGCGTCGTATTTGGCGGCGTCGGCGAGGATCGCGAGCTTGTCGGTCAGGTTCACGCGCCTACCGTGCCTGCAAAGTGTCTCAATCCATGAGACTGCGGCGTGCCCGTGGCTGATGCCGTGAGTGGTTCGCAAAGACCGCGTCGTGATAACGCATTCACGGAGCGTGGCCGCGCCGATCGGTAGCGTGGCCGCGGGCCTGTCGACCGGCAGGCTTTGTACGTGGACGACGGGGCTGCAGCAATCGACATCAAGAACCGGCTCCGCCGCACTGCCGGCGTTCTGCCCGGCGCCGCATTTGTGGCGCTCGTCACCGCCTGTGCGGGTCCGCAATCCGCGCTGGATCCTGCCGGCCCGGCCGCTGCCGAGATCGCACGCGGCTGGTGGCTGATGGCGGGCACGTTCACCGGCGTCTGGGCGTTGGTGCTGGTGCTGCTGTGGAGTGCACTGCGACGTCGCGACAGCGACAGCGCGCTGCGCCGGCCCGAGCGCCTGGTGGTCTGGGGCGGGCTCGCCTTTCCCACCGTCGTGCTCGCCGCCTTGCTGGTCTACGGCAGCCTGACCAGCGCACGCGTGACCGGCGTCGGCATCGAACCCGATGCGGTGGTCGAAGTCACCGCGCGGCAGTGGCAATGGCATTTCCGGTATCGCGACGCCGATGGACAGGTGATCGGCGAAAGCGTCGACGAACTGGCCGTGCCGCTGGGCGCGATGGTCGAGTACCGCATCACCAGCAGTGATGTGATCCACAGCTTCTGGATCCCGCGCCTGGGCGGCAAGATGGATGCGATTCCCGGCCGCGTGAACACCTTGCGCCTGCGCGCCGACCAGGCTACGCCGATGCGCGGCCAGTGCGCGGAGTTCTGCGGGCTCGAACATGCGCGCATGGTGTTTCCGGTGCGCGTGATGGACGCCGCCGCGATCGAAGACTGGCTGGCCGCACGCGAGCCCGCCCCCGCCATCGAAGCCCCCGCGCCCGGCCATCCCGCCGGCCGCGCGCCCCCGCGTCACGGCGCATCCGAGGACGTGCTGTGAGCACCCTGACTCCCGACCACACGATTCCCACGCCCGGCGACCAGCTGCGTCACGCCGAGCGCATCGCCCTGCTCGAACGCGTCTGGGCCAATGGCCGCGGCCTCGTGGGTCAGCTGACCGCGGTCAACCACACGACGATCGCGCTGCGCTTCATCGTCACCGGCCTGGTCTTCCTGCTGATCGGCGGCATGCTGTCGATGTTCATCCGTCTGCAGCTGTCGTGGCCGGGTCTCAACGTGCTCGACCCCGAACGCTATGCGCAGTTCGTGACCATGCACGGCACGACGATGATGTTCCTGTTCGCGGTGCCGATCATGGAAGGCTTCGCGATGTATCTCATCCCGAAGATGCTCGGCACGCGCGATCTGCCGTTCCCGCGCCTGTCGGCGTTCGGATGGTGGTGCTACCTGTTCGGCGGCATCTTTCTGTATTCGAGTTTCATCTTCGGCAGCGTGCCCGACGGCGGCTGGTTCATGTACACGCCGCTGACCGATTCGACGTATTCGCCGGGCAAGGGCGCGGATTTCTGGCTGATCGGCGTGACCTTCGCCGAGATCGCCGCCGTGACCGCGGCCGTCGAGCTGATCGTCGCGATCCTGATCACCCGCGCGCCGGGCATGGACCTCACCCGCATGCCGCTGTTCGCGTGGGCCGTGCTGGTCACCGCCTTCATGATCGCGTTCGGCTTTCCGCCGCTGATCCTCGCCAGCCTGTTGCTGGAGATCCAGCGCGCGTTCGATTTCGCGTTCTTCGAGGTCGCGCGCGGTGGCGATCCGCTGCTGTGGCAGCACCTGTTCTGGCTGTTCGGCCACCCCGAGGTTTACATCATCTTCCTGCCGGCGGCCGGTGTGGTGTCGACGATCGTGCCGACCTTCGCGCGCCGTCCGATCGTCGGCTACACCTGGGTCGTGCTGGCACTGGTCGCGACGGGGTTCCTGAGTTTCGGCCTGTGGGTGCACCACATGTTCGCGGTCGGCATACCGCTGCTGGCACTGGCGTTCTTCAGTGCGGCGAGCATGGCGGTGGCGATCCCGACCGGTATCCAGATCTTCGCGTGGATCGCCACGCTGTGGGCCGGCAAACCCTGGTTGCGCGTGCCGATGCTCTACATCATCGGCTTCTTCATCACCTTCGTCTGCGGTGGCCTGACCGGGGTCATGCTCGCGTTCGTGCCGTTCGACTGGCAGGCGCACGACACCCACTTCGTCGTCGCGCATCTGCATTACGTGTTGATCGGCGGAATGATGTTCCCGATGTTCGCCGGCCTGTACTACTGGCTGCCGCTGGCGAGCGGACGCATGCCGTCCGAATCGCTGAGCCGCAGTGGTTTCTGGCTGGTGTTCATCGGTTTCCATCTGGCCTTCCTGCCGATGCACATCACCGGCCTGGTCGGCATGCCACGGCGTGTCGACAGCTACGCGATGGAGCTCGGCGTGCAGTGGCTTAACCTGCTGTCAACGGCGGCGGGCTTCGTGCTCGCGGTCGGCATCGTCGCGATCCTGATCGACGTGGCGCTGTGCTTCCGCCTCGGACGCCGCGGCACCGAGAATCCCTGGCAGGCCGGCACGCTGGAATGGGCGCTGCCGCACCCGGCGCCGAAGTACAACTTCGCGTCGATTCCGGTGGTCGACGATCGCGACCCGCTATGGCGCGACTCGGGCGTGGTCGAGGCGACGCGGCGGACCGACGGCATGCTCGGCGAGGCCGTCGACGGGCGCCGCTGGATCCTCGGCACCGGCATCCAGTCCGCGCAGCCCGAACAGGCGATCCGGCTGTCGGATTCCACTTGGTTGCCGCTGATCGCGGCGTTGACGATCGCGGTGCTGCTCGGCGGTTTCATCACTTCGCAGTACTGGTTGTCGATCCTGATGCTGCTGCCGCTGATCGGGCTGTTCCTGCGCTGGGCCTGGACCGTCAATGGGCGCGAGACGCCGCTGGAGATCGAGGTCGCACCGGGTCTGCGCCTGCCCACCCAGGCAACCGCGCGCAATGCACCCGGCTGGTGGGCGCTGGTCGGCACGCTGATGATCGTCGGCTCGCTGTTCGCCTCGCTGGTGTTCGCCTACTTCTATCTGTGGCTCAACGCGCCGGCCTGGCCCGGCGGCGGCGCAGCACTGACCGCATCGACGCCGATGCTCGCCGCGCTCGGCGCGCTGATCGCGACAGGCGTCGGCGCGTGGCGCATGCCGATCGCATTGTGCGCAGGCCATACGCGCGCCGCGGTGGTCTGGAGCGCGTTCGCGATCCTGTCCGCCATCGCCTGCCTCGCCCTGCAGTTGCCGGCGATCGCCGAGGCTGTCGGCGCACCACAGCGGCATGCCTACGGCTCGGTCGTTTGGACGCTGGCCGGCTTCCAGACCCTGCACATCGCGGTGGCGGTGCTGATCGCCGGCTTCGTCGCGCTGCGCATCCATCACGGCCATGTCGATGGCGTGCGCAGTCTCGAAGCACGTATCGCGACCGGCTTCTGGCGCTACGTCATCGCGCAAGGGCTGATCGTGTGGGCGCTGGTGCACCTGTTCCCGAGAGTCGCATGAGCGCGGCATTGCCGATCGGCCTGACCCGCATGTCCATGCCGCTGGTGGTCTGGGCGCTGCACTTCGTCGTGGTCTACAGCCTGCAGGGCCTGGCCTGCGCACGTGCGTTGTGGCGCGAGCCGGTCGCCGGACTGGAGATGATGACCTGGGTGCTGTGGGCGCTGACCGCGCTCGCACTCGCCGTCATCGTCCTGCTCGGCACGAACGCGCTGCGCGCCTGGCGATCCGCGCGCGCGCAGACCGACGGCCGCAGCGAGACCACCCGCCTGCGTTTCTTCACCGCACTGTCGGCGCTCGTCGCCGTGATCGCCGCCATCGGCGTCGTCTTCACCGCCCTGCCGGTCGCGCTGCTGCCGACCTGCGCCTGACCCGGATTTCCGATGCGCAAGGATCTACGCCAACCCGTTCCCGATACGCAGAGCCACACCGTGGAGAGCGTGCTGGCGATCGCCAAGCACCCCATCCACCCGATGCTGGTGACGTTTCCGATCGCGTTCCTGTCGATGGTCGTGGTCACCGACGTGCTCTACCTCTGGCTCGGTGCCGCGTTCTGGGCCGAGCTCTCGTTCTGGCTCAACGTCGGCGGCCTCGGCTTCGGCGTACTGGCCGGCATCGTCGGCACGATCGACATGATGTCGATCCGCGTCGTGCGCCGGCACGTCTCGGCCTGGAACCACTTCATCGTCGCCGTCATGGTGCTGGCGATGGCGGCGCTCGGTGTGTGGTTGCGTCTGCCCGGTCACACCGAAGCGGTGTGGCCGTGGGGTCTGCTGTCCTCGGCGACGATGGCGGTGCTGGTCGGCGTGGCCGGCTGGCTCGGCGGCACGTTGAGCTTCCGGCATGGCGTGGGTGTGTATGGGGATGAGGAGACGGAGGCGGAGAGTGGGCGGGACGCTGTGGAGAAGCCGCCGGCGGAATAGTGTTTGCTGTTCGCGGTTCGCTCTCCGCTGTTGCAGTGGCTTCTGCTGTTGCACCCGCTTTTGCTTCTACGAACTCGTGACGTCTTCCAGCAGCCGCCTACCCGGAGGGCGCCGCCAATGGATGGGCGGCGTTTTCCGACCGAGGCAGGATGCCGAGTCGGAACATCCCGGTGGACATGACGCCGCGGGCTTCGGACGTGTCGGGGAGACGTTTTTCTTTGGTTCTGTTTCTTTTGGCGTCAACCAAAAGAAATGAACTCGGCCGCGTCAGCGGACGAAAGCGTCTGACGTTGCTATTCCGCTTCGCGCTCACGGCGAGAAGCAAGATCAAACGCTTCCACTCGCCTTGCGGCGAGCGGGTTCATTTCTTTTGCTGGCCCAAAAGAAACGGAACCAAAGAAAA
>NZ_CEEDOV010000005.1:0-143745 GCF_979256585.1 Luteimonas sp. AC640a | reverse complement strand
CCTCCGCTCCTCGCCTGACGCGGCACGCAGCCCAAACTCGCTGCGCTCAGACATGGGCTGCTCTTCGGCCACGCCAGACTCCGGTGCTCGGCTCTCTTTACGGCTCGATTCAAGTCAAAGGCTGGAAGCCAAAGCCAAAGCCAAAGCCAAAGCCAACGGCAAAGGCAAAGGCAAAGGCAAAAAGCGAAGCGAAATTTCCATCGGATCCACCCCTGCAACAGCGCATCCAACGCATTGCCAGCACGTACCCTGCGTCGCCACGATGACGCAGACCCACCAAAGAAAAAGCCCCGCATGCGCGGGGCTCTTCGGGGCGCGCGTACGCGATCAGTCCCGCAGTTCGATCACATCGAAGTCCGCCACCGGATCCACCTCGGCGTCGTAATCGACATCGCTGCGCTCGAAACCGAACAGCTTGAGGAACTCGTGTTTGTAGCCGGCGTAATCGGTCAGCGCGAACAGGTTCCCGGTGGTGATCTGCGGCCACAGCGCCTTGCACTGCGTCTGCACGTCGTCGCGCAGTTCCCAGTCGTCGAGACGCAGACGTGCTTCGTCGTCCACCTCGGGCCGTGCGCCGTCGGCGCGGTACATGCGCTCGCGGAACAGGCGGTCGAGCTGGTCGAGCGTGCCTTCGTGCAGGCCCTTTTCCTTCATGACCTTGAAGGCGATGGCGATGTACAGCGGCAGCACCGGAATCGCGGCACTGGCCTGGGTGACCACCGACTTGAGCACGGCGACGTTCGCGCTGCCGCCGGTCTCGGCGAGCTGCGCATCGATACGCCGGGCGGTCGCGTCGAGGTCGGCCTTGGCCTTGCCCAGCGCGCCGTGCCAGTAGATCGGCCATGTGATCTCGGTGCCGATGTAGCTGAAGGCGACCGTCTTCGCGCCGTCAGCCAGCACGCCGGCCTCGCGCAGCGCGTCGATCCACAGCCGCCAGTCTTCGCCACCCATCACGGTCACGGTGTCGGCGATCTCCTGCTCGGTCGCAGGCTCGATCGACGCTTCGATGATCTGGTCCTTGTTGGTGTCGATCGCGGTCGAGGTGTAAGCCTCACCGATCGGCTTGAGCGCAGAGCGCTTCACTTCGCCGGTGTCGGGCAGCTTGCGCACCGGCGAGGCCAGCGAATAGACGACCAGATCGACCTGGCCGCCCATCTCGTTCTTGATCAGATCGATCGCCTGCGCGCGCGCGGCGTCGGAGAACGCGTCACCGTTGATCGAGCGGCTGTAGAGGCCGGCTTCTTTCGCGTAGCGATCGAACGCGGCGGAGTTGTACCAGCCGGCGGTGCCGGGCTTCTTCTCGCTGCCGGGCTTTTCGAAGAACACGCCGAGCGTGTCGGCGCCGAAACCGAACGCCGCGCTGATGCGCGCCGCCAGGCCATAGCCGCTGGACGCACCGATCACCAGCACCTTCTTGGGACCGTCGGTGCGCACGCCGCGCGCCCGCGTGGCCGCGATCTGGTCGCGCACGTTGTGGTCGCAGCCGGTGGAATGCGTGGTGGTGCAGATGAAGCCGCGGACCTTGGGTTGGATGATCACTGTGCTGCCCGTGTGTATGGAAACGTGGCGCCCAGTTTACGGGCTGGGGTCGCTGCGGTCCCGTACGGGGGGCGATGGTGCGGCAACGCATGGATGGCGCCATCGCGCATCGACGATTGACAGCGCGCGGGTGCCCGGCTGAACTGTGCATCGGTTTTCCCCACTGGATGCACGCATGCCGTCTCGCTGGACCGATTCACCGCTGCGCTACGGCTTGGTCACGCGTGTGCTGCATTGGGGCATGGGCGCCCTCTTCGCCTGGCAGTTCGTCAGCATGGGCGTGAAGCTGACCCTGGGTCGCCATCCCTTGACTGCGTTTCTCGTTGGCTCGCACAAGCCGGTCGGCAGCGTACTGATGCTGCTGATCCTGCTGCGCGGCGCCTGGGGCCTGTCGCAGTGGCGCAAGCGCCCGCCGCATCCGGCGACGCTGGTCGGTCGGCTCGCACTCGCCGGTCATGCGCTGCTCTATGCGTTGATGTTCTATGTGCCGACCGTTGCGCTGATGCGCGAGTACGCCACTGGTCGCGGCTTCGCGCCGTGGGGCATTCGGCTGTTTCCCGCGACCGGCGAGAAGATCGACTGGCTGATGGCACCAGCCAATCTGTCGCACGGCGTCATCGCATGGACCCTGCTGGCGGTCGTCGTGGGACATGTCGCGATGGTCGCGCTGCATCACATCTACTGGCGCGATACAACGCTCGCGCGGATGGCGGGAAAGCTCTGAAGCCGGCGGCGGCAACCCCCGCGCACGCGAGGGAGGGCTTGCACTCAGGCCGCCACTGCCGCGTTGTGCACGCCAGCGACGGCACGTCCCGATGGATCGGCGGCCGTCGCGAATGCGGCGTCCCACGCGATTGCTGCAGGCGACGAACACGCGATGGATTTGCCACCCGGTACCGTCGCAGCCGCTGCGGGAGACGGGAACACACGTTCGAACACGCTGCGATAGAAATAGGCTTCTTTCGTCTGCGGCGGGTTGTGCGGAAAGCGGCTTGAGGCGGCCGCGAGTTCACGATCGCTGACCTGCGCTTCGGCATGCGCCTTGAGCCCGTCGATCCAGCCGTAGCCGACGCCGTCGCTGAACTGTTCCTTCTGCCGCCACAGGATCTCGTCGGGCAGATGGCCGTCGAACGCGGCGCGCAGCACGCCCTTCTCCATGCGCTGATACCCGTCGCTGCCGCGGTGGATCATCTTGTGCGCAGCATCGAAACGCATCGCCACGTCGAGGAACTCGCGGTCGAGGAACGGCACGCGCGGTTCCACGCCCCAGGCCATCATCGACTTGTTCGCGCGCAGGCAATCGTAGTTGTGCAAAGCGTCGAGCTTGCGCACCAGCTCCTCGTGGAACTGGCGCGCGTCGGGCGCTTTGTGGAAATACAGATAGCCGCCGAAGATCTCGTCGCTGCCTTCGCCAGACAGCACCATCTTCACGCCCATCGCCTTGATCCGGCGCGCGAGCAGGAACATCGGTGTCGACGCGCGGATCGTGGTCACGTCGAAGGTCTCGACGTGGCGGATCACGTCGGGAATCGCATCCAGGCCTTCTTCGAACGTGTATTCGAAACCGTGATGCACGGTGCCCAGCGACTCGGCGGCGATCGCCGCGGCTGCGAGATCTGGCGAACCCTTCAGGCCGATCGCGAACGAATGCAGGCGCGGCCACCAGGCCTCGCTGCGGTCGCCATCCTCGACGCGATGACGCGCATAGCGCGCGGCGACGGCCGCGACCAGTGACGAATCCAGACCACCCGACAGCAGCACGCCGTAAGGCACGTCGGTCATCAGCTGGCGATGCACCGCGGCCTCGAACGCTTCACGCACGTCGTCGAGCGACACGTCCACGCCTTCCACCGAGTTGAAGTCGCGCCACGGCCGCTTGTAGTACTGCGTGAGCACGCCGGTCGCGCTGTCGTACCAGTGACCGGGCGGGAACTGCGCGACATCCGCGCAGGTGTCGGCGAGCGCCTTCATCTCCGACGCGACACGCAGGCGGCCTTCGCGGTCGTGACCCCAGTACAGCGGCACCACGCCGATCGGATCGCGGGCGATGATCGCGCGACCGCTGTCGCGGTCCCATAGCGCGAACGCGAATATGCCGTTGAGCCGCTCGAGGAACGCGGACGGACCGCTGCCGTCGGCCTCGTGTTCGCGATACAGCGCGCTGACCACTTCGCAGTCCGATGCAGTCTGGAACCCATACGGCACGCGCAGTTCGGTCTTCAGCGTCTGGTGGTTGTAGATCTCGCCATTGACCGCGAGCACCAGCGCGCCATCCTCGGACAGCAGCGGCTGCGAGCCGCCCGCCGGGTCGACGATCGCGAGGCGTTCGTGCACGAGGATCGCGCGGTCGTCGACGTGCACGCCGCTCCAGTCGGGGCCGCGGTGGCGCTGGCGCTGCGAACACTCGAGCGCCTGCCGGCGGAGAGCGGTTGCGTCGTCGCCGGGTTGCAGGCCGAAGATGCCGAAGATCGAACACATGGTGGAGCTCCTGGGATGTCGTGGATCGCGATGTCGGTGGAGCCGGATGCGGGCACAAAAAAACCCGCATCGCGGCCGATGCGGGTTCGTGTTTCGGTGCCTGCGCGTCTCTGCTTACTGCTGCGCCAGCTCCCACACCCGCATCGGCCGCGCACGATTATTCGTGCGCAGTGCGTTGCGGTTGCGATTGTTGGCGGCGATGCGGGGCATGGACTGCAACCTAAAGGCTCTGCGGTGGACGCGCAACCGTTGCGTGCGCAACAGCTGCACCTGACCGGTCAACGCAACGCGGGTCGACCGGCGGCCATCGATCTCACCTGGCCGGCAGTGCATCGACGGGCACGCCGGCAGCCGCCTTGGCCTGCGCTTCGGCCGCCAGGCGGTCGGCATCGACCAGCGACGGATTGTCGAGCACCTCCGCCAGACGCGCGCGGTCCAACTGGCCGGTCCAGCGCGCCACCACAAGCGTGCCGATGCCATTGCCGGTGAGGTTGGTGAGCGCGCGGCCTTCGGACATGAAGCGGTCGATGCCCACAATCAACGCGATGCCCGCCAGCGGAATCACGCTCTCGAACGCCGCCAGAGACGCCGCCAGCGTCACCAGGCCCGCACCCGACACGCCGGCCGCGCCGTTGGACGAAATCAGCATGAACACCAGCAGCGCGATCTGCGTGCCCAGCGGCACTTCGATACCGAAGGCCTGGGCGATGAAGATTGCGCCCATCGACATGTAGATCGCGGTGCCGTCGAGGTTGAACGAATAGCCGGTGGGAATCGTCAGGCCGACGACCGACTTCGGCACGCCGGCCGCTTCGAGTTTCGCCAGCATGCGCGGCAGCACCGTCTCCGACGACGAGGTGCCGAGCACGATCAGCAGCTCGTCGCGGATCATGCGGATGTACTTGAAAATGTTGAAGCCCGACCACCAGCAGATCGGTCCCAGCACCAGGAACAGGAACAACAGACAGGTCAGCCAGAAACTCACCATGAAGTAGCCGAGCGAACCGAGGATCGCGCCGCCGTACTCGCCGATGGTGAAGGCCATGCCGCCCATCGCGCCCAGCGGGGCGAACCACATGACGATCTTGATGACGCCGAACATCACCTGGGCGATCGTGTCGAGCGCCGCGACCGCGGGCTTGCCGCGCTCGCCGAGCATCGAGATCGCGCAGGCGACGAGGATCGCCATCACCAGCACCTGGATCAACTGGCCCTCGACGAACGCTCCGAAGAACGAGCTGGGCACCAGATGCAGGATGAAGCCAGTCAGGCCTTCGCCTGCCGCCGCGCCCGCGCTGCTCAGCGTGCCTTCTGCCGCCGAGGCGTCGAAGGTGGCGATATCCAGTCCGAGCATGCGGCCCGGGCCCAGCAGGTTGATGACGACCAGGCCGATGCCCAGCGCGAACACCGTGGTGACGTTGAAGTAGATGACGGTCTTGAGGGCCAGGCCGCCGGCCTTGGCGAGATTGCCGAGTCCGGCGATGCCGACCGCAACGGTGGCGAAGATGGTCGGGGCGATCACCACCTTGACCAACTTGATGAAGAGATCGGCCAGCCATTTCATCTGCGCGCCGACTTCGGGCGCAAGTAGACCGATGGCGATGCCGGCCGCGATGCCGACCAACACCCAGAAATACAGGTGGTGCCACAGCTTCTTGCGCTGCAGCGCGGGCCCGGGAGTCGGGGCTTTGACGGCGTTCTGGGAGAGAGGTTCGGTCTGCATGCCGCAAGCCTGCCAGATGAACAACAAATGCAAACTCACACCATAGGACTAGGTGGCGCAGTCAGCTTTGTGCGAGAACTGCGCCAAACGGTGTTCTTGTGCGGGGATTTGCAGGCATCGCCCCATCGGGCGGTTGCGGAATAGATGCGTCTGAAATCTGAGAACGAGCAGCCCGCAGCTGTACGGTCGAAACCTGAAGTAGGGCTCGGGTCCCAACCGCTCCAACACAATTTCACGCTCCAACAAAAACGGGCCGCTTGCGCGGCCCGTTTTCTTGTTGCATGCGACGCTGGCGATTACTCGGCCGGCGTGCCTTCGCCTTCGGCGACGGCCTTCATCGACAGGCGGATGCGGCCCTGCTTGTCGACTTCCAGCACCTTGACCTTGACCACGTCGCCTTCCTTGAGCACGTCGCCGACCTTCTCGACACGCTCGTTGGAGATCTGCGACACGTGGACCAGACCGTCCTTGCCGGGGGAGATCGTCACGAATGCACCGAAGTCCATCAGCTTGACGACCTTGCCCTCGTAGATGCGGCCCGGCTCGACGTCCGACGTGATCTGCTCGATGCGTTCCTTCGCGGCCTGACCGGCGGCACCGTTGACCGACGCGATGGTGATCGTGCCGTCGTCCTGGATATCGATCTGGGTGCCGGTCTCCTTGGTGATCGCCTGGATGACCGAACCGCCCTTGCCGATGACTTCGCGGATCTTGTCGGGGTGGATCTTGATCGTGATCAGGCGCGGCGCGAACTCGCTGAGTTCGGTACGGGCCGTGGTCAGTGCGCTGCTCATCTCCTGGAGGATGTGCAGACGACCCTGCTTCGCCTGGGCCAGCGCGACCTTCATGATCTCTTCGGTGATGCCCTGGATCTTGATGTCCATCTGCAGCGCCGAGATGCCGTTCGTGGTGCCGGCGACCTTGAAGTCCATGTCGCCGAGGTGATCTTCGTCACCCAGGATGTCCGACAGCACGACGTAGTCGTCGCCTTCCTTGACCAGGCCCATCGCGATGCCGGCGACCGGCGCCTTGATCGGCACGCCCGCGTCCATCAGCGCCAGCGAGGAACCGCAGACCGACGCCATCGACGAGGAACCGTTCGACTCGGTGATCTCCGACACGACGCGGATGGTGTACGGGAACTCTTCCATCGTCGGCATCACGGCGAGCACGCCGCGCTTGGCCAGACGGCCGTGGCCGATCTCGCGACGCTTCGGACCCATCATGCGGCCGGCTTCGCCCACCGAGTACGGGGGGAAGTTGTAATGGAACAGGAAGTGCTCTTTGTACTCGCCGGCGACGGCGTCGATGATCTGGCCATCGCGCGCGGTGCCGAGGGTCACAGCGACGATCGCCTGCGTCTCGCCACGGGTGAACAGCGAGGAGCCGTGCACGCGCGGGAGGATGCTGACCTTGGATGCGATCGGACGCACGGTGTCGAGCGCGCGACCATCGATACGGACCTTGGTCTTGAGGACCGAGTCGCGCATCGTCTGGTATTCCTGCTCGCCGAATTCCTTCGACAGCTCGCTGTTCGACCAGGCGTTGGCTTCGGCGTGCGGCTGCACGGCTTCGAGGATCGCCTTCTTGACCTTGGAGATCGCGTCCTTGCGCTCGAGCTTGTCACGCACCTGGAACGCGCTGGCGAGCTGCTCACCCACGGCGGTGCGGATGGCCGAGATCAGGCCTTCGTTGGTGGCCGGGGCCGACCATTCCCACTTCGGCTTGCCGGCCTCACTGACGAGCTCGTTGATCGTTGCGATGGCGACCTGCATCTGCTGGTGGCCGAACATCACGGCGCCGAGCATCACGTCTTCCGACAGTTCCTTGGCTTCCGACTCGACCATCAGCACGGCGTTCGCGGTACCGGCGACGACGAGCTCGAGATCCGAATCCTTCAGCGCCGACACGGTCGGGTTCAGCAGGTACTGGCCGTCCTTGTAGCCGACCTTGGCGGCGCCGATCGGGCCGTCGAACGGCGCGCCCGACAGGGCCAGCGCAGCGGACGCACCGAGCAGAGCCAGGATGTCGCCGTCGACGTCCGGGTTCATCGACATCACGGTGGCGATGATCTGGACTTCGTTACGGAAGCCATCGGGGAACAGCGGACGGATCGGACGGTCGATCAGACGCGAGATCAGCGTCTCCTTTTCCGTGGCGCGACCTTCACGCTTGAAGAAGCCACCCGGGATGCGGCCGCCGGCGTAGAACTTCTCCTGGTAGTCGACGGTCAGCGGGAAGAAATCCTGGCCTTCGCGCGCGGTCTTGTTGGCGACCGCGGCGACCAGCACCTGGGTGCCATCGCAGGACACCATCACGGCGCCGCCGGCCTGGCGCGCAATCTCGCCGGTCTCGAGCGTCACCGTCTGGTTGCCGTACTGGAAGCTCTTTGTCACTTTTGCCACGTTGGAATTCCTTGATGTCTCTTGCGATGAACCGTCCGGGACCCATGCCCCGGCGGGCGGACGCTGCCCACGCCCTAAAAAGAACCGCGGCGCATTTCTGCGCCGCGGTGGGTATCGGGTTTAGCGACGCAGGCCAAGCTTCTGGATCAGGGCCTTGTAGCGATCTGCGTCCTTGCGGTGCAGATAGTCGAGCAGGCTGCGACGACGGTTGACCATCATCAGCAGGCCGCGGCGGCTGTGGTGATCCTTCTTGTGCGTCTTGAAGTGCTCGGTCAGATGCACGATGCGCGCGGTCAGCAGGGCGACCTGGACTTCCGGGGAGCCGGTGTCGTTCTCGCCGCGCTTGTGGTCTTCGATGATCTTGCCGTTGTCGATGGTGCTGGTCATTTCATGCTCTCTGGACGCGGGTCCCGCAGAAGACAGCGACGTGTCGTATGACCATCGCGTACCGCCCGGACCGCCTGTGGATGGATGCTGCAGTGTGCCTTGAAAAAGGCGGCGAAATTGTACCGCTGGGCGGACAACCGGACAAGGCAGCCGTTCAGGCCCCAGCGGCGTTCGGGTCGGCGCGGCGGAACATGCGTTGCGGTTTCAGGCGGCCGTCCTCCACCACCTGCCCCAGACCTTCGGCGCGACCGGCCGGCCCGATGATGGCCACCTCGCCCACCGGCGCGTACGGTCCCGGCACATCCTGGCCGTTCTGCAGCCGCGCGGCCTGGCGTACGTCGACGTGGACCTTCGGCCACGCCAGCATGCCGGCCTCGATCTCCAGCAGGCAGGCTTCGAGCTGCGATTCGCCGCGCGCAGCCAGCGCCTGCAGGTCCTCCAGCGTCCACATGCGCGGATCGCGGAAGGGATCGACCCAGAGCCGGCGCAGCTCGGCGACATGGGCGCCACAGCCCAGTAGTTCGCCCAGATCGCGGACCAGGCTGCGCACGTAGGTGCCCGAACCGCATTCGACGTGCAGCCGCAGCTGCGGCATGCCATCGGGTTCGAGCACGCCATCGAGCAGATCGGCGGCCGACTGCAGTTCGAACGCGTGGACGTCGACCGGGCGCACATCGACCTCGACCGCCTCGCCTCGCCGCGCCTTCGCATACAGGGGCTCGCCGCCGCGCTTGAGCGCGGAATAGATCGGCGGACGCTGCTGGATGCGACCGACCAGCTGGCCGAGCGCGGCATCTAGGGTCTCGAGAGTCAGCGCCGGGACGGGGCGCTCGCGCAGGATCTCGCCGTCTGCGTCGTCGGTATCGGTGACCTGACCGAGCCGGGCGACCGTAGTGTAGGCCTTGCGCGCGCCGAGCAGGCCGCCGGCGATCTTGGTCGCTTCGCCGAAACAGACCGGCAGCAGGCCGGTCGCCAGCGGATCGAGGCTGCCGGTATGGCCGCCCTTCTCGGCGCGGAACAGGTGCCGCACGCGCTGCAGCGCCTGGTTGGAACTCATGCCACGCGGCTTGTCGAGCAGCAGGATGCCGTCGAGCTTGCGGAACTTCGTGCGGGGCCGGTTGTGCTGGGTGCGACTCGTCATGGGCGGGCGCGTGGTTGAGCGTCTGCGATGCGGCTAAGGAACCGCGCCGGACTCACTCGGCCGGACGGCCGGTGTCGATGTCACGCAGCAGGTTGTCGATGCGTTCGCCGCGATCGACCGAATCGTCGTAGTGGAAATGCAGCTCCGGCACGTGGCGCAGCTTCACCGCGCGCGCGAGGCGGAAGCGGATCTCGTGCGCGACGGCCTTGAGGCCCTTCATCGCCTCGTCGGCGCGCTCGGACTGCAGCGCGGTCACGAAGACCTTGGCGTGGGCCATGTCGCGCGTGACCTCGACGTCGGACACGCTCACCGACGGCAGGCCGTGTTCGGAGACTGCCTCGCGCACGAGCGTTCCGAGCTCGCGACGGAGCTGGGCAGAGACGCGATCGGTACGGTGGAAGGATTTCGTGGCCACGGATTGGGAACCTGTTGCGATGGGGCGGAAGAAAGTCTGGAACGTGGCGAGTGAAACCGCCTTAGACGACGACGGCCGGGTCCGCGTGTACGGAGCCCGGCCGCCGGCATTGCATCCGGCGCGCCCTTACAGGGTGCGCTGGACCTCGATACGCTCGAAGCACTCGATCTGGTCACCCGGCTTGACGTCGTTGTAGGCCTTGACGCCGATGCCGCACTCGGTGCCGTTGCGCACTTCGTCGACGTTTTCCTTGAAGCGGCGCAGCGATTCCAGCTCGCCCTCGAAGATGACCGTGTTGTCGCGCAGCACGCGGATCGGCTTGCTGCGCTTGACCACACCCTCGATGACCATCGAGCCCGCGACCGCACCGAACTTGGAGCTGCGGAACACGTCGCGCACTTCGGCGGTACCGATGATCTCTTCGCGGATCTCCATGCCGAGGATGCCCGAGGCAACCTGCTTGACCTGGTCGATCACGTCGTAGATCACCGAGAAGTAGCGCAGATCCAGCGCGCTGTTCTCGATCACCTTGCGCGCCGACGCGTCGGCACGGACGTTGAAGCCGATGATCGTGGCCTTCGCCGCCGCCGCCGAATTGGCGTCCGACTCGGTGATGCCGCCGACGCCCGAGACGATGACGTTGATGCGGATCTGATCGTTCGACAGCGCGACCAGCGACTGCTTGAGCGCTTCGACCGAGCCCTGCACGTCCGCCTTGATGACCAGGTTGAGCGACAGCTGCTGCTCGGCCTGACCCATCTGCGCCATGATGTCTTCCATGCGGTTGCCCGCGGCCTGCACCAGGCGCGTTTCGCGGCGCTTGGTGTCGCGCTGCGAGGCCACGTCCTTGGCCAGACGCTCGTCGGCGACGACGACGAAATCGTCGCCCGCATCCGGCACGCCCGACAGACCCAGCACCTGCACCGGGATCGACGGACCCGCCGTCGGCACCTGGTTGCCGGTTTCGTCGAACAGCGCACGCACGCGGCCGTACTGCACGCCGCAGACGAGGTAATCGCCACGCGACAGCAGACCGTTCTGCACCAACACCGTCGCGACCGGGCCGCGGCCCTTGTCGAGCGAGGATTCGATGACCGTACCGCTCGCGCGGCCATCGGCCACGGCGCGCAACTCGAGGATTTCCGACTGCAGCGAAATCGCGTCGAGCAGATCGTCGACGCCGTCGCCGGTCTTGGCCGACAGTTCCACCATCTGGGTGTCGCCACCGAAGTCCTCGGCCACGATTTCGTGCTCGAGCAGTTCGTTCTTGACCCGCGACGGATCCGCGCCCGACTTGTCGATCTTGTTGATCGCCACGATCAGCGGCACCTTCGCCGCCTTCGCGTGCTTGATCGCCTCGACCGTCTGCGGCATGACGCCGTCGTCGGCCGCGACCACCAGGATCACGATGTCGGTGAGCTTGGCGCCGCGTGCGCGCATCGAGGTAAATGCCGCGTGACCCGGAGTGTCGAGGAAGCTGATGACGCCCTTGTCGGTTTCGACGTGGTACGCGCCGATGTGCTGGGTGATGCCACCCGCTTCCCCCGAGGCGATCTTGGTGCGACGGATGTAATCGAGCAGCGAGGTCTTGCCGTGATCGACGTGACCCATGATCGTGACGACCGGCGGACGCGCGACCAGGTCGCCCTGCGCCTCGCCCACATGTGCGATCAGCTCGCTTTCGGCGTCGTCAGCATCGGCGCGCACCGGAATGTGGCCGAGTTCCTCGACCGCAAGCGCGGCGGTGTCGTGATCGATCGACTGCGTGATGGTCGCCATGACGCCCATCTTGAACAGCGCCTTGACCACGTCGCCGCCCTTCATCGCGAGCTTCTGCGCGAGGTCGGCCACGGTGATGGCTTCGCCGATCGCGACTTCGCGCTGCATCGGCGCCGTCGGACGTTCGAAGCCGTGCGGACCGCCGCCACTGCGCGACGGCGCATTGCCACGACGCTGCGGGCCACCACGCTGCGGCTTGCCGCGCGTGTTGCTGGTGCTGCGACGGGCGCGATCGGACGCGCTGAGGTGCATCTGGCCGGCGAAGCGCGCGGTCTTGTCGTCATCCTCGACGCCACTGACCATCGCGTGCGAGCCGCGGTTGCCCTTGTGCTTGGCACCGGCAGGCGCATTGCGATCGTCGGCACGCGGCGGCGCAGGCGGCTTGTGGCCGTGACCGTGGGTGGCCGGCGGACGACGGGTCGCTTCGGCTTCTTCCGGCGGCGCGGCGGCAGCGGCCGCTGCGACCTGACGCAGACGCTCGGCTTCGGCTTCCGCTTCGCGCTTGCGCGCTTCGGCTTCGTCGGCGCGACGCTTGTCGCCCTCGGCCAGGCGCTGCTGCTCGGACAGGTTCTTCGCGCGCGACTCTTCGAGCTTGCGCAGGATCTCGGCGCGCTCGGCGTCCGGATCGACCGCACCGCCCGCGTTGGGGCTCAGCGTGACCTTCTTGCGCACGACGACGTCGACCGTCTGGCGGTTCTTGCCGCCACCGACCGTCAGTTCCTGCTTGCGGCTGCGGCTGAGCGTGATCTTCTTCGGCGCAGCGGTTTCCTCGGCCGGGTCTTCACCCTTGCCGTGCGCGCGCTTGAGGAAACCGAGCAGCTTGAGCTTCTCGGCACTGGTCACGCTCTGGTCGGGATCGCTGAACGGCATGCCCGCTTCGGACAGCTGTTCAAGCAGTTTCTCGACCGGCGTGTTCACCAGTGCGGCCAACTTGCGGATGGTGGTTTGTTGCGACATTCGTGATTCCGGTTCCTTGCGCGCCGCCGCGAGGTGCGGGGCGCAGTGGATTTGTCATTCTACCGCTGCATGGGATTCGTTCCGAACGGGATCGTCATCCATGGCTGGCGGCCGCGTACTGGACCGGTGCAGGGCACCGGCCCGCGCGACCCGTCAGCCTTCCCTTTCCAGGCGCGCAATCTCTTCGGCACGCGCCGCCAGGATCAGCGCCGCGGCGCGGGCCTCGTCGAGATCCTCGATACCGAACTCGACGACTTCATCCGCGCCCAGGTCCGACAGATCTTCACTGGTGCGAATGCCGTTGGCAGCCAGCGCGTACGCCGTCGCCTCGTCCATGCCGTCCAGCGCGAGCAGATCGTCCGCGGGTGCGTTCTCGTCGACGCCTTCTTCGACCGCAAGCGCGTCGTTGAGCAGCGAATCGCGTGCACGGCCGCGCAGTTCCTCAACGATGTCTTCGTCGAAGCCCTCGACCGCCAGCAGCTCGCCGACCGGCACGTAGGCGATTTCCTCGACCGTGCTGAAGCCCTCGGCGACCAGGATGCCGGCGATTTCCTCGTCGACTTCCAGCTTCTCCTGGAACAGGGCGCGCGCCGATGCCTGCTCGGCATCCGACTTCGCGGTGACCTGGTCCTGGGTCATCACATTGAGCTGCCAGCCCGACAGGCGGCTGGCGAGGCGCACGTTCTGACCACCCTTGCCGATTGCCTGGGCGAGCTTGTCTTCGGCGACCGCCAGGTCCATCGAGTGCTTGTCCTCGTCGACGACGATGGACTGCACTTCGGCCGGGGCCATCGCGTTGATGACAAACTGCGCCGGGTTGTCCGACCACAGCACGATGTCGACGCGCTCACCGTTCAACTCGTTCGACACCGCCTGCACGCGCGAACCGCGCATGCCGATGCAGGCACCGATGGGATCGGTGCGGGTGTCGTAGGCCAGCACGGCGATCTTGGCGCGATCGCCCGGATCGCGCGCGCAGGCCTTGATCTCGACCAGGCCCTGGCCGACTTCCGGCACTTCGAGCTTGAACAGCTCCATCATGAATTCCGGCGCGGCGCGGCTGATGAACAGCTGCGGGCCACGGGGCTCGCTGCGCACGTCGTACAGGAAGCCGCGCACACGGTCGCCGGCACGCACGACATCGCGCGGAATCGCCTTGTCTTTCTGGATCAGCGCTTCGGCGTTGCCACCTAGATCGACATAGACGTTGCCGCGCTCGACGCGCTTGACCACGCCGGTCACCAGCTCACCGACGCGATCCTTCCATGCATCGACGACCTGCTGGCGCTCGGCCTCGCGCACGCGCTGCACGATGACCTGCTTGGCGGCCTGGGCGGCGATGCGACCGAAGTCGACGTTCTCGATCTGTTCTTCGATGTAGTCGCCGACTTCGACGCCTTCGGCCTCGTCGATCGCGTCCATCAGACGCAGCTGGCGGTCGGGCGACTCCATGACGACATCGTCGGCCACCACTTCCCAGCGGCGGTAGGTCTCGTAACTTCCGTCCTTGGAATCGATCGCGACGCGCGTCAGCACGTCCTGGTCCATGTAGCGCTTCTTGGCGGCAGTCGCCAGCGCGGCTTCGATGGCCTCGAGAATCACGGATTCCGGGACGCCTTTCTCGCTCGCGACCGCGTCGACGACCAGCAACAGTTCCTTGCTCATCTTTTCATTCACTCCGCACCGGTCGACGGATCCGTCGACCGCTTGTTGTCACGTGGTGTGTGGTTGGCCTTGCGGGTCGCGCCAGTGGCGCGTCCGTTGTCCTTCTTGTCTTTCGACGCAGCGAGGCCCAGCGCAGCCCAGTCAGGGACCACGCGGGCTTTCTCGATGTTGTCGGCCTGCACGGTGAACGCGGTGCCGTCGACATCGAATGTCACCGTGTCGCCTTCGACCGAGGTGATGCGGCCGGTGAGGCGACGACGCCCGTCCTGCGGCAGTTTCAGGCCGACCTTCGCGGTCTCGCCCTGGCACTGCGCGAACTGCGCGACGTTGAACAGCGGGCGGTCGATCCCGGGCGACGACACTTCGAGGGTGTAGTTGCCGGTGATCGGGTCCTCGACGTCGAGCTGCGCCGACACTTCGCGGCTGACCGCCTCGCAGTGTTCGATCGTCACGCCCTGGCCGCCCTCGCCTTCCGGATCGGCCTGACCGGCTTCGGCGTTCGCCGGCACGTCGATGTAGATACGCACAAGCGCACCACCCGGCGCGGTCAGGTATTCGATGCCCAGCAGTTCGAGCCCGAGGGCCTCGACCGTCGGTGCCAGAAATTCCGTCAGTTGTGTCGCCTTGTCCGCCACTGATCCCTCGTCCGTTGCGTATCCGGTATCGCACGATCGTCGCTGTCGCAAAGCGCACCGCGTTGCCCCGGGCGCCTGCAGATTTCCGATCGCGGAAAACGACAAAGGGCCCGATGGGCCCCTTGTCCGATACCACTGGATGTCGGCGCCGAAGCGAAGCAGTTGCTTCGGCAAAGCCCAGATTCTTCGCGTCGGATGCACCCGGAGGCGCGTCTTCTTTACTGCGTTGAATGTGGTAGCGGGGGCAGGATTTGAACCTGCGACCTTCGGGTTATGAGCCCGACGAGCTGCCAGACTGCTCCACCCCGCATCAGAAGCGGAATTATGAAGATTTCTCTTCGATATTGCAAGAAGTTTCGAGCGATTCCGCGTCCCTCGAACTTCCCCCCGATCGCTGCGTTCGCAACGACCGGGCGCGCATCCTAACAGACTCAGGCGGCGAATGCCTGCTGGCACCACGCCATCAGCGGACTGAAGAACGGAACGACGACCAGCAGCGCCAGCACATTGAGTGCGAACACCACGCGCATCGGCGTGCCGGGGCGCTGCGCCATCGGCGCTGCCTCGGGTGCGTCGAAGTACATGACCTTGATCACGCGCAGGTAGTAGAACGCGCCGATGACCGCGAACACGATGCCGACGATCGCCAGCCACAGCAGATCACCCTGCAGGGCGCCCTGCAGCACGGCGAGCTTGGCCCAGAAGCCGAGGAACGGCGGCACACCGGCGAGCGACGCCATGATGCACAGCACGAGGCCGGCCATCCACGGGCTGCGCTGGTTCAGGCCCTTGTAGTCATCGATGCGGTCGGCTTCGAAACCGTTGCGCGACAGCATGACGATCGCGCCGAATGCGGCCGCCGACATCACGGCGTAGCTGACGACGTAGAACATCGCCGAGGCGTAGCCCACCTGCCCGCCACCGGCGAGGCCGAGGAACAGGAAGCCGACGTGCGAGATCGTCGAGTACGCGAGCATGCGCTTGAGGTTTGTCTGCGCCAGCGCGAACAGGTTGCCGACCACCAGCGACAACGCGGCGAGGATCGACAGCAGGATCTGCGCCTGGTCGTGCAGCGGGCCGAGCGCGGTTTCCAGCAGGCGCCAAGCCATGCCGAACGCGGCGATCTTCGGCACCGAGCTGATGAAGGCGACGATCGGCGTCGGCGCACCGTGGTAGGTGTCCGGCAGCCACATGTGGAACGGCGCGGCGCCGAACTTGAACGCGATGCCGACGATCAGGAACACCATGCCGGTCAGCATCAGCACGCGGCCGTCGCCCGACAGACCGCCGATCGCATCGTTGATCGCAGGCAGCGACAGCGTGCCGGTGGCGCCGTAGATCAGCGACATGCCGAACAGCAACATGCCCGACGCCAGCGCGCCGAGGACGAAGTACTTCATCGCCGCTTCGGACGCGAGCTTGCTGTCGCGGTCGCAGGCGACCAGCGCGTAGGAACACAGCGCCAGCAGTTCCAGACCGACATAGACCATCGTCAGGTTGTTCGCCGACACCAGCAGCATCATGCCGGCAGTCGTGAACAGGAACAGCACCGGGATCTCGCCCTGATACAGGTCGCGCTCGCGCAACCAGGTCCAGGCGTAGCCCAGCGCCACGGCGCCGACCACGAGACCGGCAACCTTGAGCACGTCGGCGCCGCCATCGCGCACGAACATGTCGGCGAGGATGCTGCCGTGACCACCGACGCCGAGCACGATCAGCGCGGCGGCGGCGAGCATCGTCGCGACGGCCAGCACGTGGGTGATGATCCGGCGGCGCGGGTCGATGAACAGGTCGAGCATCAGCAGGGCGAACGCACCCAGCACGATCACGAGCTCGGGCACGATCGGGCCCAGCTCGGCCAGCGTGCGGATGGGAGGCGTCATCGGGGCAGAAATCATCGCAACGGTGTCCTTAGAGCTTGCTTACGGCGATCAGGTTCGCCAGTTGCGCGATGGACGGCTCCATCAGATCGGTCAGCGGCTTGGGATACACGCCGATCAGCAGCGTGCCGGCGGCGAATACGCCGAGTACCAGTGCTTCGCGGGCGTTGATGTCCTTGAGTGCCGCGACGTGCGCATTCGACACTTCGCCGTAGAGCACGCGCTTGACCAGCCACAGGGTGTAGGCCGCACCGATGATCAGCGTCATCGCTGCGAAGAACGCGATCAGCGGATGGCTCTGGAACGCAGCCAGGATGACCATGAACTCGCCGACGAAACCCGAGGTGCCCGGCAGGCCGGAGTTCGCCATCGCGAACAGCACATAGAACGCGGCGAACCACGGCATCACGTTAGCGACGCCGCCGTAATCCTTGATGTTCCGGGTGTGCATGCGGTCGTAGAGGATGCCGATGCAGGAGAACATCGCGCCGGAGATGAAGCCGTGCGAGACCATCTGCACCATCGCGCCCTGCAGGCCGAGACGTGCGGCGTCGGAGCCGTCCGGCACGTCGCGCATCAGCGCGAATGCGATGAACACACCCAGCGTCACGAAGCCCATGTGCGACACGGACGAATACGCGACCAGCTTCTTCATGTCCTGCTGGACCAGCGCAACCAGACCCACGTAGACGATCGCGATCAGCGACAGGCCGATGACCAGCCAGGCCCATTCGTGGCCGGCGTCGGGCGTGATCGGCAGGTTGAAGCGCAGGAAGCCGTAGCCACCGATCTTCAGCATGATCGCCGCCAGGATCACCGAGCCGCCGGTCGGCGCCTCGACGTGCGCGTCCGGCAACCAGGTGTGCACCGGGAACATCGGCACCTTCACCGCGAACGCGGCGAGGAACGCGAAGAAGATCCACATCTGCTCCGTCGACGACAGGCGCAGTGCGTACAGATCGGGCAGCTGCCAGCTGCCGGCCTGGATGTACAGGTAGATCAGCGCGACCAGCATGAAGACCGAGCCGAGGAACGTGTACAGGAAGAACTTCACCGAGGCATACACGCGGTTCGCGCCACCCCAGACACCGATGATGATGAACATCGGAATCAGCATGGCTTCGAAGAACACGTAGAACAGCATCGCGTCGACGGCCGAGAACACACCGACCATCATGCCTTCGAGGATCAGCATCGACGCGAAATACTGCGACACCCGCTTGGTCACCGAACCCCACGCGCCGATCAGCACGAGTGCGGTGGTCAGCGTGGTCAGGATGATCAGCGCAATCGAGATGCCGTCGGCGCCGAGGTGGTACTCGATGTCCAGAGACGGAATCCACTCGCGCCGCTCGAGGAACTGCAGGCCCGCGTTGCCGTAGTCGAAGCCGGTGAACAGCGGAATGCTGAGGACGAAGACGAGCAGCGCGAACGCCAGCGATACCCAGCGCGCCGCGTCGGGGCGGCGTTCGCCCAGAGCGAGCACGCACGCACCGCCGAGGATCGGCAGCCAGATCAGGAGACTGAGAAGAGGCCAGTTCGACACGTATCGTATTCCGTCAGCGCCAGTACTTGATGAGGATGGCCAGAAGCACGATCAGGCCGACGATCATCGCGAAAGCGTAGTGGTAGAGAGCACCGGACTGCAGCCGGCGGACAACGCCCGAGACCAGACCGACGACGCGCGCCGGACCGTTGACGAAGACACCGTCGATCACCTTGGTATCGAACACCCGCGACAGCTTGCCCAGACCGACACCGCCGCCGGCGAAACCGCCGATCCACAGGTCGTCCATGCCGTACTTGTTCTCGAGCACGCGGATGGGCAGGCGGAACACGTGCGCGGCCTTCGCCGCCAGCTCGGGCTTCCACCAGTACATGACGGTCGCCAGCACGAAGCCTGCGACGACCAGCCAGAACGCCGGTGCCATGAAGCCATGCAGCGCGAACGCGGCCGGGCCGTGCCACAGCTCTTCCTTCAGCGCAGCCAGCACGTCGTTGGACGACAGCACGTGGATCACGCCGTCGAAGAACCCGCGCACTTCGTGATGGCCGGTCCAGTCGGTGCCGAACAGCATCGGACCCGCGGTGAAGTAACCGATCAGGATCGACGGGATCGCCAGCAGGATCAGCGGCAGCGTCACGACCCACGGGGATTCGTGTGGCTCGTGCGGGCCGTGGTGGCCATGATCGTCATGCGCATGTGCATCGTGAGACGTCGCGGCGACCGCATGGCCGTGGCCGTCGTCGTGCAGCGGCTCGTGGTGTGTTTCGTGACCGTGCGCGTCATGCGTGGCGTGTGCGTCGGACGCATGCGCATCGCGGAAACGCTCCTTGCCGAAGTACGTCATGTACAGCAGGCGGAAGCTGTAGAACGAAGTCACGAACGCGCCCAGCAGCACCGACCAGTACGCGTACTGGAACACCCAGCCGCCACCGTCGCTGGCGTGCTTGGCCGCCTCGATGATCGTGTCCTTGGAATAGAAGCCGCTGAAGAACGGCGTTCCCACCAGGGCCAGCGTGCCGATGACGCTGGTCCAGAACGTGATCGGCATGTACTTGCGCAGGCCGCCCATCTTGCGCATGTCCTGCTCGTGGTGCATGCCGATGATCACCGAGCCCGCCGCCAGGAACAGCAGCGCCTTGAAGAAGGCGTGGGTCATCAGGTGGAACACCGCGGCCGAGTATGCCGACACGCCGAGCGCGACGGTCATGTAGCCCAGCTGCGACAGCGTCGAGTACGCGACGACGCGCTTGATGTCGTTCTGCACGATGCCGATCAGGCCAGTAAAGAAGGCCGTGGTCGCACCGATGAAGAGGATGAACTGCAGCGCGGTTTCCGACAGCTCGAACAGCGGCGACATGCGCGCCACCATGAAGATGCCGGCGGTGACCATGGTCGCGGCGTGGATCAGCGCCGAGATCGGGGTCGGGCCTTCCATCGAGTCGGGCAGCCACACGTGCAACGGCACCTGGGCCGACTTGCCCATCGCGCCGATGAACAGACAGATGCAGACGAGCGTCGCGACCGACCACTCGAAGCCGGTGATCACTTCGATCGTCTGGCCACCGCCGATCGTGGTGTCAGCCGCAGCGAACACGGTCGCGTAGTCGAGGCTGCCGAACCAGTACAGCACGCCGGCGATACCGAGCAGGAAGCCGAAATCGCCGACGCGGTTGACCAGGAACGCCTTCATGTTGGCGAACACCGCGGTCGGCTTCTTGAACCAGAACCCGATCAGCAGGTACGACACCAGGCCCACCGCTTCCCAGCCGAAGAACAGCTGCAGGAAGTTGTTGCCCATCACCAGCATCAGCATCGAGAAGGTGAACAGCGAGATATAGCTGAAGAAGCGCTGGTAGCCCGGATCCTCGGACATGTAGCCGATGGTGTAGACGTGCACCAGCAGCGACACGAAGGTCACCACGACCATCATCATCGCGGTGAGATTGTCGATCAGGAAGCCGACGTGCGCCGAATAGTTGCCGACCTCGAAGAAGGTGTAGACGTTCTCGTTGAAGGTCGGCGCGCCCTGCATCAGCTGCCACAGCGTGTAGATCGACAGCGCGCAGCTGATCGCGACGCCGGCGATGGTCACCGTGTGCGCACCGGCGCGGCCGACCTGGCGGCCGAACAGGCCCGCGATGATCGAGCCCAGCAGCGGCGCGAGCACGATCGCGACCAGCGTGGTCTGGGAAATCATGATCTCGGAAACAGCGTTCTCCATGCCCGGATCAGCCCTTCAACGTGTCGAGTTCGGCGACATTGATCGTGCGCCGGTTGCGGAACAGCGTGACCAGGATCGCGAGACCGATCGCGGCCTCGGCCGCGGCCACGGTGAGAATGAAGAACACGAAGATCTGCCCGGCGGCGTCGCCGAACTCGCGCGAGAACGCGATGAAGTTGATGTTGACCGCGAGCAGCATCAGCTCGATCGACATCAGCAGGATGATCACGTTCTTCCGGTTGAGGAAGATGCCCGCGACGGAGATGCAGAACAGCACCGCGCCCAGCGAGAGGTAATGGCCCAGCGCGAGGCCGGTTCCGAACAGTTCGGTCATTTCGCTTCTCCCTCGCCTTCGCCCGGTGTGGGCTCGACGACCGGACGCACCGCGTCCATCTTGACCACGCGCATGCGGTCCGACGCCCGCACGCGGGCCTGCTCGCCCGGATTCTGGTGCTTGGTGCCGGGACGGCGGCGCAGGGTGAGCATCACCGCGGCGATGACCGCGACGGTCAGGATGACCGCGGCGACTTCGAACGGCAGCAGGAAATCGGTGAACAGCCGGCGTGCGATCCACACCGTGTTCGACACGCCCGCCTCGTCGACCGCATCGACGGCGAACGGCGCCATCTTCGCGCGCACGCCGATCAGGGTGACGATCTCGACCAGCATCACCACCGCGACGATCAGGCCGACCGGCAGATAGCGCACATAGCCTTCGCGCAGCGGCGCGACGTCCACGTCGAGCATCATCACCACGAACAGGAACAGCACCATCACCGCGCCGACGTAGACCAGCACCAGCGCGAGGCCGAGGAACTCGGCGCCGACCAGCAGCCAGGTGCAGGCGGTGGAGAAGAACGTCAGCACCAGGAACAGCGCTGCGTGCACCGGGTTGCGGGCACTGATCACCGCCACCGCGGACATCACGGTGATCGCGGCGAAGACGAGGAATGCAATCAGGTCGAAATTCATGACTTACCTGTACGCGGAGTCGGCGGCGCGACGTTCTGCGATCTCGCTCTCGAGACGGTCGCCGATCGCCAGCAGCTGCGGCTTGGTCACGATGTTCTCGCCGCGGTTCTCGAAGTGGTACTCGTGCAGATGGGTCTCGACGATCGAGTCCACCGGGCACGATTCCTCGCAGAAACCACAGTAGATGCACTTGAACAGATCGATGTCGTAGCGCGTGGTACGGCGGGTGCCGTCCTCGCGCTGCTCGGAATCGATTGTGATCGCCAGCGCGGGGCACACGGCCTCGCACAGCTTGCAGGCGATGCAGCGCTCCTCACCGTTGGGATACCGGCGCAGCGCGTGCAGACCGCGGAAACGCGGGGACTGCGGCGTCTTCTCCATCGGGTACATCAGCGTGTACTTGTCCCGGAACAGATACCGGAAGGTCAGCGCCATGCCGCCGAGCAACTCGAGCAGCAACAGGCCCCTGAACCATGCAACGAACTTGGCCATTACTGCCCTGCCTCGAAGATTCCGAAGTACGCCATCAGCGCGGTGACCACGATCCAGCCGATGCTGATCGGAATGAAGACCTTCCAGCCCAGCCGCATGATCTGGTCATAGCGGTAGCGCGGGAACGAGGCGCGGAACCAGATGAAGCAGCTTGCGAAGAAGAAGACCTTCGCGAACAGCCACCACCAGCCGTCGACAGACAGCAGCGGAATGCCCCAGCCCTGGAACGGCGACAGCCAGCCGCCGAGGAAGAAGATCGCGACCAGGAAGCTGATCAGGATCATGTTCGCGTATTCGGCGAGGAAGAACAGCGCGAACGCCGACCCCGAATACTCGACCATGTGACCGGCGACGATTTCCGACTCGCCTTCGACGACGTCGAACGGTGCGCGGTTGGTCTCGGCCACGCCGGAGATGAAGTAGATGACGAACAGCGGCAGCATCGGCAGCCAGAACCAGTCGAACAGGCCCTTGCCACCGGCCTGCGCCATGACGATCTCGGACAGGTTCAAGCTGCCTGCACCAACCATCACGCCGACGAGCGCGAAGCCCATCGCGATCTCGTAGCTGATCATCTGCGCCGAGGCGCGCATCGCACCGAGGAACGCGTACTTCGAGTTCGACGCCCAGCCGGCGAGGATGATGCCGTAGATACCGAGCGAGGTCATCGCCAGCAGATACAGCAGACCGGCGTTGGCGTTCGACAGCACCAGCTGCGCGTCGAACGGCACCACGGCCCAGGCAGCGAATGCAGGTGCCAGCGTGATCAGCGGCGCCAGCACGAACAGCACGCGCTGCGCGTTGGTCGGCTGGATGACTTCCTTGAACAGCAGTTTGAAGACGTCGGCGAAGGCCTGGAAGATGCCCATGCCCACGTACATCGGACCGTGGCGCTGATGCATCCAGCCCAGCAGCTTGCGCTCCCAGACGACGTAGAACGCGACGCAGATGATCACCGGCATCGCGATCAGCAGGATCTTGAGCACGATCCACAGGATCAGCCCGATCGCGCCCAGCGACATCAGCCAGTCGTACAGCGGCGCCGACAGATCGCCGAGCAGCGATGCGGTGTTGGTCACGCCGGTTTGGGTCGCACTCATGCCGCCACCACCTTGACCTTGCCGGCCGACAGCGCCGCCGTGGCGCCGTAGCCCGATTCCACCCACGCCGCGCCCGGTGCGACGCGCTCGTCGATCGCCACCTGCAGCGTTGCGGTCCCGACCGCGTTCGACACCTTGGCCATGCCGCCGTCGGCGACCTGACTGGCGGCCGCGTCGTCGGGATGCAGCACGATGCGCGGACCGAGGGTCAGCGGATGCGACTGCAGCGCGGCAGCGCGACGGGTCAGACCGTCGACGCGATAGATCGCCTGGCTGACGGCCAGTTCGAAGCCATCGCCGTCAACGACCGGCGCCGCGGACGCGGCAACCGACACCGCCCTGCCCTGCAGGCCCGCACGCAGACCGGCGAGATCGGTGAACTCGAAGCCCGGGGCTTCGAGCGCGCCACCGAGGGCACGCAGCACACGCCAGCCGGAGCGCGCGTCGCCCGGCAGCTTGCCGGCGGCGGTGGCCTGCTGCTCGCGGCCTTCGAGATTGGTCAGCGTCGCGTCGATTTCGGCGAGCGCACCGATCGGCAGGATCACGTCGGCGACGCTGCGCGTGGACTGGCAGGCGAAGTGGCTAAAGGCTACGACCTGCGCCGCGCCCAGTGCCTTCAACGCCTGCGCCTGGTCGGCGAAGTCCAGACCCGGCTCGATGCCGTAGATCACGTACGCGCCGCGGCGCTCGGACAGCATCGCGTTGGCATCGCGCGAGGTCGGCAGCACGCCGAGACGTGACAGACCCAGCGCATTGGCGCCGTGCGGAATGCGACACAGCGACGCGCCGGTGTCCGCGGCGAGTGCAGCCGCCGCCTTGCGGATATCGGACGCGTGCGCGCTGGCTTCCGCCTGCGCACCAACGATGATCGCCGCGTGCTTCGCGCCGCGCAGCGCGTCGCCGAGTTCGGCGACCTGCAGCGTTTCGGCGATCTTCGACGGCGCCACGATGGCCTTGTCCTCGATGTCGAAGGTGAATTCGAAATCGACCGGATTGACCACGTACACCTTGGCGCCGCGCTTCCACGCCTGACGCACGCGGTGATGCAGCAGCGGCACTTCGTGGCGCAGGTTGCTGCCGACGAGCAGCACGACATCGGCCTGCTCGAGTTCGGCGACCGGCATCGCGAAGGCTTCGGCGATGGCGCCATCGGACAGGTCGCGCTGGGCGATGCGGTGATCGAGGTTGCCGGTGCCCAGGGCTTCGGCCAGGCGTGCCAGCAGCGCGCCCTCCTCGTTCGAGGTCGAGGGATGCACCAGCATGCCGAGTTCGTCGGCCGCGTTGTCGCGCAGGATCGTCATCGCGCGCTCGAGCGCCTCGTCCCACGAGGCCTCGCGCCACTGCCCGCCATCCTTGACCAGCGGATGCACCGCGCGGTCATCGGCCGTCAGGCCCTGGTGCGAATAGCGGTCGCGGTCGGAGATCCAGCACTCGTTGACCGCTTCGTTGTCGCGCGGCACGGTGCGCATCACGTCGCCGCGGCGCAGGTGATGGAACAGGTTGCTGCCCAGCGCATCGTGACCGCCGAGCGATTCGCGCGCGATCAGTTCCCACGGACGCGCACGGAAGCGGAACACCTTGTTGGTCAGCGCGCCGACCGGGCACACGTCGATGACATTGCCCGACAGTTCGGTCGTCAGCGGCTTGCCGTCGTAGGTGCCGATCTGCAGGTTCTCGCCGCGCTGCATGCCGCCCAGCTCGTAGGTGCCGGCGATTTCAGCGGTGAAGCGCACGCAGCGCGTGCACTGGATGCAGCGGGTCATCTCGGTCGCGACCAGCGGACCGAGATCCTCGTCGGCGACGACGCGCTTGCGCTCGGCGAAGCGGCTGACCGAACGGCCGTAACCGAGCGACAGATCCTGCAGTTCGCACTCGCCGCCCTGATCGCAGATCGGGCAGTCGAGCGGATGGTTGATCAGCAGGAACTCCATCACGTTGCGCTGGGCCTTGAGCGCCTTCTCGTTGCGCGTGAAGACCTTCAGGCCGTCCATCACCGGCGTGGCGCAGGCCGGCGACGGCTTGGGCGCACCACGGCCGCCGACTTCGGTGTCGACCAGGCACATGCGGCAGTTCGCGGCGATTTCGAGCTTGTCGTGATAGCAGAAACGCGGGATCGGAATGCCGGCCTTGTCGGCGGCATGGATGATCATCGAGCCCTTGGGCGCGGCCAGTTCGACGCCGTCGATGAAGACGGTGACGTGGTCGGGCGGCAGGTTCGGATTCACGGGTTGCGCGCTCATGCGGCGACCGCCTTGGGCACCACGGTGCCGTTGCGCTGGTCGTCGACGAGGAAGCGCTTGTTGACAATCGCGTACTCGAATTCGTCCCAGAAATGGCGCAGGAAGCCCTGCACCGGCCATGCGGCCGCTTCACCGAACGCGCAGATGGTGTGTCCCTCGATCTGGCCGGCCGCGGCCCGCAGCATCTGCAGGTCTTCGACCGTCGCCGTGTGGTCGGCGATGCGGCACAGCATGCGGTACATCCAGCCGGTGCCTTCGCGGCACGGCGTGCACTGGCCGCAGCTCTCCTTGTAGTAGAAGCGCGCAATGCGTCGGCACGCGCGCACCATGCAGGTCGTGTCGTCCATGACGATGACCGCGCCCGAGCCGAGGCCGGAGCCGGCCTTCTGCAGCGCGTCGTAATCCATCGTCAGGCCCATCATGGTCTCGCCCGGGAGCACCGGCATCGACGAACCACCCGGAATCACGCCCTTGATCGTGCGGCCTTCGCGCATGCCGCCACACAGCGCCAGCAGATCGGCGAACGAGGTGCCCAGGCGGATCTCGTGGTTGCCCGGCTTGGCCACATGGCCGGAGACCGAGAAGATCTTGCAGCCGCCGTTGTTAGGCTTGCCCAGATCCATGAACCACTGCGCGCCGTTGCGCACGATCGCCGGCACCGAGGCGTAGGTCTCGGTGTTGTTGATCGTTGTCGGCTTGCCGTACAGACCGAAGTTGGCCGGGAACGGCGGCTTGAAGCGCGGCTGTCCCTTCTTGCCCTCCAGCGATTCCATCAGTGCGGTTTCTTCGCCGCAGATGTAGGCGCCCGCGCCGAGCGCGTTGTAGATGTCGACGTCGATGCCCGAGCCGAGCAGGTTCTTGCCCAGCCAGCCGTTGGCGTAGGCCTCGGCGGTGGCTTCTTCCAGATGCTCGAAGGGCTCGTGGTGGAACTCGCCGCGCAGGTAGTTGTAGGCCACCGTCGAGCCGGTCGCGTAGCACGCGATGGCCATGCCCTCGATGACCGAGTGCGGGTTGTAACGCAGGATGTCGCGGTCTTTCGCAGTGCCCGGCTCGGATTCGTCCGAATTGCAGAGGATGTACTTCTGCATCTCGCCTTTGGGCATGAAGCTCCACTTCAGACCGGTCGGGAAGCCCGCGCCGCCGCGGCCGCGCAGGCCCGACTGCTTGACCATCTCGATCACGTCGGCCGGCGGAATCTTCTCTTCGAGAATCTTGCGCAGCGCGCTGTAACCACCCGTCTTGAGGTAGTTCTCGTAGGACCACGGCTTGTCGAAATGCAGCGTGGTGTAGACCGCCTGGTGTTCCTGCGGCGCAGGCCCGACGGGCCCGTAACCTTCGGAAGACTTGGGATGGTGATGTGCCATGTCCGCGCGATGCCTTACTTCAGACCGTCGATCAGCTCGTCCACCGTCTCGGGTGTGAGCTTCTCGTGGTAATGACCGTTGATGACCACGACCGGCGCGCCGCAGCACGCAGCGACGCACTCTTCCTCACGCTTGAGGAAGACGCGACCGTCGGCGGTGGATTCACCCAGCTTGCAGCCCAGCTTCTTCTCCGCGTGCGCGACGAGATCCTCGGCGCCGTTGAGCCAGCAGCTGATGTTGGTGCAGAACGCGACGTTGTTGCGGCCGACTTTCTCGGTCTCGAACATCGAGTAGAACGTCGCCACCTCGTAGGCCCACACCGGCGGCAGATCCAGATACTTGGCGACGCCGGCGATCAGCTCGTCGGTCAACCAGCCGTCGTTCTGTTCCTGCGCAGCGAACAGACCCTGCAGCACCGCGGACCGCTTGCGGTCTTCGGGGAACTTGGTCAGCCAGTGGTCGATGTGCGCGCGCGTGTCGCCGCTGAGCACGACCATCGGGTCGACGTTGCGGGCGCTCTCGAAATTGCCAGTCGCCTTCATCGGTCGACTTCTCCGAACACGATGTCATAGGTACCGATCATCGCCACCACGTCGGACAGCATGTGTCCGCTGGTGATGGCGTCCATCGACGAGAGGTGTGCGAAGCCGGGCGCGCGCAGATGCACGCGGAACGGCTTGTTCGCGCCGTCGGAGACCAGATAGCAGCCGAACTCGCCCTTCGGGGCTTCGACGGCGCTGTAGGTCTCGCCGGCGGGCACGCTGTAGCCCTCGGTGAACAGCTTGAAGTGATGGATCAACGCTTCCATGTCGTCCTTCATCGACTCACGCGACGGCGGCGACACCTTGTAGTTGTCCAGCATGACCGGGCCGGGATTCGCCCGCAGCCAGTTGACGCACTGCTGGATGATCTTCGCCGACTCGCGCATCTCGAACACGCGCACGAGGTACCGGTCGTAGCAGTCGCCGTTGACGCCTACCGCGATGTCGAAATCGACTTCGGCGTACTTGGCGTAGGGCTGCGTCTTGCGCAGATCCCACTCGACGCCCGAACCGCGCAGCATCGGGCCGGTCATGCCCCACGCCTTCGCCAGATCCGGCGGAATCACGCCAATGCCGACAGTGCGCTGCTTCCAGATGCGGTTGTCGGTGAGCAGGGTTTCGTACTCGTCGACGCGCTTGGGGAAATCCTTCGCGAATGCTTCGAGGTAATCGAGCATCGAACCGCCGCGCCACTTGTTGAAACGCTTGAGCTTCTCGCCCTTGCGCCAGCGCGACTCGGCGTACTGCGGCATCTGCGCCGGCAGGTCGCGGTAGACGCCGCCGGGACGGTAATAGGTCGCGTGCATGCGCGCGCCCGACACCGCCTCGTAGACGTCCATCAACTCTTCGCGCTCACGGAACGCGTACAGCATCACCGCCATCGCGCCCAGATCGAGCGCATTCGAGCCCACCCACATCAGGTGGTTGAGGATGCGCGTGACTTCGTCGAACAGCGTACGGATCCACTGCGCACGCTCGGGCGCCTCGATTCCCATCAGGGTTTCGATCGCGCGCACATAGGCGTGCTCGTTGCACATCATCGACACGTAGTCGAGGCGATCCATGTAACCGATGGACTGGTTGAACGGCTTCGACTCGGCCAGCTTCTCGGTACCACGGTGCAGCAGGCCGATGTGCGGATCGGCGCGCATCACGGTCTCGCCGTCCATTTCCAGGATCAGGCGCAGCACGCCGTGCGCGGATGGATGCTGGGGACCGAAGTTGAACGTGTAGTTACGGATTTCCTGCTTCAGCGCTTCCGCACTCGGCGTCGCGTTGGTGTGCAGCGAGGTGGTCGGCACGGCGCTCACTTGGCAGCCTCCACGCGACGCGCGGCCTGTTCGCCACTTGCGGTCGCGAAACGGGCGTCGTCACGGATCACGCGCGGCACGCCGACGCGCGGTTCGACCGAGGTCACCGGCTCGTACACCACGCGCTTGCGCTCGGCGTCGTAACGCACTTCGACATTGCCGATCAACGGGAAATCCTTGCGGAACGGATGACCGACGAAACCGTAGTCGGTCAGGATGCGGCGCAGATCCGGGTGACCTTCGAAGATCACGCCGAACAGATCGAAGGCCTCGCGCTCGAACCAGTTCGCGACCCGCCAGAGCACGGTCAGCGAAGACACCACCGGCAGATCGTCGCTGGGCGCGAAGCACTTCAGCATCACGCGCTGGTTGTGCTGGAGCGACAGCAACTGCGCGACCGCGGCGAAGCGGCGCTGCGGCACTGGAATACCGGCATCACCCTGCGGCTGCGACACCTGACGGCTGCCGGTTTCGCCGAACTTGAAACGACCCGGACCGCGGCCTTCGACGCCACGGCTGAAGCCTTCGGAAGACACGTCGGTGTCCCACTCGTCGCTGCCGTGACTCAGATAGTCGACACCACAGACGTCGATCAGCATTTCGAAACCGAACTCGTCGCGCAAGGCGCGCGCGGTGTCGAGCCAGTCGCCGGCAGTGGTGATCGTCACCTCGCCGCGCGGCAGTGCGACCGCCACGTCGGCATCGGAAAAGCGCGCGCGCAGGCGCGCCGCGAACGCGGTGGAGGTCTCACGCATCGCGCTGCCCCGTCTTGGTCTCACCGAAGTTGGTGGCGCGGCGGATCTTCTTCTGCAACTGCAGGATGCCGTAGATCAGCGCTTCCGCCGTCGGCGGGCAGCCCGGCACGTAGATGTCGACCGGCACGATGCGGTCGCAACCGCGCACCACCGAATACGAGTAGTGGTAATAGCCGCCGCCGTTGGCGCAGCTGCCCATCGAGATGACCCACTTGGGATCCGGCATCTGGTCGTAGACCTTGCGCAGCGCCGGGGCCATCTTGTTGACCAGCGTGCCGGCCACGATCATCACATCCGACTGGCGCGGCGACGGGCGGAACACCACGCCGTAACGGTCGAGATCGAGACGCGCCGCACCGGCGTGCATCATCTCCACCGCGCAGCACGCCAGACCGAAGGTCATCGGCCACATCGAGCCGGTGCGTGCCCAGTTGAGCAGCACATCGGAACTGGTCGTGACGAAACCGCGCTCGAGCAGCGGGTTCTCGCCTTCCGGGCGCAGGATGTCGTCCACGCGGCCTTCCGGCAGCGGGTTGTTCATCAGGCGCGCGACGGTCTGGTTCACTCCCATTCCAGCGCTCCCTTCTTCCACACGTAGACGAAGCCGAGCAGCAGCATGCCGGCGAAGATGCCCATCTCGATCAGACCCAGCACACCGAGTTCGCGGAACACGGTGGCCCAGGGCACGATGAAGATGATTTCCAGATCGAAGACGATGAACTGGATCGCGATGAGGTAATAGCGCACGTCGAACTGCATGCGCGCGTCTTCGAAGGCTTCGAATCCGCACTCGTAGGGCGACAGCTTTTCCAGCGTCGGGCGCTTGGGCCCCAACAGGTTGCCAATGATCAGCAATGCAATGCCGATCCCCGTGGCAACGATCAGGAACAGCAGGGTCGGCAGATATTCGGCCAGCACTCGGATGTTCTCTCGGCTACGGCCGCAATGTGCGGCCTTGGCTCGGCGCCTGTGGACGCCGCATTCTCGAAGCGACGGAGCGCTTCACGAAGGCCGGGCGATGCACGCTGTGCGATCGCCCGATCACGGCAATTGTACTGGTTACAGAACTGGTGAGTAAACGATTTCCGCCCTGCAGGCAGGCGACGCGCGCCGCATTTCGCAATTGCCGCACGCAATCGGTGACGCCTGCGCGCGAATGATTCCTGTCCGCGTGCCAGTGCACGCGTCCAGACACGAAAAAGCCCCGCTCGTGCGAGGCTTTTCGTGCTCAATGCGCACAGCGCATATTGCGTTTTCCGGTTGGTGCCCAAGGGGGGACTCGAACCCCCACGACCTAAGCCGTTACCACCTCAAGGTAGTGCGTCTACCAATTCCGCCACCTGGGCTGGTCAACCTGAAACCTCATCCGCGGCGTTCGCCCCGGCGAGCCGCGCATTGTAATCCCAATCAATCGTTCTGGGGAGTGGGCTGCGGCGATTCCTGCGAAGAATTTTCCGGCGCGGCCGGCACTGCACCCTCGGCGGACGGCGCCGCTGGCACGGTCGCATCCGCAGCTGGAGGCGGTGCAACCGGCGTTGCAGGCGCACCCTCGACCGGCGCCGCCGGTACCTGGCCGCCCATGACACCCAGATCCATGTTCAGTGCATTCGGGTTGGCGCGATGCATCGCGTACCAGGCCATGAACAGCGTGATCGCAAAGAAGCTGATCGCCAGCCACTTCGTCGCCTTGGACAGGAAATTGGACGAACCCCGCGCGCCGAACACAGTTGCCGACGCACCGCCGCCGAAGCCGGAGCCGGCCGCGGCGCCTGCACCGCGCTGCATGAGGATCAACGCGATCATCGCAATGGCGATGATGACGAACAGGATGTTGAAGACGTTCAGCAGCATTGCGTGGGTGCTCTCGGGTGCCCGCGAACGGGCCTTGTGTCGGAATCGCCGGCTGCGCTCAGCGCGCGGCCGCGGCGACGATGGCCAGGAAGTCTTCGGCCGCCAGCGAGGCGCCACCGATCAATCCGCCGTCGACGTCGGGCTGCGAGAACAGCGCAGCGGCATTGTCGGGCTTGCAGCTGCCGCCATAGAGCAGCGGCAACGAATCGGCGATTCTAGCATCCTGTCTGGCGACCACGCCACGCAGGAAGGCGTGGACGGCCTGCGCCTGCTCGGTGCTGGCGGTCAGGCCGGTGCCGATCGCCCAGACCGGTTCGTAGGCGACGATCGCACCGTCGAATGCGGCCACGCCGGCCGCGGCCAGCACGGCCTCGACCTGGGCGGCGATCACGGCTTCGGTACGGCCGGCCTCGCGCTGTTCGCGGGTCTCGCCCACGCACAGGATCGGCACCAAGCCGGCGGCGCGGGCGGCGATGAACTTCTGTGCGACCAACGCGTCGTCCTCGCCGTGGTACTGGCGACGCTCGGAATGACCGACCAGCGTGTAGACGGCGCCGACGTCGGCCAGCATCGAGGCGGCCACTTCGCCGGTGTAGGCGCCCTTGGCGTGTGCGCTGACGTCCTGGGCACCGAAGGCCACGCCGCGCCCGCCATGCGACTCGGTCAGCAGCGAGAGATACGGGAACGGCGGGAGCACGATCGCCTCCACCCCACCCGGCAGGCCGGCGGCGATGCCCTCGACGAGTTCGGTGGCGAATGTGCGGCTGCCCTGCAGCTTCCAGTTGCCGGCGACGATCCTGCGGCGCATGGGCGACTCCATATGACGAGAGGCGGACGAGGATAGCCGATGCGCCGTCCGCGCCGGCTCAGCGCCCGGTGACATCCCCGTGCATCGGGGCCAGCTGACGCAACAGCCGGTTCTGCGCCGACACCGGCACGCCGCGACGTTCCATCACCAGGATCAGGTTCTCGACCAGCGCATTGAACTGCGCCGTGGTGATGCCGCGACCGGCATGCGCCTCTTCCATCGACAGGCCGTCGTAGCGGCATGGACCGCCGGAGACGCTGCAGAGCTGGGTGATGAGCATGCCGCGCAGGCGCACGATGTTCGCCAGCGCGAACTGGAAATTGATGCGCTCGTCCTCGACGACGACGTCGAGCAGGTCGTCGACGATCCCCTCGATGCCGGCCTGCCCGCCCAGTGCGCGATACACCGAATCGTCCACCGGTGCAGGCGGGGGCGACGCAGGACGCGTGGCGCAGGCGACAAGACCGACGGCCAGTGCGGCGGCGATCAGCAGCGTCCGGATGCGCGCGGCGCGCGCCATCAGAAGCTCGCCTGCACGGACAGGTAGGCGCCGCGCTGGTGCTTCAGGGTGGCGATGTCGCCCAGATCGGCCCAGGCACCGACGACGGCGACGTGCTTGTTCGGGAACCAGGCGACGAACACATCGCGCCAGTCGTCCTCACGGGCGAAGCCCAGGTTGTCGGGCTTCTGCCGGTACTCGATGCCGACCGCCCAGCGTGGATCCAGCAATACGGCAGCGCTGCCTTCTGCGACGACGCTGTAACCCGAGCGGCGGTCGCCGCCGAAACCGAGCAGCCCGGTCTGATTGGCGCGCGTCGCCCGCAGGGTGCCGTTGAGCAACAGGTTGCGACCGCCTGCCGCGGCCAGCATCAGGCGCGATGCGCTCACGTAGACATCGATGCCATCGTCGTCACGCGCGCCCACCAGCGACGGCACCTGGAAATCCAGCTGCCGCTTGGCCTGCACGCCGAGCGAGATCTGCGGGCCGCGTCCGTAGACCAGATCGCCGCGCAGCCGCAGCTTCGCGCCGAGCACGTCCTGGCGGAAACGTGCGGTCGGCAGCGATAAGGTGTCGCGCAGTGTGTCCAGCGAGAAGGTCTGCCGCGCGATCGACAGTTCGATGCGGTTGTTCCAGCTCCAGGCCGCGCCGATGACGTCGAGCCCGTAATCGTCGGTGCGCACGGCGGTCACGAAGGCGACGCCGCCCTGCTGGTCGTCGGTGCCGTAACCGGCGAGAACCGCCCAGGGCACGAGCCCGCCGCCCGCAGCACCTTCGATCTGGCTGGCGCCGCCGGTGGCGAGCAGCCGGCCGTCGCCGGCGTGACAGACCAGTGCGGGCAGGCACGCCAGCGCCGCGAATGCCCACGCGCGCAGGCGCCGCGTCATGCGTCCACCTGCGCGTGCTGGAACTGCGTGCACCATTCGACGAACGCAGGCGCCGGCAGCGGTCGCGAGAACAGATAGCCCTGCACCATGTCGCAGTCCAGCGCTTCGAGGATCGCCAGGCTCGCTGCGCCTTCGACGCCCTCGGCGATGACCTTCAAGCCCATGTTGTGGCCGATCTCGATCGCTGACCGCACGATCACCGTGTCGTCGTTGCTGCTGCCGAGTTCGGTGACGAAGCTCTTGTCGATCTTGATCTCGTCCACCGGCAGGCTGCGCAGCTGGGCAAGCGAGGAATGTCCGGTACCGAAATCGTCGATCGACAGCCGCACGCCCTGGCCCCGCAGACTGTGCATGGTGCCGCGCGCGGCTTCGAGGTCGCGCATCACCGTGTGTTCGGTCACCTCCAGCACGAGGCTCTTCGACGGGACACCGTGGGCCTGCAGGCGCTGGGCCACGTAGTCGGGCAGTTCGGGATCGAGCAGATCCGTCGGTGACAAGTTCACCGCGACGCCTTCGATCATGCCGTCGGCGATCCACGGCGCTGCCTGCCGCAGGGCCTCGTCGACGACGTGGCGGGTGATCGCGCGAATCACGCCAGAGCGCTCGGCCAACGGAATGAATTCATCCGGCGTCACGTCGCCGTACTCGGGCGTAGTCCAGCGCAGCAGCGCTTCGACATGGACGACGCGGCGACTGGCGAGGTCGATCTTGGGCTGGAACACCAACCGGAACTGGCGCAGTTCCAGCGCATGGCGCAGCAATCCCATCAGCCCGACCTGACGCAGATGATGCTCGTCGTCGCCGGCGCGATAGACCAGCACGCGCACGTGCTGCTGCTTGGCCTCGTACATCGCGATGTCGGCGCGCCGCAGCAGCGTCGCCGCGTCATCGGCATGCCCCGGATAAACCGCGACGCCGATGCTGGCTTCCAGCCCGACCTGGGTGTTCCCGAGCTGGAACGGCGTCTCCAGCACCTGTGCGAGCTGACGCGCGCGCACGCAGGCGGCCTCCGCATCGGCGTCGTCGAGCAGCACCAGGAATTCGTCGCCGCCGAGCCGCGCCAGCAGATCCTCACCACGCACCGCGGTGCGCAAGCGGTCCGCAACCCCGGTCAGCACCGCGTCGCCATAGGCGTGGCCGAGCGAATCGTTGATCTCCTTGAACCGGTCGAGATCCAGGATCAGCACCGCGCAATTGCGCCGCTGCTGGCGTGCGCGTTCGATCGTGCGTTCCAGTACACCGAGCGCGTGGCCACGACTGGGCAGGCCGGTGAGATCGTCATGCGTAGCCTGGAAGCGGATGCGCGCTTCGCGCTGGCCGATCTCGCGCTGCATCGCGTTGAACGCGCGGGCGAGATCGGCGAGCTCGTCGCGGCCCCTGACCGGCAGTGGCTCGGCGTAATCGCCGGCGCCGATGCGACGGGCGGCATCGGCCAGACGCTGCACCGGACGCGCAATCCCCTGCCCCACCAGCACCGCCAGCACGGCCGCGACCAGCACCGCGAGGCCCGCGAGCCACAGAATCTGGTCGCGCAGGCGGTGATAAGGCGCCAACGCCTCGTCCAGATCGGCCAGCAGCATCACCTGCACCTGACGGCCCGACATCAAGGCGGCGCTGAAGGCATGCGCGGCGTAGTGGCGACCATCGAGCGCAAGGTCGACCTGGGCACCATTGACGGCCCGCGCGGCATCGCGACTCAGCCCCAGGGCCGCGGTCTGCGCCTCGGGCAGGGTCGAGGCCAACACGCGGACGAGATCGCCGTCGGCTTCGACGAACACGACCTCCATGCCGATGATGCCGCGGTAGCGCCGCGCCAGTGCTTCGCCGTAATGCAGCCCCACGGCCGCCCAGGCCACCCGTCGCGGCGCCATGACCGGCACCACCGCCAGCAGAAACGGCCGCGCGTCGAGCAACGCAACGCCGGTTGCACGCCCGCTGGCCTCGGCCTCTGCCAGCAGCGGCGCGATCGCGCGCGCAGTCTCGACATCGTCTTCGGGACCGATCGAGACCTGCACCTCGCCGCCGGGGGTGAGCAGCAGCGCGACGTCGGCATCGATCCGCATGCCGTGATTGAGCAGCGCCACTTCGGCCGTCGGCTGGTCCTGCGTGGCGACGGCGGCGCGGAATGCGAAGTCGTTGGCCAGCACCGACACCGACTCCTGCAGCCGTTCCGCGCTGGCCGCCGACAGCTGCGCCCAGACACGCTCGCTGACCTTGAGCTGGTCATCCAGCTGCGCGCGCACCGCGCGGTCGGCGGCAACGCCGACAATCGCCAGCGTCGCGATCTGCGTGCCGACCAGCAGCAACAGGAAACCAAGGACGATGCGCCCGCGGACACCGAGTCCGCGCCGCGGCAGCAGACCCTCATCCACCACGCTTGAGGCTCCGGAACCGCTCCTGCAGCTCGCGCAGACGCGTGTCGGCGGGTTGCGGCGGGGTGCGCGCCGCGTCGAGATTCAGCGTGACCCGCTCGACCCGCTGCGTACCCACATGCACGCGTCGCGTCACCCGCGCACCCGGGCCGTCATCGAGCCGCTCGTGCCAGACCTGCAGTGTGTAGTCGCCTGCCGGCGCTTCCAGGCGCGCGGCGCCAGCCGCATCGGTGGTGGCGAAATACGGCGTGTCGAGCACCACCACGTAACCCAGCATCCAGTCGTGGATGTTGCAGCCCAGCTCCACCACGCCCGGCGTATCGAACACGACCGGCTGCGCCTGGCGACCGCTGTACAGCGGCAGCTCGAAGCGCTGCGCCGGCGAGAACGAATAGACCTGATGGCGAAAATTGTCGCTGTTGGGAAACACGACCCGGCTGCCCGTGGTCACCGCGAGTACGTGCGGCACGAACTCGGCCTGGCGCTGGTCCATCTGCGCCGACATCGGACTCACCGCCGCGCGTGCGGCCGGCGAATGCAGGCTGACGAGCGCGCCCTCGAGGCCCGCGCCCTCTCCCTCTACGGTCACGGTCAGCGACGCCGCCGACGCCGCGCTCGTTGCACAGAACGCGAGCGCACACAGGCACCACCGCCTCACCCGCAGGCGCAGTCTGTTCGACGCGATCATTTCCGGAATTTCCCCTGTGCCGCCGCAAGCGGACGGCGCAGGCATTGCACCAGAACCGGTGTCGTCGCGCTACATGAATTTCGCGCTGCGCGTCACGATTCAGCCGCGGATACCCGCGTTCGCGCAGCCAACGTGCCTGCAGATCGGATCGTGTGCACCGTGCCGGGGTTCAACGCGCGGCGTGTTCATCGCAAAATACGCACACACCGGCGCTGGCCGGTGTTCGCGTTTGTGTCGAACCGTATTTCGTTTCCGATGGAGATCCCATGCGTTTACCTGTTCTCGCCGCGCTCGTCTGCGCCCTCGCCCCCGTGACTGCGTCCGCTGCCGAGGAGGGTTGGACTGGCAGCGGCGAACTCGGCCTGGCGATTTCCAAGGGCAATACGGACAGCGAGACCGTGGTCGGCAAGTTCAAACTCGCCCGCGAGGACGAGATCTGGAAGCACGCCGTGCTCGCGTCGTTCTTGTACGGCACCAGCGACGGCCTGGAGAACGCGCGCCGCTACGAACTGTTCGGCTCCTCGGGCTACCGCTTCGCGCAGCGTCACTACGTGTTCGGCTCGGGCCGCAACGAGCGCGACCACTTCAGCAGCGACGAGTACCAGACCACGATCGCCAGCGGTTACGGCTTCGAGGCGTTCATGTCCGAGGAGACGAAGCTGGTGTTCGAGATCGGCCCGGGTTACCGCTGGTCCAAGGCACAGGACGTGCGCGTGCACAACAACGAGGCGATCGCGCGCGGCTTCATGGATTTCAGCCACCAGTTGACGGAGACGACACGGCTGTTCGACACGCTGCTGATCGAATCCGGTGGCGACAACACCTTTGTGCGCAACGAGTTCGGCGTGCAGGTGCGGATGACCGACGCGCTGGCGCTGAAGGCCGGCTTCGAGATCCGCCACAACACCGATGTGTCAGACGATCGCCGCCGCACGGACCGGCTTACGACGGTCAACGTGGTCTACGGCTTCTGATACGTTTGTCTGGAATCCCTGACGGAAACGGCGCCCTCGGGCGCCGTTTCTGCTTGCGTCTCACGCCACTGACGCCCTACTTCAGCTTGATCTCGCGCAGCCGCTCCTCGAGATAGCCCTGCGCGGTGATCGCTTCGGGGTAGCGGCTCGGGTTGTCGGCGGTCACCGTCGACGGCAGCACGTCGATGACGAAGTCCGGATTCGGGTGCAGGAAGAACGGCACCGAATAACGGGGCTTGCGCGCCTGCTCGCCCGGTGGATTGGTCACGCGGTGCGTCGTCGACGGATACACGTGGTTGGTCAGGCGCTGCAGCATGTCGCCGATGTTGACGACGATGGTGTCTGCGTCCGACGTAAACGGCACCCACTCGCCACGCGATGATTTGACTTCCAGACCCGCTGCCGATGCGCCGACCAGCAGCGTGATCAGGTTGATGTCCTCGTGCGCACCGGCGCGCTCGTTCGGGATGTCGTCCGAGGTGATCGGCGGGTAGTGGATCGGGCGCAGGATCGAATTGCCGTAGTCGGTCTTGTCGACGAAGTAGTTCTCCGGCAGGCCGATATGCAGCGCCAGCGCCGACAGCACCTTCGAGCCCAGCGCATCAAGCGTCTGGTACAGACCGTAGCCGTGTTCCCGGAAGCCCGGCACTTCGGTCGGCCACAGGTTCGGCGGCATCACCTCGCGATACTTCGAATCGTCCGGAATCTCGCGACCGATGTGCCAGAACTCCTTGAGGTCGAAGTGCTGGGCGCCTTTCGCGGTCTCGACGCCGAACGCGGTGTAGCCGCGCGCGCCGCCACCGCCGGCCACGTAGTACTGCTTCTTGGTCGCTTCGGGCAGCGCGAAAAACGCCTTGAACACATCGTAGGCGCCATCGATCTGCGCCTGGGGAATGCCGTGGCCGTTGATGCCGGCGAAGCCCCACTCGCGGTAGGCAGCGCCGAGTTCGGCGACGAAGGCGTCGCGATCGGTGTCGAAACGGCGGATGTCGAGCGTGGGAATACGGGGGGGCATCGCGGACTCCTTGGAATCAGGCGGCGGCCGCGCGCACGGCGTCGGCCAGTTGATCGAGGGTCGATTGCATCAGGGCGTCGTCGTCGGCCTCGACGGTCACGCGCACCACAGGCTCGGTACCCGACGGGCGCAGGAACGCGCGACCGCGGCCCTGCACGGCGGCCTGCGCTTCGGCGAGGGCGGCTTGCACGGCCGGCGCCTCGGCGGGTTTCGACGCACCTTCGTAACGCACGTTGACGGTCTTTTGCGGCACCTTGGACAGTCCGTGCAGCGCTTCCTGCAGCGATTGCCCGCGGCGACGCAGTACCTCGAGCACCTGCAGCGCACTGATGATGCCGTCGCCGGTCGTCGCACGATCCAGGCACAGCAGATGTCCGGAGGTTTCGCCGCCTATCACCCCCCCCTGTTCGAGCAGCATCTGATGCACGTAACGGTCGCCGACCTTCGCACGCGCGAAGCCGATGCCGGCTTCGCCGAACGCACGCTCCAGGCCGAAATTGCTCATCAGCGTGCCGACCACCGGGCCCTGCAGGCGACCGGACTGATGCCAGTCGCGCGCGAGCACGTACAGCAGGTCGTCGCCATCGCGCACGGTGCCGTTGGCGTCTACGAACAGTACGCGGTCGCCGTCGCCGTCGAAGGCGATACCGAGATTCGCGCCGCTGCGGCTGACGCGCTCGCTCAGGTATTCGGGATGCGTGGAGCCGACGCCGGCGTTGATGTTGACGCCGTTGGGCTCCGCGCCGATCACCTCGACCTGTGCGCCGAGTTCGCGCAACACGATCGGGCCGACCTGGTAGGTCGCGCCGTTCGCGCAGTCGACGACGATACGCATGCCATCGAGGTCGAATCCGCGCGGCACCGACGCCTTGCACGCTTCCACATAGCGGCCGACGGCGTCGCGCGTGCGCACAGCCTTGCCGAGCTTCTCGGACGCCACGGTACGGAACGGCTGGTCGAGCGCGGCTTCGATCGCGAGTTCGGTCGCGTCGTCGAGCTTTTCGCCCTGCGCGCTGAAGAACTTGATGCCGTTGTCGTGATGCGGATTGTGCGAGGCGGAAATGACGATGCCGCCGTCGGCACCGAGCGAGCGCGTCAGATGCGCGACGGCAGGCGTGGGCATCGGGCCCATCAGCTGCACGTCGACACCGGCCGCGACCAGCCCGGCTTCCAGCGCTGCCTCGAACATGTAGTTCGAGATGCGCGTGTCCTTGCCGATCAGCACCTGCGGGCGACGCCAGTCCCCGCCGCGTCCACGCAGCGAATGGCCGTAAGCGTTGCCCAGGCGCAGCACGAAATCGGCGGAGATCGATCCCTCACCGACCCGCCCGCGAATTCCATCGGTGCCGAAGTACCGGCGACTCACGCAGCGGCCTCGGTCGGCATGTCCTGCTTGCCGAGCAGCGCCACCAGGCGGGCGATGCGGTCGCGCATTTCGCGACGGTCGCAGATCTGGTCGATCGCGCCGTGCTCGAGCAGGAATTCCGATGTCTGGAAGCCTTCCGGCAAGGTCTCGCGCACGGTCTGTTCGATCACGCGCGGGCCGGCGAAACCGATCAGCGCTTCGGGCTCGGCGATGTTGATGTCGCCGAGCATCGCGAACGACGCCGATGTACCGCCATAGGTCGGATTGGTCAGCACCGAGATGTACGGCAGGCCGGCTTCGCGCAGACGTGCCAGCGCGGCCGAGGTCTTGGCCATCTGCAGCAGCGAGAACATGCTCTCCTGCATGCGCATGCCACCGCTCGCGGCGAAACTCACGAAGGGCGTGCGCAGCGCGAGCGCCTGCTCGGCGGCGCGGGCGAACTTCTCGCCGCCGACCGAGCCCATCGAGCCGCCCATGTAGGCGAAATCCATCGCGCAGGCGACGATCGGGCGCTGCATCAGCGTGCCCTGCATCGCGATCAGCGTGTCGCGCTCACCGGTGGCGCGCTGCGCGGCCTTGATACGGTCCGAATACTTCTTCTGGTCCTTGAACTTCAGGATGTCGGTTGGGCCCAGATCGGCCGCGATCTCCTGCAGGCTGCCCGGATCCAGGAACGCCTTCAGACGCGCGCGGGCACGGATCGCGCGGTGGAAGTTGCACTTCGGGCAGACCTCCAGATTCTCTTCGAGCTCCGGGCCATACAGCACGGTGCTGCAGCGCTCGCACTTCTCCCACAGACCCTCGGGAACGCTGCGCTTCTTGGCCGCGGGCGCATCGGTGCGGATGCGCGGCGGCATGATCTTCTGCAACCAGGACATGGGCGTATTTCTCCCGACGGCCGCAACGGGGCCGCAAAGCGCGGAAGTGTAACCGACGGGCCGTTGGGCTTCCGGCGAGCGCCGTACGGCGTTTATTCGCCTGGCGCGTGGCCGAATCCGGTCACCGAGCGGTTTCTGAAGCCCTCCCCCCGTCTACGCGGATGGCCCTGTGTCCCGCGGTCGTTCAGCCTGCGTCGAGGGCCGTCCGCAACGGCGCAAGGAAAGCCTTCGCCCGCGCGGCGGCCTCGTCCGCATCCGCCGCGCCATCAAGCGCCGCGACCAGCGCACTGCCGACCACGACGCCATCGGCATCGACCGCCATCGCTGCAGCGCTCGCGGCATCGCGGATGCCGAAACCCGCCACCACCGGCGCACGACTCGCCGCGCGGATCGTCCGCAGTCGGGCGGAGGCCTGCGTGGTGTCGAGGCGCTCGGCGGCACCCGTCACGCCAGCGAAGCTGACGTAGTACAGATAACCCTGCGCGCCCGCGCACAGCGACTCGATGCGCGCATCGGTGGTCGTCGGGGAGGCCAGCAGCACCAGCGCGATGCCGGCGGCATCGAACGCGACGCGGAACTCGTCGGCTTCTTCCGGCGGCAGATCGACCAGCAGCACGCCGTCGACGCCGGCGTCGCCCGCCTGCTTCGCGAAGACGTCCGCGCCACGGACATCGATCGGATTGAGATAACCCATCAGCACGACCGGCGTGGCGTCGTCCTGCGTGCGGAATTCGCGCACCGCATCGAGCACATAGGTCATGCCCGCGCCCCGCCCCAGCGCGCGCTCGGAACTGCGCTGGATCGTCGGACCATCGGCCATCGGGTCGGAAAACGGCACACCGAGTTCGATGACATCGGCCCCGGCCGCGACCAGTGCATGCATCACCGGCACTGTCGCTTCGAGCGACGGATCGCCAGCGGTGAAGAACGGGATCAAAGCCTTGCGGCGGGCCTTGCTGAGCGCGGCGAAACGGGTGTCGATGCGGTTCATGGTGGCCCGTCGCAGTGCGATGTGTTCGGCCGTCGCGCTCGACAGGCCCGCGTCACTATCGATGCGCGCGCTCACAGTACGAACCCTTCCCGCTGCGCGATCGTGTGCACATCCTTGTCGCCGCGGCCCGACAGGTTCGCCAGTACGATCGCGTCCTTCGGCAATTCGCGCGCGAGCTTGATGGCCTGGGCGATCGCGTGGCTGGATTCGAGCGCGGCCAGGATGCCTTCGGTCTTCGCAAGCTGATGGAAGGCGGCCAGCGCTTCGTCGTCGGTGATGCCGACGTACTGCGCGCGGCCGGCGTCGGCGAGGAAGGAATGCTCGGGTCCAACGCCCGGGTAATCCAGGCCGGCTGAGACCGAATGGGTTTCGGTGATCTGGCCGTCGTCGTCGCAGATCACATAGGTGCGGTTGCCGTGCAGCACACCCGGACGACCAGCGGCGATCGACGCCGCATGCCGCCCGGTGTCGATGCCGTCACCGGCCGCTTCGGCGCCGACGATGCGCACATCGCGATCGTTGAGGAAGGCATGGAACAGGCCAATCGCGTTGCTACCGCCGCCGACGCAGGCGGTGATCGCATCGGGCAGGCGGCCGTACTCGGCCAGCATCTGCTCGCGCGCCTCGCGGCCTACGATCGCGTTGAAATCGCGGACCATCCGCGGATACGGGTCGGGACCGGCCACCGTGCCGATGATGTAGAACGTGTCGCGCACGTTCGAGACCCAGTCACGCATCGCCTCGTTGAGCGCGTCCTTGAGTGTCGCCGAGCCCGAGGTCACCGGCACCACTTCCGCGCCCAGCAGGCGCATGCGGTAGACGTTGATTTTCTGCCGCTCGATGTCGGTCGCGCCCATGTAGACGACGCACTCCAGGCCCAGTCGCGCGGCCACCGTGGCGCTCGCGACGCCATGCTGGCCGGCGCCGGTCTCGGCGATGATCCGGGTCTTGCCCATGCGGCTAGCGAGTAGCGCCTGGCCGACGGTGTTGTTGATCTTGTGCGCGCCGGTGTGGTTCAGGTCCTCGCGCTTGAGCAGGATGCGTGCACCGCCGACGGCATCACTGAGCCGCTCGGCGTGATAGATCGGGCTCGGTCGGCCGACGTAGTGTGCGAGGTCCTTGTCGAAGGCCTGCTGGAAGGCAGGATCGGCCTTGGCGGTGTCGTAGGCCGCCGCGAGTTCGGCGATCGGCCCCATCAGGGTCTCGGCGACGAAGCGCCCGCCGTAGCGGCCGAAGTGGCCGTTGGCATCGGGATAGGCGTGGAAATCGGTGATCGGGGACTGCGACATCGGGATGTGCACGGTGCGGGCTGACCTGCACTCTAACGCACACGTCACGGCTTCAGAATCGATAAGATCTGACGTATACGTCAGGAAATCTCACATGACCGACACTGATCTGCCGCCGCTCAACGCGTTGCGCGCCTTCGAGGCGGCCGCGCGCCTGGGCAGCCTGAGCCGCGCGGCCGACGCGCTGCATGTGACCCATGGCGCGATCAGCCGGCAGGTGCGTCTGCTCGAAGACGCGCTCGGCACGCCACTGTTCGTGCGCGCCGGTCGTGGCCTGCGGCTCACACCCGCCGGCATGCGCATGCGCGACGCCGCAGGAGATGCATTCGCACGTTTGCAGGGCGCGGCCGCCGCGATTCGCCGCTCCGGCACGTCGCCTGCGCGGGTGCTCGGTTGCCCGGGCAGCCTGCTCGCCCGCTGGATGATTCCGCGACTGCCGCGCCTGACTGATGCCCTGCCCGATCTGAAGCTGCATCTGTCGCCGCATGAGGGCGCGTTCCCGGCATCGCTCGACGGATTCGACGCGGCGCTGCTGATCGGCACGTCGCCGTGGCCGGCCGCGTGGACGGTACGCGCTCTCGCATCGGAGCGAATCGGCCCGGTGCTCAGTGCACGCCACGCCGACGCGACACGTCTCGCGGCACTGACGCCCGACGCTCTGCTGCGCGAACCGCTACTGCACACCACCTCGCGCCCGCAGGCCTGGCCGACGTGGGCCTCGCTGCAGGGCGCCGCGTCGCCCGGGGACCTCGGCACGGGCTTCGAGCATCTGTACTTCCTGCTCGAAGCCGCGGCCGCCGGCCTCGGTGTCGCGATCGCGCCGCAGGAGCTGGTGGCCGACGATCTCGCCGCTGGTCGTCTGCTTGCGCCGTGGGGCTTCGTCGAAACCGATGCGCAATGGATTCTGGCGACGCGTCGCGACGACGATGATGCGCGACTCGATGCACTGGCGGATTGGCTCAGGCAGGAACTGGCCTGAAACCTTTACAGGGGCGTGCTCGCGCGCGATCGAGGCTGTCCCGGGAACGCGGTATCGCGCGAACGCGCCGCCCCGGCATGGGCTGCGATCAACGCGTGCCGCGTACCGCTTCGACGAACGCGCGCATGCGCGCCGCATCCTTGATGCCCGGCGCGGATTCGATGCCGCTGGAGACGTCGACGCCCGCCGGGTGCGCCACATCGATCGCATGCGCGACATTGCCCGCATCGAGTCCGCCGGCGAGCCAGAACGGCTTGTCGAGCGATGCCGGCAGTGCCGCCCAGTCGAAGCGCTCCCCGCTGCCGCCGGGCTCGCCCGCAGCGTGACCGTCGAACAGGAATGCCGACGCGTTCGGCCACGCATCCAGCGTGCGCAGCGCCGCAGCCGGATCGCCGCCCATCGCGATCGCTTTCCAGTACGGCAGACCGAACTGCACGCAGAACGCGTCGTCCTCCGCACCATGGAATTGAAGGATGTCCGGCCGCACGGTCGCCAAAATGGCTGCGACTTCATCGACCGGATTGTCCATCGTCAACGCGACGACGCGAGTCGCGACCGGCACCGCATCGCGCAATCCGCGCGCAGCCTCCGGCGTCAGCCGACGCGTACTGCGCGTCGCGAACACGAGCCCGATGCAGTCGACGCCGAGCGCTACCGCTTCGGCGACGTCTTCGGCGCGGGTCAGGCCGCAGTACTTGATCAGCGTGGACATCGCAGCGCTCATGGCGTCAACGTCACTTCCGCCGGCAGTTCCCACTCCGATGGATAGAGCGGACCGAGAAATACGAGTCCGGCGGCCGGTGCGGTGGGGCCGGCGACGCTGCGATCGCGCCCGGCCAACAGCTCGCAGATCCAGCCCTCGGGCTGTTCACCGGCGCCGACATCCAGCAGCGAGCCGACGATGTTACGCACCATGTGGTGCAGAAACGCATTGGCCTGCACTTCGACGATGACTTCGTCGCCATCGCGCGTCACCGCGATGCGTTGCAGGTCACGACGCGCATGCGGGGCCTGACAGTGCACGGTGCGGAAGGCGGAGAAATCCTGTTCGCCCAGCAGCGCCTGCGCGGCACGGTGCATGGCGTCGGCATCGAGCGGGCGCAGCTCCCACGACAGGTATTGCCGGTGCAGCGCGGGGCGCACCGGACGGTTGATGAGCCGATAGCGGTAGTGCCGCGCGCGCGCCGAGAACCGGGCGCTGAAATCGTGTGGCACCGGCTGGCACCAGCGCACGCAGACGGCCGGCGGCAGATGCGCCGTGGTGCCGAGCATCCACGCGCGCGGTGGGCGTACTGCATCGGTATCGAAGTGCACGACCTGACAGCGCGCATGCACGCCGGAGTCCGTGCGGCCGGCACATGTGGTCACGACCGGATGCGCGGCGACACGCGACAGCGCGGCCTCCAGCGCAGCCTGCACCGAACCGCGGCCGGTCTCGGCCGCCTTGCCCAAACGTTGCCAGCCGTGGAATCCATGGCCGTCATACTCGACGCCAATCGCGTACCGCATCGCGTGGCTCAGTCCAGTGTGCGCAGCAGTTGCGCGGCCTGTGCAGCGGCGGGCAGATCGTCGCCTTCCACCACTTCCTGCAACAGGTTGCGCGCAGTGTCGGTGTCACCGAGATCGATGTAGGCGCGTGCAAGTTCGACGCGCTCCACGCCAATCGGCGTTTCGACGGCGCCGCCGGTATCGAGTTCGACCTGGGCGTCGCCCGTAGAGACCACGTCGGTCGGCAAAACCTCGGGCTCGCTGGATGGCGCAGCAGGTGGGGCATGCCAAGTCGGCCCACCCGAGGCGGACGGCACGGCAACCGGCACGGGCTCGACCACCGGCGCTGGCGCAGATGGCTCACGCACGAATGCAGGCGGCGTCGCCGGTTCCGGGACCGCCGCCGCTGGCGGCGTGGCGTTGACCGTCGACGTCGGCAGGCTGGCCGCGAGCGCAGCGCTGTCGAACGAACGCTTCGTGGCCGGCGTGCGGGCACGACGGCCGAGCAGAAACGCGAGCGCGGCGACGATGAGGATCGCCACACCCAGCCACAGCCACGGCATCGGCGCGGCGACGCTCGCCTGCTGCTGGTTGCTCGCTTCCATGCGTTGCTGCGCGGCGGCGAGTTCGGCGTCCTTGAGCTGGATCAGCTGTTGCTGTTGCTGCTGCAGCTGCTGGAGATCATCGAGGCGGGCCTTGAGTTCGTCGATTTCCGCGGTGCGCGCAGCGACGGTCTCGTTGGCCTGTTGCAGTTCCTGACGCAGCATGTCGCCTCCAGTGCCGGCAGCGATGCCGGATTGGGTGCCTGCCGGCTGGCTGTCACTGGCGGGCGGTGTGATTTCGAGTCGTGCATCGGCGGTGCGCGGGGCCGCGGCCGGTGGCGTCGTGGCCGCCGTCGCCTCGTCCACGGGGTCTGCGGGCTGCGGCGCGGGACGGCGCATCTCGCGCCACTGACCCACCTGCTCGCGCACCACGGCGTTTGCCTCGGCCGCACTGAACTGGGTCCAGGCATCGCGCGCCGGCACGCGCAGCACCGCGCCCTGACGAATCAGGTTGAGGTTGCCGCCGATGAAGGCCTCTGGATTCGTGCGCAACAACAGCAACATCGCCTGGTTGACGCTGATGCCGGCCTCGTCGGCGAGCGGCGCGGCGATCGACGAAAGCGTCTGTCCGGCGCGCACCGCCGGCAGCGCGTCACCGGGCGTGACAGCAGCAGCGGCAGGACGCGCCGCAGGTGCGGGCGTTGGTGCAGATGCAGGTGTCGGCTGAGGTGGCGTCGTCGCAATCGCGTCGCTGGCGGGCGTCGGCTCGACCGGCGCGGCGGCCTGCTGCGGCGGCGGTGCGGGTGCGACCGGGGGACGCACGATGCTCGGCGCGGACGCCGCTGTCGGCGCCTGGATCGTCGGCTGCGCGGGCGCGGCGACGGTATCGGGCACCGCCACCAGCGCGGAATATTCGCGGACCAGACGGCCCTGCCCCCAGTCGACTTCGACCAGGAACGTCAGCGCTTCCTGCGTCACCGGCGCGGCACTGGTGACGCGGATCACCGGACGCCCGCTCCGGTCGAGCGCGACATTGAATTGCAGATCGGAGACCACACCGCGCGGCGGCTCGAGGCCGATGCGCGCGAAGGTTTCGGGCGATGCGAGGCGCGCCTGCAACTGGCGCAGCTCGGCCGGATCGCTGGAGACGACCGGAATCTCCGCCAGTAGCGGTTGGCCCTGCTGCGAGCGGACCTCGATGCGGCCCAGCCCCAGCGCGAGCACGGGCCCGGCCAGGGTCAACAGGCCACCGGCCAGCAACAGACGCTTCAAGGTGCGCGACACGAACATCCCCTGGTGCTTGCGGCTGGCCCCACCCGGCATGGCCGGGCCTGCTGCCGATGATCCGGATTCATCCGGCGACTGTAGCGGCGCGGACTCCCGCTCCGCAACGCGCGATGCGTCCACCGCATCGCGTCAGTATCCACGCAAAGCGCCGCAGCCGCGGCTGCGACGCGACATGGCGTGCGATCAGCCTTCGGCCGCGACCAGCTCCGCGACCTGCACCGCGTTGAGCGCGGCGCCCTTGCGGATGTTGTCGGCGACGATCCATAGGTTCAGGCCGTTCGGGTGCGAGAGATCCTCGCGGATGCGGCCGACGAACACCGGGTCGCGACCCGAGGCGTGCGTGACCGGCGTCGGCCAGCCACCGCTCACGCGCTCGTCGACGACTTCCACGCCCGGCGCGGTCGCCAGGATCGCGCGCGCCTCGTCGACGGTGAGGTGCTCGCGCAGCTCGACGGCCACCGATTCCGAATGCCCATAGAACACCGGCACGCGCACCGCAGTCGGGTTCACCAAGATACTGTCGTCGCCGAGGATCTTGTGCGTCTCCCAGACCAGCTTCATTTCTTCCTTGGTGAAGCCGTTCTCGAGAAACGCGTCGATCTGCGGGATCAGGTTGAACGCGATCTGCACCGGGAACTTCTGCGGATCGATACCGCGGAAGTTCAGCAGGTCGCCGGTCTGGCGGCCGAGCTCTTCCATCGCCGAACGTCCCGCGCCCGACACCGACTGGTAGGTCGACACGTTGATGCGCACGATGCCGGCGCGGCGATGCAGCGGTGCGAGCGCGACCAGCATCTGCATCGTCGAGCAGTTGGGATTGGCGATGATGCCGCGCGGACGATTGCGCGCCGCTTCCGGATTGACCTCGCTGATCACCAGTGGCACGTCGTCGTCGTAGCGGAACGCGGAACTGTTGTCGATGACGACGGCGCCGGCCGCGGCGAACTTCGGCGCGTATGCCTTGCTGGTGTCGCCACCGGCGGAGAACAGCGCGATGTCGATGCCGGTGGGATCGAAGGTGGCGAGATCCTGCACGACGACGTCCTCGTCGCCGAACTTCACCGTGGTGCCGGCCGAGCGCTCGCTGGCGAGCGGCACGAGTTCGGAGACGGGGAAATCACGCTCGGCGAGGATCGACAGCATGGTCTCGCCGACGGCGCCGGTGGCACCGACGACGGCAACGCGGAAACGGCGGTTCTGGAAACTGGACATGGACAACTTCTCGAAAAGATCTGGACGTGGGTCGCGCGTGGCGCGCGGGCGCTGCACAGCTGGGGCTTCGGGGAACCGCCCGCCCTGATGCTCAGGCGGTTCCCGGACGTTTCGCGTCGGTATCGTCCTGTTTCGCCGGCGCAATCACGCTCGGCGGATGACCGGCATCCGGGCCCGCGCCGAGCGCGGCAATCAGGTTGTCGACTGCGAGCGTGACCATCGCGCGGCGCGTGGCGAGGCTGCCGCTGGCGATGTGCGGGGTCAGCACGATGTTGTCGAGCGCGAGCAGGCGCGGATCGACCGCGGGCTCGCCTTCGAACACGTCGAGTGCGGCCGAGGCCAGGCGGCCGTTCTCGAGCGCATCGGCCAGCGCGATTTCGTCCACGATGCCGCCGCGCGCGATATTGGTCAGCGTCGCGGTCGGCTGCATTTTCGCCAGTGCGGCGGCGTCGACGATGTGGTGGCTGGCGGCCGAATAGGGCAGCACGAGCACCAGGTGATCGGCCTGTGCGAAGAGCGTGTCGAAATCGACATACGACGCGTTGAACGCGCGCTCGACATCGGCCGGCAGGCGGCTGCGGTTGTGATAGATCACGCGCATATCGAAGCCGGACGCACGCTTCGCGATGCCCTGCCCGATCCGGCCCATGCCGAGGATGCCCAGCGTGCTGCCGTGCAGATCGGCGCCGAGCAGGCCCTTGAAATTCCAGCCCTGCCATTTGCCGGCGCGCAGATGGCGCTCGGCTTCGGTGACGCGGCGCGCGGCGGCCATCATCAGCGCGAAGCCGAAATCGGCGGTCGTCTCGGTCAGTACATCGGGGGTGTTGGTGGCGACGATGTCGCGCGCGTGCAGCGCATCAATGTCGAGATTGTTGTAGCCGACGCCGACGTTGGCGACTGCGCGCAGCCTCGACGCATCGGCGATTGCATCACCGTCGATGCGCTCGTTGAGCGTCACCAGCGCGCCGTCGACCTCGCGCAACGCGTCGGAGATCGCGGACGCGTCGTGTTCGCTGACGACCGGCACCTGCACCACGTCGAAATGCGCGTTCAGGCGCTCGACGATGTCGTCGAACAGCGGCTGCGACACCCAGACCTTCGGTCGTGAGTCAGCCATCGATGCGTCCCGGAATCCGCGGCGTCACGGTGCCGACATCGCCGCATTGCGCGCGATGGCGCAGCGCCTGGTCCATCAATACCAGCGCCAGCATCGCCTCGCAGATCGGCGTCGCGCGAATGCCGACGCAGGGGTCGTGGCGCCCGGTGGTGATCACTTCGACCGTGTTGCCGTCAGTGTCCAGACCCTCCGCCGGCAGGCGCAGGCTGGACGTCGGCTTGAACGCCGTCGACACCACGATCTGCTGGCCGGTGCTGATGCCGCCGAGCACGCCGCCAGCGTGATTGGATGCGAAGCCCTGCTGCGTCATCAGGTCGCGGTGTTCACTGCCCTTCTGGGGAATCGATGCGAAGCCGGCGCCGATCTCGACGCCCTTGACCGCATTGATCGACATCATGGCCGCAGCCAGATCGCCGTCGAGCTTGCCGTAGATCGGCTCGCCCCAGCCCGGCGGCACACCATCGGCGACGGCGGTCACGCGCGCGCCGACGGAATCGCCGGATTTGCGCAGCGCGTCCATATAGGTTTCGAGCTCGGGCACCTGCGCGGCGTCGGGCCAGAAGAACGGATTCGATTCGACCACGTCCCAATCGATCGCGGCGCTGTCGAACTGCGCCGGCACGATCTCGCCCAGCTGCGACAGATATCCGTGTACGCGCACGCCGAAGCGATCATTCAGCCACTTTTTGGCGATCACCGCCGCGGCGACGCGCATCGTGGTCTCGCGCGCCGACGAGCGACCGCCACCGCGCGGATCGCGGATGCCGTACTTCTGCCAGTACGCGTAATCGGCATGCCCGGGCCGGAACTGCTGGGCGATGTTGCCGTAGTCCTTGCTGCGCGCATCGGTATTGCGGATCAGCAGCGCGATCGGTGTGCCGGTGGTCAGGCCTTCGTAGAGGCCACTGAGGATTTCGACCTCGTCGGCCTCGCGCCGCGCCGAGGTATGCCGCGTCTTGCCGGTCGCGCGCCGTGCCAGATCTTCGGTGAAATCCTCGACCGCGAGTGCAATGCCGGGCGGACAGCCATCGACCACACAGCCGATCGCCGGCCCGTGGCTTTCGCCAAACGTCGTGACGGTAAACAGTTGGCCGAAGCTGTTGCTGGACATGGGACGGGGCGTCGGAGCGACGCGGCACGAAAACGCGGGCCGGCAAGCTTAGCGCGACCGGGCCGCGCGTGGACGCATGGTTTCTGGGCGAACCGTTGGGTACAGCTCGGCAGGCATCGCGCAGAACTCACATCACCGCCCCAGCGGCTTTCAACAGACGTGTGTCTGGTCAAGCTGGGGCCCGTTTTGATGTCCACGAAGATCAGAATGGATCCCGGCTTTCGCTGGGATGACGGGAATCCCGGCTTACGCTCGGATGACGGGAACCTGCTGTCAGCGAGCCGGCAGGCATTGCGCCCGCTTGTGTCTGTCATTCCGGTTTGACCAGACATGCGTCTGTTGAAAGCCGCCGGCATGACGACATCGAATCAGAACAGCTCCGCCCCTGCACTCCCCGTCACCGCCGCCGCAGCGGGCGTCTTGCCCTCGCGCTCCGCCGCCAGCTGGGTGATGCGCGCGCTGTGCGTGACCAGGTCGTGGCGTTCGACGACAAAGATGCCCATCTGGCCGACCTGGAACTCGATCCACATCAGCGGCAGCTCGGGCAGCAGCTTGATCAGGTGCTGCTCGGATTCGCCCACTTCGCAGATCAGCAGGCCGTCTTCGGTCAGGTGCAGCGGGGCGTCGCGCAGGATCTTCAGCACGAGGTCCAGACCGTCGTCGCCGGCGCGCAGGCCCATCTCGGGCTCGTAGCCGTACTCGCGCGGCAGCGCGTCGGTCTCATCGTTGGTGACGTAGGGCGGATTGGTGACGATCAGGTCGTAGTGCTCGCCCTGCAGGCCGTCGAACAGGTCGGATTTGAGGAAGCGCGTATTGCGCACTTCGAGCCGTTGCTCGTTCTCGGCCGCCAGCGTGAGGGCCTCGTCGCTGAGATCGATACCGTCGACGTGCCAATCCGGGTTGTGGTGCGCCATCGCGATCGCGATGCAGCCCGAACCGGTGCACAGATCCAGCGCGCGACGCACTTCGCGGCCGCCCAGCCAGGGCTCGAAACCCGACAGAATCAGCTCGGCGATCGGAGAGCGCGGCACCAGTGCGCGCGCATCGGACTTGAAGCTCAGACCGGCGAACCAGGCCTCACCAGTCAGATAGGCGGCGGGCACGCGCTCCTCGATGCGACGCAGGAACAGGCCCAGCACGTCCTCCTTCTCCGACAGCGTGATCCGCGACTGGCCGTAGACCGGGCTCAGGTCATGCGGCAGGTGCAACGCGTGCAGGGTGAGCTGGGTCGCCTCGTCGATCGCGTTGTCGTAACTGTGACCGAAGGTCAGTCCGGCGGCGTTGAAGCGACTGGCGCCGTAGCGGATCAGGTCGACGATCGTCTGCAGTTCTTCGGTCATGGCGCGCGGAGCTCGGGACGGCTTGATGGCCGCGGATTATAGGTCACCGGCCCGCCACGGCCTCCGACAGCGCGCCGGTTATCATGCCCGGCGCTCGAACCGGACTTCGCGATGTTCAACAGGACCACCCTCGTCATCCTCTGCATCGCCCTCGCCGGCGGTCTCGGCCTGCTGGTCGCGCAGAAGTATTTCGCCTCGAGCGGCAGCGCTGCGGCGCCGAAGCTCGAGGTCGTGCAGCTGTATCCGGCGCCGCGCGAGCTGCCCGATTTCGCGCTGCAGCAGTCCGACGGCACGCAGCTGCTGCCCGGCGAACTCGCCGGCCACTGGACGCTGGTGTTCATCGGCTTCACGCATTGCCCCGATGTCTGCCCGATGACGCTGACCCATCTCGCCCAGGCGCAGCGCCAGTGGGAAGCGCTGCCCGAAGCGACGCGCCCGCGCGTGCTGCTCGTGTCCGTCGATCCCGAACGCGACACGCCCGAACGCCTCGGCGACTACGCGCACGCCTTCCACCGCGACACGTTGGCCGCAACCGCGGACATCCCGTCGCTGGAGCGCTTCGCGCGTTCGCTGTCGATGGTGTTCGCCAAGGTGCCGCTGGACCGCGACGCGCCCGACGGCGCCTACACAGTCGACCACAGTGCGTCGCTGGCCGTGCTCGACCCGCAGGGCCGCATGGCCGGCGTGGTCTCGGGCAGCGTGCTCAACGCCGAAACACCGCGCCCCGAAGCCGTCGCCGCCGACCTGCTGCGCCTGACCGCCGAGCATCGTCCATGAGTCTCGTCACATCGCTGACCTACGCCCTGCCGCACCGCTATCTGTCCTCGCTGGCACGGCGGCTCGCGTATTCGCAGCATCCCGGCACGCGCCGCTGGCTGATCGACACCGTGGTGCGCAAGTTCGGTGTCGACCTGTCGGAGGCGGCGAACTCCGACCCGGCGTCCTACGCCAGCTTCAATGCGTTCTTCACCCGCGCATTGCGCGAGGGCGCGCGCGTTGCCGACCCCGATCCGCGCGCTCTGGTGATGCCCGCTGACGGCCATATCAGCCAGTGCGGCCCCATCGAAGCGGGTCGCATCTTCCAGGCCAAGGGCCAGTCGTTCACTGTTGCCGAACTGCTGGGCGACGCAGCCGATGCCGCGCCCTATCTCGACGGCAGCTTCGCGACGGTCTACCTGTCGCCGCGCGACTACCACCGCGTGCACATGCCGTGGACCGGCACGCTACGCGAAACCGTGCATGTGCCCGGCCGACTCTTCAGCGTTGGCACCGCGGCGGTCTCGAAGGTGCCGCGCCTGTTCGCCCGCAACGAGCGTCTGGTCTGCCACTTCGATACCGACTTCGGCCCGATGGTGCAGGTGATGGTCGGCGCGCTGCTGGTCTCTGGCGTGGAAACCGTCTGGAGCGGCGAGGAAATTCCCGCCTACGGCGACCGCATCCAGCGCAAGGACTGGCGCGGCCAGGGCATCACCCTGCAGCGCTTCGAAGAAATGGCGCGCTTCAACTACGGCTCGACGGTCATCGTGCTGTTGCCCAGGGGCGTGGCCGATCTGGACCCGTCACTACATGCCGAATCGCCGGTGCGGCTGGGGCAGCGGTTGGCGGTGCGCAACGACGGTTGAGCTCTATAGCCCTCCCCCGTACACGGGGGAGGGTTGGGTGGGGGCAAACGGCCCGGCCTCGGCTCAGCCCTCCCAAGCGAGTTCGAAGACGAAAGCTCGTCCGATGATCTGTCGTCGGTCCTGATGCTTCGCCCCCATCCCAGCCTTCCGCCCGTGAAGGGCGCAATGCCCCGCACGCGGGGGAAGGGGCACATCCGTCGCCCCGACGAGATCTCAGCGGCTGCACCCCTCCAATTTCAACGACTGCCCCTGCCGGAGCGCATATGCCGGCGCGCGCAGGCCGTTCGCACGGGCCAACACTGGCACATCGCACCCATATCGCTGGGCGATGCTGCCGAGCGTTTCGCCGCGTGCAACGCGATGCGTGCGTGCAGGTGCCGGTGCCGGTGCGGGCGCAGCTTCCGGCGGACGCGGCGCAGACGCGGACGGCGGCACCGCAGCCGGCGGCGGGTCGCCGTCCGTCGACAGCACTTCGATCGCACCGGTGCGCACGATCGCAGCGCGCGGATCGCTGTTGACGAGTTCGGCCGCGAGATCGGCGCGTTCGCCGCGCACGCACCAGCGCTTGTACAGGCTGGCCATGCGTGTGGTGCCGGCGAGCGTAGTGCCGACCGGCAGCAAGCTCTCGGCTTCGTAACTCGGATTGAGATTGCGCAGCGCGCGCATGTAGCCGTCGCGGGTGTTGCCGTTGCCGAGGCAGATCGTCAACTCGTAGATCGACGCCGGGCGCTCGAGGGTGAAGGTCGCCGGACGCGTGTCGATCTTCGGGAACGTCAGGCCGTATTCCTGCGGATGCAGGTACAGCCAGGCCGCGGCAATCACCATCGGCACGTAGTCCTTGGTCTCGGCCGGGAACTGGTTGTAGACGGCCGGATCCCAGAAGCTGCGGCCGGCTGCCTCGCGGTAGACGCGCAGCGCGCGACCTTCGCCGCCGTTGTAACCGGCGAGCCAGTACTCGATCTCGTTGCCGTGCTGGGCGAAGCGCTCGTTGAGATACACCGCCGCCGCATCGGCCGCCATGCGTGGGTCGTAGCGCGTATCGAAGCCGGTGCCATCCGGGCCGAGGCCGAAACGGCGCCCAGTCGCCGGCATGAACTGCAGCGGCCCGGCAGCACCGGCGCGCGAACGCGCGTGCACGCGACCATTGGATTCCTTGGCGAGGATGCCGAACAGCAGCGCCTCGGGCAGGCCGCTGCGCTTGAACGCCGGCGACATCAGGTGCTGCATGTACTGGTAGTTCTCCTGGCTGGTCATCAGCGACACGCGCATGTCGGTAAGCCAGCGACGGATCGACGCCTGCACGGCCGGGTTGAGCTGGACCATGCGCTTGAAGCGCTCGTCCTCGGCCAGCAGCGCCGACGCGCTGGCGGCGGCCGGCACGTCGGCGGTCGGCAGCGTGCCTTCCAGTCCGTCGACATCGGCATCGTCCGGCCCCTGCCCGGCCTGGGCGTCGGCATCGGACTTGAGCAGGCGCTTGTAGGTGGTCAGCAACTGCGGAACGCTGCAGCCGCGCTGCTTCTCGCAGGCCAGCATCACGTCTTCCATGTCCTCCAGCGCCGCGTTGCTGGCATTGATGCCGGCCGGATCGTCGTTGGCGATCTGCACCAGCGCCTGACGGTAGCGGGCCTCGGCATCGAGCATGCGCTGGTTGAGCGCCTCGCCGGCTTCGCGGTCGCGGCGCGACTGCGCGTTCGCATCGGTGGCCGTAGCGGCCAGCGCGAGCGCCAGCGCGAGGGCGCCCAGGCGCAGCGTCGTGGAAACGGAATCTCGCATCGTGACGGGGGTCCAGCAGACAGGGCCCGCAGGGTAGCCCCGCCCGTTGCAGCGCGGCAAGGCGCGCAGCGCGAACTGCAATGCAGTCGCTAGAATCGCGACACTCACCTCAAGGAGCGCCAGCGCGATGGATCCGATCCTGCTCGGCAAGGCCGTCACCACACCCGACGCCGGGCCCGTCCACCTGCTGCCGAAGCTCGGCAACCGCCACGGACTGGTCGCCGGCGCAACCGGCACCGGCAAGACCGTCACCCTGATGACGCTGGCCGAAGGCTTCTCGCGCATCGGCGTGCCGGTGTTCATGGCCGACGTCAAAGGCGATGTCGCCGGGCTGGCGGTCGCGGGTACGGCCAACGACAAGCTGCTCGCGCGCGCGGCCGAGATCGGCGTTGCCGACTGGGCGCCGGCCGCGAGTCCGGTGGTGTTCTGGGATCTCTACGGCAAGCTCGGCCACCCGGTGCGCACGACGGTCAGCGAAGTCGGCCCGCTGCTGCTGGCGCGCATCCTCGAGCTCAACGACACCCAGTCGGGCGTGCTCGATATCGTGTTCAAGCTCGCCGACGACCGCGGCCTGCTGCTGCTCGATCTCGCCGATCTGCGCGCGCTGCTGGGCGTGGTGACGGACGAACGCAAGGACATTTCCACGCAGTATGGCCTGGTCAGCCCGCAATCGGTGGCCGCGATCCAGCGTTCGCTGCTGCGGCTGGAACAGGACGGCGGCGATCATTTCTTCGGCGAGCCGGCGCTGGAACTCAACGATCTGATGCGCACGTCCACCGACGGCCGCGGCGTGATCGGCATCCTCGCTGCAGACCAGCTGATCCTGCGCCCGCGGCTGTATTCGAGCTTCCTGCTGTGGTTGCTGTCGGAGCTGTTCGAGACGCTGCCGGAAGTCGGTGATCTCGACAAACCGAAGCTCGTCTTCATCTTCGACGAGGCGCATCTGCTGTTCAACGATGCGCCGGCCGCGCTGCAGCAACGCATCGAGCAGGTGGTGCGCCTGATCCGCTCCAAGGGCGTGGGCGTGTACTTCTGCTCGCAGTTTCCCGACGACGTGCCCGACAACGTGCTCGGCCAGCTCGGCAATCGCGTGCAGCACGCATTGCGCGCGTTCACCCCGCGCGACCAGAAAGCTGTCCGCACCGCGGCCGAAACATTCGTGCCGAATCCCGCGCTCGATGTCGCCAGCGCGATCTCGCAGCTCGGCACCGGCGAGGCGCTCGTATCCACGCTGCAGGACAAGGGCGTGCCGATGCCGGTCGAGCGCACGCTGATCGCACCGCCGCGCTGCCGCATGGGCGCGATCACGCCGGAAGAGCGCGCGCAGGTGCGTGCGAACAGCCCCGTCGGCGGCAAATACGACACCGCGATCAATCGCGAATCCGCCGCCGAGCTGCTCGCGAAACGCGCCGAAGATGCGACCGCGCAGGCCAAGGCGCCGCCGGCGAAGACCGCACGCGACGCCGAGGCCGACGAGGGCGAAGGCGGCGTGGGCCGCTCGATCAACGAATTCCTGTTCGGCACCAGGCGCCGCCAGGGCGCGGTGCAGAGCGCCGGCAAGCAGGCGGTCCGCACGATCACCAATCGCATCGTGCGCAATCTGCTCGGCGGGATCCGCATGAAGTGAGAACCTGCCCAAGCTCCTGCTGCGCTTGCCAGCTGGCGTGCGTGCGGTGCTCGGAATGCTCACGTACCGACCGTACGCTGCGCTTCCTGCGCGCCGCCGCACGCCACCCGGCTGCGCCCGCGATGGATCTTGAACAGGTTCGGAGACATCAATGAGCCGCTGGCGTCCGCCCGCAGAGAAGAGCACCGCACTGATCACGCCCGAAGGCCACGCGCGCCTGAAGGCGGAGCTCGACGATCTGTGGCGCGTGCGCCGGCCCGAGGTCGTGCGCGCCTTGTCGGCCGCGGCTGCCGAAGGCGACCGCTCGGAGAACGCCGAGTACACCTACCGCAAGAAGCAGCTCGGCGAAATCGACCGGCGCGTGCGTTATCTGTCGAAGCGGCTCGAATCGCTGCGCGTCATCGACGCCGCTCCCAGCGATCCCGACGCCGTGTTCTTCGGCGCGCATGTCGAGCTGGAAGACACCGACAGCGGTGAACTGGCGCATTACCGCATCGTCGGGCCCGACGAGACCGACGCGAAGGCCGGCTGGATCAGCATCGATTCGCCACTGGCGCGGGCGATGCTGAAGAAGCGGGTCGATGACGAGTTCGAGGCGCAACTGCCGAGTGGCCTGGTGCGCTTCGCGGTACTCGCCGTGGACTATCGCGCGGCGTGAGCGCGACGGGTCTTTCTGCGTCACGATGGCGCTCGAAAGCGTGCCTCGTGAGCGTGTGGCTGCTGCCGTTCGCGTTGCTCGCCCTGCCCGCCTGCACGCGAGACGCTTCGACGCCCGTTCCATCGCAGGGCAACGCAGCGCGCCCCGCGTCCGACGCCAAGACGCTGGCGCATGTGGATCTCGCGCACCGACTGCGGCGCTTCCTGATCGAACGCAGCCTGCCCGGTGTCGCGCGCGGTCAGACAGCAGCCGATGACGAGCGCTTCCGGCTCGGCGCGTTCTGGCGCGCCCGCACCGACACCCATCACTTCGGCGCCGACTTCCAGTCGCGGACGGAGAACGCCCTCACCGCAACGGGTTCCGCGCCGGCCGCCGATGCCGCGCTGCGCCGGCTGCGCGACACCGTGGATGCACGCCTGCCCGCGTGGCAGGCGCTGGTCGACTACAACGCCGCGGGCACGATGGGCGACGACGGTGGCGGCGAAGGCCGGCGTCTGCTGCCGTGGGCGATCGCGTCGATCGACGCGATCGAAGTCGCGACCTGGGATTACGTGGACGCGGTCGGGGCGACCCGCTGACACACAGGCGCCATCAGTGCGGTCGCGCGAATACGCGGTGTCCAAATGCCCTCATCCACCGCGGTTCTCGCTCCGGACCCGCCCGCGGATGGAAGGGTGGTATCGACACGCGCAGCGTGGCGGCATGGGCGACCCGCGGCTCGGGCGCGCTGGATCGCGCACAGCACAACCCGTCAAGTCTCCGGCGGGTGATGCGACCGGACACGTGCAGCGCATCACCTCAATCGACGCGCCGCATCTCGAAAATCCCGTCGTCCGACAACGCGGTGAAGTAACCGGTCGTCGACGTGAAATTCTTGTCCGGGAACTCGGTGCCGGGCGACACGCGGCAGAACAGGAACGCACGCGAATACGCGCACTGCAGACGCGCCTCGGGACCGATGTCCGGGAACAGGCCGTGCTGCTCCATCGCGCTCAGCGGCAGCAGGGCCAGCCCTTCGCCACGGAACATCGCCAGCCAGCCGCGGCCTTCGGCGCGCACCACCAGTTGCGCGTCGGCAGGAAACGCCGCCCCGCCTTCGCCGGCCGGCCGATACGTGCCACTCAAACCGTCGGCCGCCTGCGCGAAGCCGGTCGCGCACAGCGCAGCCGCGAGCATAGCCGCGCGGCGGATCACGCCAGGACCTCGGCAACCTCGCCGTACAGATCGTGCTCGTCGCTGCCCATGATCGCCACGTCGACGAAATCGCCGGGCTGCAGATCGGCCTCGCGGCCATCCTGGATCTGCACCACGCCGTCGATCTCGGGCGCATCGCCCATCGAACGTGCGATCGCGAGATCGCCATCGACCATGTCGACGATGCACATCTGCACCGTGCCGACCTTGGCCTCGAGCCGAGCGGTCGAGATCTCCGCCTGCTTCTCCATGAAGCGCGCGAGACGCTCCTGCTTCACTTCCTCGGGCACCGCGTCGGGCAGCGCATTGGCGGTCGCCCCGGTGACCGGCGAGTACGCGAACGCACCCACGCGATCGAGCTGCGCCTCGTCGAGGAAGTCGAGCAGCTGCTGGAAATCGTCCTCGGTCTCGCCGGGGAAACCGACGATGAAGGTGCTGCGGATCGTCAGTTCCGGGCAGATCTCGCGCCAGCGCGCGATGCGCTCGCGGGTCTTGTCGATCGCGCCGGGACGCTTCATGAGCTTGAGAATGCGCGGGCTGGCGTGCTGCAGCGGTACGTCGAGATACGGCAGCAGTTTCGGCATGCCATCAGCATGGCGCTCGGTCATCAACGGAATGATGTCGTCGACGTGCGGGTACGGATACACGTAATGCAGGCGCGTCCACACGCCGAGTTCCGACAGCCCTTCGCACAACGCCTTCATGCGCGTGGCGTACTGGCGCTCGCGCCAGGTGCGCTCGGCGTAACGCACGTCGACGCCATAGGCCGAGGTGTCCTGCGAGATCACCAGCAGTTCGCGCACGCCGCCGCGCACGAGCTTCTCGGCTTCGCGCAGCACGTCGTCGACCGGGCGCGAGACCAGATCGCCGCGCATCGACGGAATGATGCAGAAGCTGCAGCGGTGGTTGCAGCCTTCGGAAATCTTCAGATACGCGTAGTGCTTGGGCGTCAGCTTGATGCCGATGTCGTCCATCGCGGCGCGGCGCGGCACCAGATCGATGAAGGGATTGTGCGTCTGCGGCGCTGCCGAGTGCACCGCGCGCATCACCGAGCCGTAGTCCTGCGGGCCACTGATCGACAGCACGCCCGGATGCGCCTCGCGGATCACCTCTTCGCGCTTGCCCAGGCAACCGGTCACGATGACCTTGCCGTTCTCGGCGATGGCCTCGCCGATCGCGTCCAGCGATTCGGTCACCGCCGAATCGATGAAGCCGCAGGTGTTGACGACGACGACGTCGGCATCGTCATACGTCTGGACGATGTCGTAGCCCTCGACGCGGAGCTGGGTGAGGATGCGTTCGGAATCGACGAGGGCTTTCGGACAGCCGAGGCTGACGAACCCGACCTTGGGATTGGCTGCGGACATGGGAACCGTGGCTTGAAGATGGCCGCCGAGGGCGGCTGGGATCGCGGTCGCGCGGCGTGACGCCCGCGCGCGATGGCCGCGCAGTATACCGCCGGCCCGCCTGTGGACCGGCCGCACGGATTCGCCGTTCGCGACTCGGTTAGACTCGGGGCGCCACCTGAACAGGGATTCCCCATGGGCCGGGACGTCATCCTCGCCACGCCCTCCGGACCGGTGAACGCCTGGCGCGCGGATCCGCCCCACGGCGCTGCCGCGCTCGGCGCGGTCGTCGTGATCCAGGAGATCTTCGGCGTCAACGCGCATATCCGCAGCGTCGCCGACGGCTACGCGGCCGCGGGCTACGTGGCGCTGGCGCCGGCACTGTTCGACCCGGTCGCGCGCCACGTTGAACTCGCCTACGACGCCGACGGCTTCGCGCGCGGCCGCGAACTCGTTGAAGCGCTGGGCACCGAACGTGCCGTCGGCATCCTCCGCAGCTGCCGCAGCGCGCTGCAGACCGAAGGCCATCGCGGCATCGGGGTGGTCGGCTTCTGCTGGGGCGGCACGCTGGCCTTTCTCGCCAATACGCGCCTGGCGCTGCCCGCGGTCAGCTATTACGGCGCGCGCACCGTGCCGTTCCTCGACGAACCCCTGCAGGCACCGATGCTGTTCCAGTTCGGCGCCGAAGATTCCGCGATCCCGCCCGAGGATATCGAGCGCCATCGCAGCGCCCAGCCCGACGCCGAATTCCTGGTGCATCCAGGCGGGCACGGCTTCAACCGCGATGTCGACCCGGACCATTACCACGCAGCCAGCGCAGCCGCCGCACGCCGCGCCACCCTCGCCTTCCTCGATGCCGCCCTGCGGCAGGATGCGACGCCATGACCCACGCCGCCTTCGCGCTGCATCCGCAGCTGGCCGACGACACCCATCCGCTGGCGACACTCACGTTGTGCGAGCTGCGGCTGATGGACGACGCCAATTACCCGTGGCTGGTGCTGGTGCCGCGCATCGCCAGCGCGCGCGAGATGATCGATCTCGATGCCGACCAGCGTCGCCAGCTCACCGACGAAATCGACATTGCCGCGCGCCTGCTGCGGGATGCGTTCCAGCCCTACAAGCTCAACATCGCCGCGCTCGGCAACATGGTCGAGCAGTTGCATGTGCATGTGATCGGCCGCGAGCAGGACGATCCCGCGTGGCCGGCACCTGTGTGGGGGCGCGTCGCCGCACGGCCCTATACGCCCGAGCAGATCGTGGAACGCATCGGCCAGTTGCAGGCCGCGTTGCCGCGCTGAGTCAGCGCGCGCGGACCACGCGCGTACCGGCGACGAAATCGTGGCCGCAGCGGCGGTCCTGGCGGAAGATCATGCAGAGGCTGCCGAGCAGCACGAGCGCGCCCAGGCACGGAATGGCGCCGACCACCTGCATCGGAAAATAGCGCGCCACGATCGCGCGGACCGCCGTCACCGGCCGGCCATCGAGGGTGACGATGCGGATGCCGAGCAGGCGCTTGCCCCAGGTCTGGCCACCGATGTGCAGCGGCCATGCGTGGATCGCAGCGAAGATCAACATGCCGATCACCATCCACATCGCCTGCAGACCGAACCCGACCTGCTCACCGCGCTGCGCCGCATCGATCACCGCGCTCCAGTAGCCGCCGAGCCACATCACCGGCGTGATGACGGCCAGACCGATCAGGCCATCGATTAGCACCGCGCCCAGACGCGTGCCGCGCTCCGCGAGCTGCTCGCCGTCATCGATCTGCAGCTGCGCGGTCGGCGCCTGATAGGGATTCGTCTCGTGCATCGCAGCGTCCTTGCGTGATGGGTTCGAACGATCAGGTGCGCGGCAGGGTCACGCCGCGTTGCCCCTGGTACTTGCCGCCGCGATCCTTGTACGAGGTCTCGCACACATCGTCGGCATCGGACTGGAAGAACAGCATCTGGGCGACGCCTTCATTGGCGTAGATTCGCGCCGGCAGCGGCGTCGTATTGCTGAATTCCAGCGTGACGTGGCCTTCCCATTCCGGCTCGAGCGGCGTCACGTTGACGATGATCCCGCAGCGCGCGTACGTGCTCTTGCCAAGGCACACGACCAGCGTGTCACGCGGGATGCGGAAGTACTCGACCGTGCGGGCCAGCGCGAACGAATTCGGCGGAATGATGCACTCGTCGGCCTCGATGTCGACGAAACTGCCGGGATCGAAATGCTTCGGATCGACGATCGTCGAGTTGATGTTGGTGAAGATCTTGAACTCGCGCGAGCAACGCACGTCGTAGCCATAGCTCGACGTGCCGTAGCTGACGATGCGCTGGCCGGCGGGGTCCTGCTTCACCTGGCCCGGCTCGAAGGGCTCGATCATGCCCTGCTCGGACATGCGGCGGATCCAGCGGTCGCTCTTGATGCTCATCGTGGGGTTCCTGCGGCTCTGCGGCCTGGACGCGCATTGTCGCCGCACAGCCCGCCTGCGTCACCTTGCCGCGACGGCGGTGTCAGACCAGCGACGCGGAAATCGACATCGGCGCTCGCGGCCGCTTCTCGAGCTCCTCCACCAGCCGCCTCGCAGTGTCGCGATAGGCCTGCGCGGCAGGCGAATCCGGCGCCGCGACGACGATCGGCACACCGGCATCGCCCTGCGCGCGGATGCCGATCTCCAGCGGCAACGAACCCAGCAGCGGCACGCCGTACTGCGTCGCCATGCGCTGACCGCCGCCGTCGCCGAACAGATGCTCCACGTGCCCGCAGTTCGAGCACACGTGCTGGGCCATGTTCTCGACCAGCCCGAGCACCGCTACCTCGACCTTCTCGAACATCTTCAGCGCCTTGCGCGCATCGAGCGTCGCCACATCCTGTGGCGTGGTCACGATCACCGCGCCGGCGACCGGAATCTTCTGCGCCAGCGTGAGCTGGATGTCGCCCGTGCCCGGCGGCAGATCGACCAGCAGGTAGTCGAGCGCTTCGTCGCCACCCCACAGCGTGTCGTTGAGCAGCTGCGTCAGTGCCGATGTCGCCATCGGCCCGCGCCAGATCATCGGCGTGTCCTGATCGACCAGCAGCCCGATCGACATCGCCTCGATGCCATGCGCCCGCATCGGCAGGATCGACTTGCCATCTGGACTGTCCGGCTTGCCCGACAGCCCCAGCATCATCGGAATGCTCGGGCCGTACACATCGGCGTCGAGCACACCGACCCGCGCGCCATCGGCCGCCAGCGCAAGCGCGAGGTTCACCGCCGTCGTGGATTTGCCCACGCCACCCTTGCCGGAGCCGATGGCGATGATGTTGCGGATGCGGGGGAGTGGAGAAAGCGTCGCCTGGACGATTCGACTTGGAACCCGAGACTGCGTCATAAGAGAAAAAAGTGAGAGATAGCGTTGCATTGTTGCATCGCAGGATTCCGGCAGCTGTACAGCGCTCGCTTCTGAGTACGCCCACAGCCGCGATTCCTCAGTTGGCCACGTGGAACGCTCGTGAAGGTGAACAGCCGCGGGCTTCGGAGTGACTCACGAGGTGATGCGGTGCATGAACCGCCCTCGGCGGCTGACTTGCTTCCCTATCGAAGGTGTTTCGTTTCCTCCTCCCATCCGCTCACCGAAGCTCTCGGAGAACGCCTCGCAACTAAGAAGTTCCCCGCCTTGCCATGGGTATTTTTCTGACATGTGACAGCGGCATTAACCTCATGTTAAGTTCGACCTGTCTGTTTGCAGACAGGTCGCAGCTTGTGGGGAAAGGGACAGCTGAGGCCACCTCCTCCTTAGTCAGCAACTGGTCCAACCAGGGGAAATTCACGATGTCGCATCGCTCCACGCCGCACCGCAGCCGTCTTGCATCGGCACTTCTTGCAGCACTCCTCGTTCCGGCGTCTACCGCTGCTTTCGCGCAGGACACGTCCGACGAGGACTCCAGAGCCGCCCGCACTTCAGCGACGACGCTCGACAAGGTCACCGTGACCGGATCGCTGATTCCGCAGTCGCAGATCGAGACATCCACGCCGGTGACCGTGATCACCGCGAGCGATATCCAGGCGCGCGGCTTCTCCAGCGTCTCGGAAGTCCTGCAGCAGAGTTCGTTTGCCACTGGCGGCGTGCAGGGGTCCCAAAGTTCCGCGTCGTTCACGCAGGGCGCGGAAACCATCAGCCTGTTCGGTCTGCCGCCGGGTTATACGAAGTACCTGATCGATGGTCGTCCGATGGCCAACTATCCGGCGCTCTACAACGGCAGCGACACCTTCAACAACATCAGCGGCATTCCGATCGACCTGATCGAGCGCATCGAAATTCTGCCCGGCGGCCAGTCCTCGCTCTACGGCTCCGATGCGATCGCCGGCGTCATCAATGTGATCCTCAAGAAGGAGATGGAGGGCTCGGTCCTCAACATCCGCGGCGGCACCTACAGCGAAGGCGGTGGCAACAGCTTCCGCGGCAGCTTCGCGACCGGATTCCAGTCCGACGACGGTCGCACGAATGCGCTGCTCGGCATCCAGTACGAGGAGCGGGATCCGATCTGGGCGTACGATCGCGACATCACCAAGCAGTTCTTCACCCAGGGCACGACAGCTCCGCTGGCGAGCCGCGACTATCTGGTGGTCAGCCCGTTCAACAGCTACCGCTTCACCGACCCGAACAACTGCGCGAACGTGACCAGCCAGTTCGGTGGCACGGTCGGTCTCCAGCAGCGTCCGGGTTTCGGCGACGAGTTCTACTGCGGCTCGTTCTACACGCCGGGCTATCGCACGCTGCAGAATGGGAAGGAAGCCACGCAGGTCTACGGCAACGTCACGTTCGACCTCAACGACTCGACGCAGCTTTACGCCAACGTGCTGCATTCGGATGAGAAGATCTCGTACCACGTCGGCTCGAACTACACCTGGTGGGGCAGCAACACCGAATCGATGGGCTACTACTTCTGGGACCCGGCACTCGAGGATCTCGTGAGTCTGCAGCGCTCGTTCTCGCCAGAGGAAATGGGCCAGGGCGGTTTCAGAAACACCATGGCACACGACGAAAGCAAGTCGACTCGCGTTTCGCTCGGCGTCAACGGCGTCATCGGGGAGTCCTCCTGGGACTACGACTTCGGCTACACGCGGACCGACTACGAACTCGAAGAGATCGGCTTCGTCCGTTGGGCCGATCCGATCGATGCTTACTTCACTGATCGTGTTCTAGGCCCCCAGCTGGGGCTGGACCCGATCTACGGTGCCTACCCCGTTTACGCCCCCGACTACGCCGCGTTCTATTCAGCGATTTCGCCGGAGGATTTCGCCAGCTTCACCGGCTACGCGACCTCCCGCTCCAAGACCGTCGATCAGATGGTTCGCTTCCAGCTGACGAACGCCTCGCTCTTCTCGCTGCCTGGCGGCGATGCCGGCCTTGCGGTGGTGGGCGAAGTCGGTATGCAGGAATGGCGGTACAACCCGGATCCGGGCTACCTGGACGGTTCTGTGTGGGGCACCACTGCGGTATCGGGCGGCGGCGAGCGTGACCGCTACGCGCTGACCAGCGAACTGCGCCTGCCGGTCCTCGACCCGTTGACCGTCACTGTTTCGGGTCGCTACGACGCGTTCAAACCGGATGGCGGTGGCACGATCGACAAGCCGACCTACAGCCTCGGTCTCGAATACCGTCCGATCGAAGAACTGCTGATCCGCGGCAAATACGGCACCGCGTTCCGCTCTCCGACCCTTTCCGATCTTTTCCAGGGTGTGAGCGGCTACTACACCTCGGTCACCGACTACTACGGCTGCTCGCTTCTCGGTTTCACGCCGGGCAACACCGATGGATGCCCGGCTTCTCTGACGGGGCGTCAGGTTTTCGGCACCCAGGAAGGCAACGTCAATCTGCAGCCGATCGCCGCAGACGTCTGGAGCATCGGCGCGGTGTGGTCGCCCATCGCGCGACTGTCGATCAGCGTGGACTACCACAGCTGGGACATCGAGGATGAGGTGACGCAGCAGAGCAGCGATGCGTTGATGCTGCAGGAGTATCGCTGCCGTACCGGATTGGATGATGTATCGTCGCAGCTGTGTACAGCCGCACTGTCCCAGATCACGCGCAATCCGAACACAGGTCTGGTCACGGAGATCTACACCCCCAAGATCAACGTGTCCCGCCAGACGCTGGAAGCCTTCACGGCAGGAGTCAACTACGCGCATGAAATCGGCGTCGGCAACCTGATCTTCCGCGGCAACTACACCCAGAAGATCAACCACGAGTACCAGCAGTACGATGGTGATCCGCTTATCGACCTGCTCAACGATCCATATTGGAGCAGCGATCCGAAGCACAAAGCGGATGCTTCGGTCACCTGGGCGACCGATCGCTGGGCCACGACGCTTTACGGCAACTGGATCAGCGAGACGCCGAACTACCGCGCGCGCGTGATCGGCAACTACGCCGATCCGCTTTCCTGGAAGCTTGGCTCCTACATCACCTACAACGCCACAGTCTCGTTCAGCCCGATCGAGGATCTGCAGTTCTCTGTGATGGTCAACAACCTGACCAACAAGATGCCGCCGCTGGATGTGAGCTATCCGGGCACCTCTGGCGCGCCATACAACACGTCCAACTTCAACGCGTTTGGTCGGGCGGTCTACCTGGAAGCGAAGTACTCCTTCGGCCGTTGATCAAACTCAATTGAAGCAACATGGACGGCCCCCTTAACCGGGGGCCGTTTCTGTTCCTAGCGCCACTGGACGACCGACCTGGCCGCGCCTACGCTGCGAACCGGTGGAATCATCCATTACTTCGGGAGGGGTAGATGAAAAAGTTCTGTGTGGTCGTCCTGTTGGCGTGCCTGCCATTGGTATCGTTTGCCCAGCAATCGCCGGTGGGGCGCTGGAAGACCATCGACGACGAGACCGGTCGGGTGAAGTCGATCGTCGAGATCTCACAGGCGGCGAACGGCACGCTGAGTGGTCGTGTGGCGCAGGTGCTGCAGTCCGATCGCGGGCCGAATCCGGTTTGCGACAAGTGCACCGGAAACCGTCAGAACCAGCCGATCACCGGCATGACGATCCTGTGGGATCTCAAGCCGGACGGCAGCGAATGGTCGGGCGGCACGATTCTCGATCCGGCCAACGGCAAGACCTACAAGTCCAAGGCCAAGATGCTCGATGCCAACCGCATCGGTGTGTCGGGCTGCATCGCGTTCATCTGCCGCGAGCAGGTCTGGCAGCGCGAGTGAAATCGGCTTCGAATGTGTGAGTCAAAGGCCCGGCAACTGCCGGGCCTTTTTGTTTCTGATGGGATAGGCCTGCCCTCGCCACAGAGGAGTAGCGGGAGTGCGCAGGCAAACAAGGGCACCACGCTTCCTATGCGCGTTTCGCGCGCAGGCCTTATCGAACCCAAGTCCTGGCACCCGATCCACAGGAGAGCTTCGATCACGGTTCCTCTCTCGCATTAGCAGGGCGGCTGGAGTCAGAGGCCTCGCTATTCGAAGGCGCCAACGAAGGCCCCCGCCGACCCCATGCGATAATCCCGATCCGCCCGCTCTTCCAAGCCCCGCCCCATGTCGCGCACGCTGCTCGTCACCACCGCCCTGCCCTATGCCAACGGGCCGCTGCACCTCGGCCATCTGGTCGGTTACATCCAGGCCGACATCTGGGTGCGGGCGCGGCGCATGGATGGGGATACGGCACGCTTCGTCTGCGCGGACGACACGCACGGCACGCCGATCATGCTGGCGGCCGAGAAGGCGGGGACGACGCCTGAAGCCTTCATCGCGGACATCCAGGTCGGCCACGAACGCGATTTCGCGGCGTTCGGCGTGGACTTCGATTACTACGACTCGACCCATTCGGCTGGCAATCGCACGATGGTCGAGACGATCTATGCGCGTCTCGATGCGGGCGGTCACATCGCGCGTCGCGATGTCGCGCAGCTGTTCGATCCGGTGCGCGGCATGTTCCTGCCGGACCGCTACGTCAAGGGCATCTGCCCGAAATGCGGCACCCCGGACCAGTACGGTGACAACTGCGAAAACTGCGGCGCCACCTATTCGCCGAGCGACCTGATCGATCCGGTGTCGGTGGTCAGCGGCGCGACGCCGGAAGTGCGCGAGTCGGAGCACTTCTTCTTCGAGCTCGGCCATTTCGAAGCCTTCCTGCGCGAGTGGCTGGCGGGCGATGTCGCGGTGTCAGGCGTCAAGGCGAAGCTGGCCGAATGGCTCGACGGCGAAGGCGGCCTGCGCGCCTGGGATATCTCCCGCGATGCGCCCTACTTCGGCTTCGAGATTCCGGGCCATCCGGGCAAGTTCTTCTACGTCTGGCTGGACGCGCCGATCGGGTATCTCAGCAGTTTCAAGGCGCTGTGCGCACGCGAAGGTCTGGACTTCGATGCCTGGCTCGCGCCCGATGGCGGCGCCGAGCTGCACCACTTCATCGGCAAGGACATCGTCAATTTCCACGGCCTGTTCTGGCCGGCCATGCTGCACGGCGCCGGCCTGCGCGCGCCGACGCGCCTGCACGTCAACGGCTATCTGACCGTCGACGGCGCGAAGATGTCGAAGTCGCGCGGCACTTTCGTCATGGCGCGCACGTATCTCGACCAAGGGCTCGATCCGGAAGCGTTGCGCTACTACTTCGCCGCGAAATCCTCGGGCGGTGTCGACGATCTCGACCTCAACCTCGGAGACTTCATCGCGCGCGTGAACAGCGACGTGGTCGGCAAGCTGGTCAACCTCGCCAGCCGCTGCGCCGGCTTCATCGGCAAGCGTTTCGAAGGCCGTCTGGCCGACGCATTGCCGGAGCCGGAGACCTACGCGCGTTTCGTCGAAGCGTTGGCACCGATCCGCGAATCCTATGCGCGCAACGAGCCGGCCAGTGTGCTGCGTCAGGTGATGGCACTGGCCGACGAAGCCAACCGCTACATCGACGACCGCAAGCCGTGGGTGATCGCGAAGCAGGACGGCAGCGACGCCGAACTGCAGGCCGTCTGCACGCAGGGTCTGAATCTGTTCCGCGTGCTGGCGACGGCGCTGCGGCCGGTGCTGCCGCGCGTGTCGGGCGAAGTCGATGCGTTCTTCGCCGCACCGGCCGACATATGGTCCGCGCTCGACGCGCCGCTGCTCGGCCACGTCATCCAGCCATACGCCCCGCTCTTCACCCGAATCGACCCCAAGCAGATCGACGCCATGACCGACGCCTCCAAGGACACCCTCGCCGCTGCACCGGCCGCCCCCACCGCGGTGAAGAAGCCGGTCGAAGCACCTGTCGCGACGCCCGCGAAAGCCGCTGACGCGGATGCGCCTGCGCACATCTCGATCGACGATTTCGCGAAGCTCGACCTGCGCATCGGCAAGGTCGTCGCCTGCGAGTTCGTCGAAGGTTCGGAAAAGCTGCTGCGCTTCGAACTCGACGCCGGCGATCTCGGCATGCGCCAGATCTTCTCCGGCATCCGTGCGAGCTACGGCGAACCGGACACGCTGGTCGGTCGCAACGTGGTGTTCATCGCCAATCTCGCGCCGCGCAAGATGCGCTTCGGCATCAGCGAAGGCATGATCCTGTCGGCCGGCTTCGACGGCGGCGCGCTCGCGCTGCTGGACGCCGATGCCGCCGCGCAGCCGGGCATGCCGGTCCGCTGAGCCGGCGCGGCATCGCCGCGACTCCAGCCCAGTCCGCACGCCCAGCCGACCGCCACGCATGCCGCCGTCCCTCGTCGAACGCCTCGACCGCCTGTTGCCGCAGACCCAATGCGGCCAGTGCGGTTTCGACGGCTGTCGCCCCTATGCCGACGCGATGGCGCGCGGCGAGGCCGACGTGGATCGCTGTCCGCCCGGCGGCGATTCGGGCGCACGCGCGCTGGCCCGCGCACTCGAGACCGTCGCGCTGCCGTTCGACCGCGAGCGCGGCGAGCACCACGCATTGCCGCCGGTCGCGCTGGTCATCGAGGCCGACTGCATCGGCTGCACCAAGTGCATCCAGGCCTGCCCGGTCGACGCGATCGTCGGCGGTTCGAAACTGATGCACACCGTGCTCGTCGATGCCTGCACCGGCTGCGCGCTGTGCGTGCCGGCGTGTCCGGTGGACTGCATCGAAATGCAGTCCACCGAAATTTCAGGACCACTAGGCTTCAGCTGCTGATTCCCGCGTCGGCGAGGATCCTGCGCGGGGCATCCAAGAGATCTCCGTAGCGTCGCCAACGCTGCATCGACGAACGATAGATCGGTGAGCGAACCTGCACCACACTTGCGGTGGCTACAGGCGCCGCATTGCGTTCGAATTCCAGGCAGGCAGGCTCCCACTCCAACCTACAATGCGCCAACAGGCGGCGGGTTTGGACTTCCTGGGCTTCCACGATGTCCTCATAGGCAACTTCAAGGATCCGACCGGGCATGCGGTCGTGCCAGAACGACATCAGGCGATCGAACAGTACGTAGTAGCGCGCTGTATCGCAGATGTCGAACGAGTAACCGAAGTTCGGAGACCGAAGCGCGAACAGCTGCCGAAAATTCGAAAGTGTGGTGTCCACCGGATCACGGCGCAGGCAGATCATCCGGGCGTTTGGAAGCGCCCTCGCGATGAGGCCCGCATAGAGAAAGTTCTGCGGCAGCTTGTCGATGAAGTGCCGCGATCCGCCAGTGCCGGGCCGGGTGCTGTCGATGTATGCGCTTCCGAGAGCTGCCAAGTCGATGCGTGGGCCGGCGAGAAATGTATCGGCGTCCATCATTGCGGCAGAGGTGCTACCAGAAAGCCGTTTGACCTGGACACCGAAGTTCTGCAACTCCCCCGAAGAGGTCACCGCGGAGTGGGAAGACAGAATCCGTTCGACAAGCGTAGTGCCGGATCTGGGCATGCCGATGATGAAGATCGGCTCATCTGACGAACAGGCCTTGTGACCCGACTGAGGCATCGCGTCATAGCCTTCCATGATCGCGGCGACCAGACGCTCGTCCTCTTCGGCCCGGTAACCAAGCACATGTGCCCAAGCACTTTTCCCGGCCTTGAGGTGATGGAACGACCGCTCGATCTCACCCAGGTCGTAGAGCTCCTTCTCGAGCGCGAGATGGACGTGCAGCAGAGCCTGAGGATCGTCGCCCGTTCGCTCCAGCAAGAGCAGAAGTTCATCGACGTGATTTTCTTCCGGCGTCCAACGACGCAACTGTGCTCGTGCAAGATAGGCACGCCAGTAGCGAGGATCCAGCTCGATGCATTGGGCGTAGCTGGCTCCGGCAAGTTCAAGCTTGCCTACAAACATGCGCGCAGTCGCCAGATTGAAGTGCAGGCTTGCAACATCGGGCGCCAGTGCCGATGCCTGCATATAGACCTCTTCCGCGCTCTCATGTGCATTGGCCTGGGTAAACACCATGCCGAGCGCATCGAGTGACAGCGCGTCGTTGGGACCCATTTCCTTGGCACGCACGGCAGCGTGCAGCGCCTGCGAATAGAGTCGCATCGTCGCGAACAGCAGCGCCAGCTGGGCCAGGTAGTCCGCTCGGCTCGGATTGAGCCTGACAGCTTCGCGCAGGTGCTGATGGGCGACGCGGTGATCCCCCATCCAGTGCGCACCCACGCCCACCACAAAATTGACGCCAGCGTGCCCTGCCCAGCGTGGCAGCAGGCTGGCACCAAGCTGCCGGGCTTCGTTCCAGCGCTGATGATTGAGCGCCTGGATTGCACGTCCATACACGACTTTGGCCTCGGCCTCACTCATTCCACAATCTCCAGGCCAAGCCGCTCCACCGCGTAGCCCTTCGCCGCGAGCTTCTCGACGACACCGTCGGGCCCGACGAGATGCAGTGCGCCGACGACGACGAGGATGTCGCCCTGCTGCTGCAGCATCTGTTCGAGCTTGGGCAGCCAGGCGTCGTTGCGCTCGGTGTTTATGCGCGCGTAGAGCGCGGGGAAACGTGCCTGCATGTCGAGGCCCATTTCCTGCCACAGCGCGTCCGCATTGCCGGCGCGCCAGGTCTCGTGCAGGGCCTGGATCGATTCCGGACCTGCGCCCGCCTGCTCCAGCGCTTCCTGCAGCATCTGCGTCTGTTCGACGCGGCCCATGCCGTCGAGCAGCTCGATCTGCTGCTGCGCGGATTCCAGCCCCGCAGTCGGCGTGCCGGCGGCCTGGGCCTGACGCGCGAGCTGCGCATCCATGCCCAGCTTCGCCTCGAGACCGAAACGGCCGAGTTCGGTGGTCGTCACCAGCAGCGACACGAACCAGGGCTCGAACAGCTGCAGGTTCGATGCGCCGCCTGCGCCCTGCAGCGATGCTGCATTCGTGTCGGCCCATGCGCGCAGTTGCGTCGCGGTCTGTGCGGGAATCTCGTCGTCGAGCTGGCTGCCATCGTTGCGCAGGCCCGCCTGCATCATCTGCAGGCCCAGCGTCGGCGAATGCAGTTCTTCGGGCGCGAGCTCGAACACGACTTCGCCCGCGCCGGACACGACGCGCGCGACGTCTTCCGACAGCGGGTAATCCGCTGGCGTCAGGAAGTGGAAGGAGCCCAGCAGATACAACGCACCGTGCTCGCCGCTGACCCGCCACAGCAGCGGCACCGGCGCCGGTGCCAGCGCGCCGTAACCGATGGCCGGCGTCTCCTGCAGACCGTCGGCCGGCAAGACCACCGGCGACAGCAGGATCGCGGGCGCTTCCAGCGGCGGCAGTTCGGCCTGGCTCGCGCCGCCGGCGAGCAGGCAGACCACCACTGCACACGAGCGGAGGAAACGGATCGGCGTGGCTCGACGCATGCGGAAGCGGTCCTGTTCGGAGTTCGGTGTCATACCGTGGTCGCGGGTACGTAGGTCTTCTCGCCTGCGGGAATCGCGAGATCGAGGCGGTTGCCGTCAGGCGGCAGCGGACATGTCGCGAACGCGGTGAACGCGCACGGCGGGTTGTAGGCGCGGTTGAAGTCGATCTGCAGACTGCCATCGGAGCCCGGCGCGGGCGCATCGAGATAACGCCCGGCGCTGTAGCTGCCGTGGCCGCTGGTGCGGTCGGCGAAAATTAGAAACAGCCCGCCGTCGCCACCGTCGATCGCCTGCAGCGTATAGCGCGTGCCGTCGCGTTCGAATGCGACCGATCCCGGTGTCGGCGTGTCTTCGACCATGCCCAGGATGTTGGCGATCGGCAGCGTCGCACCGGCCGCTGCCGGCACGAATTCCGCATCGACCTGCCAGTCGCGCGCGGTCGGCCAGTATTCGATGCCGGTGAAGCGCCGGCGCGTGGGCGCGTCCTCGTGGCGCGCACGCACGAAGGCCGAGCCGCCACGTTCGATGATCGTCAGCGCACCCTTGCCATCGTCGAATCCGAGCACGCTCGGCGCTGCATCGGCGTCGGTCTGCAGCGACACGCGGCCACGCACCGGCGCGCCGTCGAGCATCACCGCGACGCCGCGCTCGGGCGTGAACGCATACGCGCCGTTGTCGGATTGCAGCAGGCCGAGCTTGTCCGGGCCTATCGACAGGCGAATGCCGGCCGTTTCACCGCTGCCGATGAAATGCGATTTCAGTTCGATGCGATGCAGGCCGATCAGGCTCAACCAGCCATCGGGCGCGACCAGTTCCGCGCGGCGCGTGTCCTGCCAGACGCGGGTCTGCGCCGAGAACATCACGTCGAGTCGCGCCGCGTCTGCACGTGCCGCAGGATCCTCACTCTCGGTGGTTTCGCCACAGGCGGCGAGCAACGCCGCCAGCAAGATCGTGCAGCAATGGCGCCATCGCAGCATGTCAGCGTCCTCGCAGGAACCAGCGGTCGATCTCGGCGATCGGAAAATGCGCCCACGTCGGACGGCCATGATTGCATTGCCCGGAGCGTTCGGTGGCTTCCATCTGCCGCAGCAGGGCATTCATCTCGGGGACCGTCAGTCGACGGTTGGCGCGCACCGCGCCGTGGCAGGCCATCGTCGACAACAGTTCGTCGCGTGCCGAGCGCACGCGCAGGCTCTCGCCGTGCTCGCGCAGATCGGCCAGCACGTCGCGCAGCAGGGCTTCGGTGTCGCTCTGTGCGAGCAAAGCCGGCACGCCGCGCAGCAACAGCGACTGGATGCCGGCACGCGACACCTCGAAGCCGAGGTCGGCGAGCGTCGCCGCTTCGGCTTCGGCGACATCGGCCTCGCGCTCCGACACCGCGACCGTCTGCGGTACCAGCAGCGGTTGCGTGCGCACGCCTTCGCCGTCGTGCGCGGTCTTGAGCTTTTCGTAGCCGATGCGTTCGTGCGCGGCGTGCATGTCGACGACGATCATGCCGTCAGCGGCCTGGCTCAGGATGTAGATGCCATGCAGCTGCGCCACCGCGTAGCCGAGCGGCGGGACCAGTGTGCCGGCGTCGTCGACCGCGGCATCGGGGGCCATCGGCGACGGCGTCCAGGTGTCGGCACCCGATGCGATCTGCGCAGGCGTCGGTCCATACAGCCCGGCGTAGGCCGCGCGCGTTTCGTCGACGCGCAACGCGAGATTCGGTTGCGGCATCGGCCGCGACCAATCGGGCATCGACGCAGTGCCGGATGCGGGCATGGCGGCAAATGCCGTCATCGCCGCATCCGCAGGCGCGTGATTCATCTGGCCTGCGCGCGTGTCGGCCAAGGCCTCGTGCAGCGTGCGATAGACGAAGTCGTGGATCAGTCGCGCATCGCGGAAGCGCACTTCGTGCTTCGCGGGATGCACGTTGACGTCGACGCGCGTCGGATCGAGTTCGAGAAACAGCACATAGGCCGGCTGACGACCGTGGTACATCACGTCCGCGAATGCCTGCTTCACCGCGTGCGCCACGCTGCGATCGCGGATTGCGCGGCCGTTGACGTAGAGGTACTGCTGATCCGCACTCGCGCGCGAGTACGCCGGCTTGGCGATCCAGCCGTGCAGGCGCAGACCTGCGGCGCTGTGATCGATGCGCAATGCGTTGTCGGCGAACTCCCGGCCGACGGTTTCGACCAGGCGCGCGCCAGAGAACAGATCCTCGTCGCCCTTGTACCGACGCGACGCCTTGCCGTTGTGGCTGATGCGCAGTTCGACATCGGGCCGCACCAAAGCCAGCGCACGCAGCCATTCCTCGATGTGGCCGAGCTCCGTGCGTTCGGCACGCAGGAACTTGCGGCGCGCGGGCACGTTGTAGAACAGATCGCGCACTTCGACCGTCGTGCCGCGCGGATGCGATCGCGGTGTGACGTCGCCGACACGGCCGCCCTCGACTTCCAGCGCGGAGCCGTGGGTTTCGTCTTCGCGGCGCGAGATCAGCGAGAAGCGGCTCACCGACGCGATCGACGGCAGCGCCTCGCCGCGAAAGCCGAGCGTGGCGACGGCTTCCAGATCATCGAGCGAACCGATCTTGCTGGTCGCGTGTCGCTGCACGGCCAGCGGCAGTTCCTCGGGCGGAATACCGCCACCGTCGTCGCGGATGCGGATCAGACGGACGCCGCCTTCTTCGAGATCGATGTCGACGCGCTGCGCGCCGGCATCGAGTGCGTTCTCGACGAGTTCCTTGACCACGGACGCAGGGCGTTCCACCACTTCGCCGGCAGCGATCTGGTTGACGAGGATGTCGGGGAGCTGGCGGATCGGCACGTGGGCATCGGCGACGCAGGCGCGTCGCGGCAGGAATCAACGTGGATGATACCGGCTCGGGCGCTGCGCCCGGGATCTCAGGGACTGCCGCCGGCGGCGGTGCCTGCATCGGCCGCGGCTGCACGTGCGGCGTAGAGCGTGCCCGGCGGCGGCTGGGCGACGAAATAGGTATTGATACCGTTGAGCACGGCGCTGGCGAGGCGACGCTGATGCGCGGGATCGAGCAGGCGCTGCTCTTCCTCGGCATTGGAGATGAAGCCGGTCTCGACCAGCATTGCCGGCATGTCGGCGTTGCGCAGCACCGAGAAGTTCGCGTACTCGACGTTCGCCTTGTGCGTCTTGCCGACGTTGCGCAGGCCCGACAGCACGTGCGTCGCGGCGTCCTGCGAGGCGCGCATGTGACCGCTCTGGGCCATTTCCAGCAGCACGTTCGACAGGGTGTCCTGCGACAGCGACACGCCGCCGACCAGATCGGCGCTGTTCTCGCGGTCGGCCAGCCAACGCGCCTGCTGCGACGAGGCGCCGCGCGTGGACAGGGTATAGACCGACGAGCCGTACGCCGCGCGGTTATGTGCGGCGTCGGCATGGATCGACACGAACATGTCGGCTTTGGCCCGGCGGGCGCGCGCTGCACGCTGCGGGAGTTCGATGTAGCTGTCGTTCTCGCGTACCAGATGCGCGCGCATGCCGGGCGTGGCATTGATCTGGCGCGCGAGTTCGCGCGCGATCGCCAGCACGACGTTTTTCTCGTGCGTGCCAGCCGGCCCGATCGCACCGGGGTCGCGGCCGCCGTGTCCGGCATCGATCGCGACCACCAGCGGACGCATCCCGGGACCCACCGCAGCAGGCATCGGCACCTGAGGCGCAGGCGCGATTTCGCGCGGGGTCGCGGACGGCGGTGTGGGAATCGGTGCGGGCGGCAGCGGTGTCTCGACGACCTGCGCGGTGGCCGCAACAGGCGCAGGCGCAGATGCGGCAGGCCCCTGCTGCGGACCCATGCTCGAAATCAGGCGCGAGGTTGCATCGTTCGATGCCAGCGACGGATCGGCCGCAGGTGACGTGGCTGGCGCGGCGCCGGTCGTCGGTGTCGATGCACTCGCCGCGGCGATGCGGGCGATCGGATCGGCCACGCCGTCCCCGGGCCACTCGATGACAAGCCTCGTACCATCCGCGCCGTCCTCGATCCGCGGCGGCATCGATTTTACCGACGAGGCCAGGTCGAACACGATGCGCGTGGTCCCGGCAACGGGCTGTCCACTACGCACGGATTTGATGGTGCCCGCGCCCGCCGGCATCGCCGTCGTTCGTAGGCGAGTGCCAGGCAGGTCGACAACCAGGCGGTCAGGATTGGCGAGGGAGATCACCGAGTACTCGGCGCGGGCATCGAGTTTGAGCTCGGCGCGGGTGCCGGTGGCACCGGCGCGCACGTCGACCCCCCGCAGCTCGGCGCCGTAAGCGATGTTCCAGCACAGCGCGGCGATCAGGGCGACCGCCAACGCGAGCTGAGACAGATTGATTCCCCGGATGCGCATGGCGGCTAGTCAATCACCGCCCCTGGAACATTGCAAGCCGTTTTCCCTTTCAAATCCGTGGCCTGCAGATCCTTCCTATGGTTTCGGTTCAGGAAGCGTCGACAAACGGGGATCATCGAGAAGTGCGGCCAACCAAGCGTTACTGCCCTGCCCGTCGGGCACGAGTTCGACCGAACGGCCCGCGCCGTCGATGGCCAGGTGGATCTCCAGATCGGCAGGCGCCAGCGCCGCGGCGCCGCGCTCAGGCCATTCGATGAGCCACAGCGCGGCGTCGATGTCGTCGAGCCCGAGGAAATCGAGTTCGCCGGCATCGCCGATCCGGTACAGATCCAGATGCAGCGCTTCGCCGCCATCGACCGGATAGCGTTCGACGAGGGTGTAGGTGGGGCTGCGCACGGTGCCGGTCACGCCGAGCGCGCGCAGCCAGGCGCGGGCCAGCGTGGACTTGCCGGCGCCGAGGTCGCCCTGCAGGTACACAACGGCGCCGCGCGGCTGATGCGCGGCGAGAAGTTCGGCGAGCAGGCGGGTCGCCGCGTCGTCGGGAAGATGGCGGCGGATCATGCGTTCGGCTCCGGATTCGCGCAGACGCGCAGCACGTCGATGAGGTCGCCCGGCAACAGGCCGCGTTCGCCGAAGGTGCTTGCGGCGGTATCGCCGGCTACGGCGTGCAACAAGGCGCCGCAGGCGGCCGCGTGTTCGACCTCGAGTCCCTGCGCGCGCATGGCGGCGGTCACGCCGGTCAGCACATCGCCCATGCCGCCGGTGGCCATGCCCGGATTGCCGGCTGCGATGAGCCACGGCAGTCCGCCGGGCGCGCAGACCAGCGTACCGGCGCCCTTGAGTACGACGACGGCGTTCCAGCGCGCGGCGAGTGCGCGCACCGCGGCCGGACGATCGCGCTGGATTGCGGCGGTATCGAGATCGAGCAATCGCGCGGCTTCGCCCGGATGCGGAGTGAGTATCGCGCTTGCCGGCAACGCGCGCGGACGCGCGGCGAGCAGGTTGAGCGCGTCGGCATCGAGCACCAGCGGTGTTCTGGCAGCGCTGGCCGCATCGAGCGTTTCGTCGAACAGTGCGTGACCCCAGCTACCCTGGCCGAGGCCCGGACCGAGCGCGATGACATCGGCGGCATCGAGAGCGCCGGCCAGCGCGGACACGTTGTCGGTACGCCGGACCATGGCCTCGGGCCAGCGCGCGAGCAGTGGCGCGACGTGTACACCCTGGGTCGCGACTTCAACCAGTCCCGCGCCTGCGCGCAATGCCGCGCCGGCCGCGAGCAGCACCGCGCCGCCGGTGCCGTGATCGCCGCCGATGCACAGCACGCGGCCGTGGCGGCCCTTGTGCGCATTGCGCGGACGCGGCCGCAGCCAGTGCGCGAGATCGTGTGCGTCGATCCGGCGCGCCTGTGCCTGCGCATCCGCGAACCAGTACTCGTCGACACCGAGCGTGTCCAGCGACAGTGCGCCGGCATGATCCGGGCCATCGCCGGTCTGCAGCCCGATCTGCGGCGCGAGGAACTGCAGCGTGCGCGTCGCGCGCACGGCAACGCCATCCGCGCTGCCGCGATCGCCGGACAGGCCGCTGGGCGTATCCAATGCGAGCACCGGCACACCGGCGGCGTTGATCGCATCAATCAATGCAGCGGTCGCGTCGTCGGGCGCACGCGACAGGCCGATACCGAACACCGCATCGACGACGATGTCGGCAGCCGGCAACGCGCCATCGAACGCAAGGATCCGGCCGCCTGCGGCCTCGAACGCGGCGCACATCGCCTGCGCTGCATCGGTCCGCGGTGCATGCAATGCGAGCCGGACGACGACCGCGTCGCGCCCCGAGGCCAGCGCCTGCGTCGCGAGCACATAGCCGTCGCCGCCGTTGTTGCCCGGCCCGCAGACCACGACGATGCGCCGCGCCTGCGGCCAGTGCGCCAGCAGCGTGCGCCAGCCGGCCTGGCCGGCCCACTGCATCAGCGTGGTGGCGTCGCTTTCGTGCGCGAGCGCCGCGACCTCGATCGCGCGTAGCGCGGCCGCGTCGTACAGCGGGGTGCCCGGCAGCGAAGCGCCGGGCGCAGGCGTGGCACAGGAAGCACTCATCGCGCGGATTCTATACTTCGCGCATCGTGATGCCGTCCGCCGCCACCGCCGCTCCATCCTCCGCATCGCCCGACGCGCTCGCCGCGCGCATCAAGGCGATCGCGGGCGAGATGGGCTTCCAGCGCTGCGGCATCGCCGGCATCGATCTGCGCGAGGACGAAGCGCATCTGCGCGACTGGCTCGCCCAGGGGCTGTACGGCACCATGGACTGGATGGCGCGTCACGGCGACATGCGCGCCCGCCCGGACGAACTGCTACCCGGCACCGTGCGCGTGTTGTCGGTCGGTCTCGACTATGGCCGCAACGACGATGACAGCGCCTGGGACACGCTCGCAGATGGCAGCCGCGCCTACGTGGCGCGCTATGCGCTGGGCCGCGATTATCACAAGCTGATGCGCAACCGGCTGCAGAAGTTCGCGCATCGCATCGCCGAGGAAATCGGTCCGTTCGGCCATCGCGTATTCGTCGATTCGGCGCCGGTGCTCGAGCGCGCACTCGCACGCAACGCTGGGCTGGGCTGGATCGGCAAGCACACCTGCCTGATCGACAAGAATGGCGGCTCCTGGTTCTTTCTCGGCGAAATCTACGTCGACGTGCCGCTGCCGGTGGACCCACCGGCGACCGCGCATTGCGGCACCTGCGTGCGCTGCATCGACGTGTGTCCGACGCGCGCGATCATCGCGCCGCACCGGCTCGATGCGCGGCGCTGCATCGCCTATCTGACGATCGAACATGAAGGCGCGATCGACGTCTCGCTGCGCCCGTTGATCGGCAACCGCATCTTCGGCTGCGACGACTGCCAGCTGGTCTGCCCTTGGAACAAGTTCGCCAAGCGCACCGATGAACCCGACTTTCGCGCGCGCAACAATCTCGACACCGCGAGCCTGGCCGAGCTGTTCGCCTGGGACGAGGATGAATTCCTGCAGCGCACGGAAGGCTCGCCGATCCGCCGCAGCGGACATCGCCGCTGGCTGCGCAATCTCGCAGTCGCGCTGGGCAATGCGCCGACGACGCCGGAGACCGTCGCCGCGCTGCGCACGCGCCGGAACTCCGGCGATCTTCTGATCGAAGAGCACGTGGACTGGGCGCTGGCGCGCCACGGCGTGGATTGAATCCGCAGGCGCGGGACGCGCCCGCGCGAGCAGCGATCGATCAGCGCGCGCGACGCGCGCGGATCTCGTCCAGCAGCGCGCGCGTGACCGGATCGGCCACCGCCACGTCATCGCCCTGCACCGCCGGCATCAGTTCGCCGGCAATACGCTTGCCGAGCTCGACGCCCCACTGGTCGAAGGCGTTGATGCCCCACAGCACCGACTGCGCATAGACGCTGTGCTCGTAGAGCGCGATCAGCGCGCCGAGGCTGCGCGGATCGAGACGGTCGAGCAGGAACAGCGTCGAGGGGCGATTGCCCGGATACGACTTCTGCGGATCGTCGGCCGAATAGCCGTTGGCCAGCGCTTCGGTCTGCGCGAGCAGGTTCGACAGCAGCGCGGCGTGGTTGTCGGCATGCGGATGCGCAGGATTCACCACGCCGATGAAATCGGCCGGCACGGTCTGCGTGCCCTGGTGCAGCGCCTGGAAAAAACTGTGCTGCGAATTGGTCCCCGGCCCGCCCCACAGCACCGGCACAGTATCGATGCCGACGGCCTCGCCATCAGGCGTGACCGACTTGCCGAGGCTCTCCATCACCAGCTGCTGCAGATACGCCGGCAGGAGCGCGAGGCGCTCGTCGTAAGGCAGCACGGCATGGGTGGCGAGGCCGAGCGCGTTGCGGTTCCACACGCCGGTCAGCGCGTGCAACAGCGGCAGGTTCTCGCCGATCGGCGCCTGCAGCGCGTGCGCGTCCATGTCGGCGGCGCCGGCGAGCAGCGCCTGGAATCCGTCCATGCCGACCGCGAGTGCGATCGAGAAACCGACCGCTGACCACAGCGAGTAGCGACCCCCGACCCAGTCCCACATCGGCAGCACGCGCTCGGGCGCGACACCGAAGGCCTCGGCGCGCGGCACGTTGGCGCTGACCGCGTACAGGCGTTCGCTGCCGCCGAGCCAGTCACGCACAACCGCGCCGTTGAGCAGGGTTTCCTGCGTGCCGAAGGTCTTGGACACGAGGATCGCGGCGGTCTTCGCGGGATCGAGCTTCGCCAGACGATGCTGCGCATCGCTGCCGTCGACGTTGGTCAGGAAATGCACGCGGAAGCGACCGGTGCCGAAATCTTTCAGCGCGTCTACCACCAGGCGCGGACCGAGATCCGAACCGCCGATGCCGACATTGACGATGTCGGTGACATCGGACGCTTCGAGCTGCGCGACCAGTTCGGCCATGCGCACGCGCGCTTCGGCAGCCTGCGCATGCGCGTCACGCGCGATCGCCGTGTCGGACAGCGCGGACCGCAGGGCGACGTGCAGCGCTGAGCGGTGCTCCGATGTGTTGACAGTGGCGCCGTCGAACAGCGCACGGAACGCCTGCGGCAACTCTGCGGCTTCACCGAGTGCGACCAACGCGTCGCGCGCATCGCGGTCGAGCCGCTGGCGCGCGAAGCTGGCGTAGAGCCCACCGAAGCGCAGCGCAAAGTGGTGCGGGCGCGCCGCATCGGCTTCGACGAGGTCGGCGATGCGCGCCGAATCGAGGCGACGCGCGTGCGGCGCCAGCGTGTCTTCGATCCGCCGCGCCGCTGTCGTCATCAGGCGGCCTGTGCGGGAATCGAATCGTTGGTGTGGGTCATGCGGTTGTCGCGGTCCACGTACACCAGCTTGGGCTTGAACTTCGCCACTTCGGCTTCGTCCAGCGCGCCGTAGGCGCAGATGATCACCAGATCGCCCACGCCGGCCTTGTGCGCGGCGGCGCCGTTGACCGAGATGATGCCGCTGCCGACATCGGCGCGGATCGCGTAGGTCGCGAAGCGCTCGCCGTTGTTGATGTTATAGATCTCGATGCGCTCGTACTCGCGGATGCCCGACAGGTCGAGCAGGCGGCCGTCGATCGCACACGAGCCTTCGTAATGCAGCTCGGCGTGGGTGACGGAGGCGCGATGGATCTTGGCTTTCAGCAGGGTGAGTTGCATGACGGATGCGGCCGGATCACGGCATCGGACAACGCGGGAAGCCCGCAGGAACCGCGAAGTATAGGGACCATCTGCGGCATCGCAACATCACCGCGTGCCGCGGCGACGGGAGATTCAGCGGGCCGTCGGCGTGCCGTCGATGCTGAATTCGAGGTTGTCGATCAGGCGTGTGGCGCCGAGGCGCGCCGCTGCCAGTGCGACGGCAGTCTGTTGGCCGTGGACATAGAGCGAGAGGTCTGGCGCACGCACTTCGACGTAATCGACCACAAAGCCGGCCTCGCGCAGCGCCGCCGCGGCATTGTCCGCCGCGTCCGCTGCGGGCACGCCGCCCCGCATCGCGTCCGCAAGCGCACGCAGCGCCACCTGCATCGTCGGCGCACGGGCGCGGGCGTCGGCATCGAGATACTGGTTGCGCGAACTCATCGCCAGGCCGTCGGCCTCCCGGGCGATCGCGACCGGTAGCAGTTCCACCGGAAATGCGAGATCGGCGACCAGATGCGCGATCACCGCCAGCTGCTGGTAGTCCTTGCGCCCGAACGCGGCGACGTCCGGCTGCACCTGGTTGAACAGACGCGCGACCACGGTCGCCACGCCGTCGAAATGGCCCGGTCGATGCGCACCGTCGAGCACTTCGGTCACGCCCGGCACGCGCACGGTCACCGTGTTGTGCAGGCCCAGCGGATACATCACCTCGACCGATGGTAGCCACAGTAGATCGCAACCCGCGGCGGCGAGGCCATGCGCGTCCTGGTCCGGCGTGCGCGGATAGCGGGCGAAGTCCTCGTTCGGGCCGAACTGGGTTGGATTGACGAACACGCTGGCGACCACGCGATCCACGCGCGAGCGCAGCGTCTCCACCAGCGAAAAATGACCCGCGTGCAGATTGCCCATCGTCGGCACGAGGCCGACGCGCAGGCCCGCGCGCTTCCAGTCGGCGATCCGCGCGCGCAGCGCAGCGAGGTCATGGACGGTGTCGATCACGGCGGGTCCGGCAATGGGGAGGCGTCGATTTTCGCAGATCGGCGACGCAGGGCGTCAGCGCGCGCATATCGGCCTGTCGTCGCCCGGGCGGACACGACGCTCCGCTTACTTGTAGGAGTGTTCCGGCCCCGGGAAGCTCCCGTCTCGCACCGCGTCGATGTAGGCGCGCGCGGCGCCAGCAACAGAGCCGCCTTCGACGAGGAAATCGCGCACGAACTTGGGCCGGCGATGGCCACTGTCCAGACCCAGCATGTCGTGCAGCACCAGCACCTGACCGTCGCAATCCGGGCCTGCGCCGATGCCGATCGTGGGCACTGGCGAGGCGGCGGTGATTTCGGCAGCGAGCGACGCCGGCACGCCTTCGAGCACGATCAGCGTCGCGCCGGCTTCCGCGATCGCGCGCGCATCGTCGCGAAGCGCCTGCGCCGCGGCATCGCCACGTCCCTGGATCTTGAAGCCGCCGAAACGCAGCACCGATTGCGGGGTGAGCCCAAGATGCGCACAGACCGGAATCTCGCGCTCGACGAGGAAGCGCACGACCTCGCACTTGTTCGGCGTCGCACCTTCCAGCTTGACCATGCCGGCGCCAGCCTGCAGCAGCCGCGTCGATGCATCGAGCGCGCGCTCGGGCGTGGCATCGGCCTGGAACGGTAGGTCGGCGATGACCAGTGCACGCTGCACGGCGCGGGCCACGCAGGCCGTGTGGTACGCGACGTCGTCGACGGTCACGGGCAGCGTCGAACCATGCCCTTGGACCACCATGCCCAGCGAATCGCCGATCAGCAACAGGTCAACGCCTGCGGCATCGAAGGTGCGGGCGAAGCCGGCGTCGTAAGCGGTGAGCATCGCGAGACGGCGACCGGCGGCGCGGGCCTCGAACAGCGCGGGCACGGTGACCGGCGCGGAAGATGAAGTGTTCATCGCATTAGTGTCGCACCAATGCCGAAATGCCGGTCGTGTGCGCCGGGATCGCCCCATAGAACAGTGCAGCGCCTGGGATCAGCGAGCGACAACCCGACGCGAGATCAAGGCAACGCCTCGATACCGGCGCGATCCACGTGCACGAGCGCATCAGCCGCCGCGCCGACGCGTGGAATCACGATGCCGGCGTCGAGTTCCAGCAGCGGCACGAGCGCGAATGCGCGCTGGTGCAGGCGCGGATGCGGAACGGTCAGTCCCGGCAGCGTGATCACTGCATCGCCGTAGAGCAGCAGGTCCAGGTCCAGCGTGCGCGGGCCCCACTGGTCACCGGCCTCGTCACTGCGGGTCCGGCCGAACAGGCGCTCGATATCGAGCAGCGCGTCGAGCAGATCCATCGGCGCGCGGTTGGTATCGAGTACCGCGACCGCGTTGACGAAATCGGGCTGGTCAGTGCGGCCCCAGGCCGGCGTGCGATACAGCGACGACAGCCGGAGGTCTTTGATATCCGGAAGCGACGACAGCGCCGCGGCGGCGTCACGCAGGACCTGCGGCACGTCTCCCAGATTGCCACCGAGCCCGATCCACGCGCGCACGCTCACGCGCGGACGTCTGCCTGCACGCCACGCGGCGCGCGCGGCGTCATCCAGCGGCGGCCGGTGTGCGCCGACGACGCCGACGACGACGCGGCGCGTCTTCGTCGCCATCCACCTCATCCTCGCCCGGATACAGCGCGATCGCATGATCCGGATCGTTCTGCGCTTCTTCCCAGAACGCGACATCGGCGGCATGCGCATCGGACGCGGTCTGGCGCAGCACGAGGAAATCGAACGCGGCACGGAACCGCGGATGCGAGAGCGTGCGCGTAACCCGCTTGCGCTGGCGCAGCGGGAAGCGCGCCTGCAGCAGCCAAATTTCTTGCATCGGCAGCGAGAAGCGGCGCGGCAACGCGACCGTCGTCACCTGATGCAACGTGACGCGATCGGCGGCGCGGCGCTGGGCCTCGACCGGCTGCACGCCGTCGGCCTGCAGCTTCATCCAGGCGCGGCAGAACGCCGGCCACATCAGGGTGGCGAACAGGAATGCCGGCGACACGGGATCGCCTGCAGCGATGCGTGCATCGGTCGACGCCAGGCCCGATAGCACCATCGCGCGCAACGCGCCACTGCGGTTGCTGGCCAGTGCAGCGGCAGATTCGGGGAACAGCGCCGACAGCAGGCCGTGGCGCTCGAGTCCTTCGAAGCTGGCGACCGCATGTCCGGACAGGAACAGCTTCAGACATTCCTCGAACAGCCGCGCCGGCGCGGCTTCGGCCAGCAGCGAAGCCAGACGCGGAATGGGCTCGGCGGTACCGGGTTCGATCGTGAAGTCGAGCTTCGCGGCCAGACGCACCGCGCGCAACATACGCACCGGATCTTCGCGGTAGCGCGTGTCGGGATCACCGATCAGGCGCATGACCCGGTTCTGCACGTCCTCGAAGCCGCCGGTGTAATCGCGCACCGAGAAATCGGCGATCGCGTAATACAGGGCGTTGGCGGTGAAGTCGCGGCGCACCGCGTCATCTTCGATGGTGCCGTAGACGTTGTCGCGCAGCAGGCGGCCGCCGTCGTGGACCTCGCGGTCGCCGCTGCCGTCGTCGACGTTGGCGCGAAACGTGGCCACCTCGATGATCTCGCGGCCGAACACGACATGCGCCAGACGGAACCGGCGGCCGATCAACCGGCAGTTGCGGAACAGCCCCTTGACCTGCTCGGGCGTCGCGTCTGTCGCGATGTCGAAGTCCTTCGGCGTCAGGCCAACCAGCACATCGCGCACCGCCCCGCCGACCAGATAGGCCTCGTGACCGGCCTCGTGCAGGCGGTACAGCACGCGCAGCGCGTTCTGGCTAATCTGCCGCCGCGAGATGGTGTGCTGGTCGCGCGGAATCGTCCGCAGCTCGGCGGAGATGGCGCTTTGAATCGGAGCGGAATCGGTATGCATCAAGTCTGAAAAAATTCTCAGGCGGCCGTTGCGGCGCCAGCAAGCCTGATATACTAGCAAGCTGCACACGTCTTAGACGCGTTTGCAGACCGGTCGTCCAACCGGAGCCGCTCGCGGCGCCCAGCTCCCTTCGTCTAGAGGCCCAGGACGTGGCCCTCTCAAGGCTAAAACACGGGTTCGAATCCCGTAGGGAGCACCATATCAAAGTCGACAGCCCATGCCGCAAGGTGTGGGCTGTCTGCATTTGTGGCTCCGAAAGCCGGCCCAGCACTAGCGGTTGGCTGACGAGCAGCAGCGCCTCGCCCATGTCGCCTTTCGTCGACCCGCGCGCGCCGCTCGGTCTGGCCGCTCTCGACCAACCCTCCGCAGACCACCCGGCGACCGCGCCCCCGACACAAGCCTCTGCCGTACAACACGATCGAGGACCAACGGCGACTGCCGGTGATCCGAAGCTACGACTTCGGCGCGCGCCACAAGACGGGACATCTGGCCGCCATCCGTCGCGCGGGCGATGCGCGACACACCATCTCTTCCGCAAATGCGAACACTTCGCACCGGCGCCGCGGGCGCTGCCTTAAACTGCAGCCCGTCGTCGCCCCGCCCGATCCGAATTCCATGCCTTTCGTCGTCACCGAAAACTGCATCAAGTGCAAGTACACCGACTGCGTCGAGGTCTGCCCGGTGGACTGTTTCCACGAAGGGCCGAACTTCCTCGTCATCGATCCCGACGAGTGCATCGACTGCACGCTGTGCGAGCCGGAATGCCCGATCAACGCGATCTATCCCGAGGACGACGTGCCGGCGGGCCAGGAAGCGTTCGTCGCGCTCAATGCCGATCTGGCCAAAGCGTGGCCGGTCATCACCACGCGGAAAGACGCGCTGGCCGACGCCAAGGACTGGGAAGGCAAGCCGGACAAGCTGCCGCTGCTGGAGCGCTGATCCGCGCACCGCGATTGCACTACGAAAAACGGGCGCCGAGGCGCCCGTTTCCGTATCCGGGATCAACGACGTCCAAACCGCGGACGCCGCCTGCCCGTCTTTACTGTGCCAGCGCCGCCTGCAGCGCCGCGATCAGACGCGTCGGCGCATCGCCGGTCGCGGCCACGCCACGCGGATCGACGGCCGACACCACGGCGCCACCCTGCTGCGATGCCACGCGAACCAGAAACTGGCTGCCCGCGTAGGACACGTCATAGGTGCCCAGCACCTGCGAGCGGCTGTTGACGGTCACGCCGTCGGTCGCGGCCAGCGCTTCGCCGACCTGCGCGAACACCGCATCGCGCGCACCGGTGGCGCTGAAGGACACGTTCGAATCGGCCGGCGCTGCTGCCGTGCCCGAGCGGGTCACCGACGTGGTGGCTTCCGGCAGTGCCATCGCACCGTCGGTACGCGGACGGTCGAGATCCGGCGGGACTTCGAGCGGACGGGTTTCCGGGCTCTGCGCGTACAGCGCGTTGTCCTTCTTGAACCAGCGGCAGCCGCTGGTGCCCACGACTGCGACCGCGACGACGGCAATGGCGAGATAGCGCATGGAGGAACGGGGTGGACGCATCGTGGAATCTCCTGGGAAATCAGGCGGCGCGGGCACGGCAGGACGTTTCGAGGTCCGCCGCGAGTCGCGTCGCATCGTCGGCCTGCGCATCATGCGCCTGGGCCAGTGTCGTCAAAGGCAGACGCAGGCCATGGCCGAGGCCCTGCCTGCTCAGCACCGCCTTGACGGGAATGGGGTTGGGTTCGATGCCGCAGAACGTGTGCAGCGGCTGCAGACGCGCGTCCCAGTCGTGGGCGGCGTCGGCCTGGCCGTTGCGGGCCAGATCGCACAGCTTGCGGAACGCGCCGGGCACGAGATTCGACACGACCGAGATCACGCCATCGGCGCCGGCGAGCATCGCGCGCGCGGCGGTCGGATCGTCACCACTGAGCACCGCGAAATCCTCGCTCTGCAGCGCGAGCAACGCCTGCATGCGCTCGACACCGCTGTGCGCTTCCTTGATGCCGACGATGCGCGGGTGCCGCGCCAGTTCGGCAACCGTCTCCGGCAGCATGTCGGTGCCGGTGCGACCGGGCACGTTGTAGAGCAGCACCGGCAGGCCGCCGGCATCGGCGACCGCGCGGTAATGCGCGAGCAGGCCGGCCTGGGTCGGCCGCACATACGCCGGAACGACCACCAGCGCGATATCCGCGCCGAGCTGCGCGAGCCGCTGCGTCGCGGCGATCGTCTTCGACGTCGCCGACAGGCCGGTGCCGGCGAGCACGGGCACGCGGCCGGCAGCCAGTTCGACCGCGCTGCGGACGAGCCAGTCGTATTCATCGTCTTCCAGCGTCGCCGCTTCGCCGGTCGAACCGGCCACCACGAGTCCTTGCGTGCCGGCCGCCAGCTGCCACTCGACCAGCCGTTTCCACGCCGCGCGGTCCAGTGCTCCGGTGGCGTCGAAGGGGGTGGCGAGTGCGGTGATGCTGCCTGAAAGTCGCAAGATGGGAGTCCGATGGGCGGCCGCAACGCGGTCGCAGAGAAACGTGGAGGCCGGGAAACACGCAGTTTGGCCCGGAAAATGCTGGCCGATGTTACTTGCGGCCACGAAGCGCGGGCAAGTATGCTGGCCGCCGCATCCGGCCCTGACCGGACCGCCGTTCACCCTCCAGTCGCCATCGACCCTCGCAGTCGAACAGATTTTCCGCCGCGGACGCCCCCTTGACCGAATCCGATACCGCTGCCCGGCCCTCGCCGAACGAGAATTACCTGCTGATCAACGCGTACACCACGCATCCGGCGTCGCCGCTGCTGTCGGTGTCGCGTCGCATTGCCGACAGCGGTTGCAACATGGTCGATACGCGCCTGTCGACCGTGGGCCGGGACGTTTCGGTCACGGCACTGGCGAACGGTCCGTGGGATGCGGTCGCCAAGCTTGAGGCCATGCTCACGCGCCTGGAGCGCGAGGAAGACCTGAAGCTGGTGTGGTATCGCACGGGCCCGAAGCCGATCCAGTCGAACCTGCTGCCCTACGTGGTGGAAGTGGTCGCCGCCGACAAGGCCGGCATCCTGTTCCAGTTGGCCGACTTCTTCGATCGCCAGGGCATCACGATCGAAAGCCTGCACTCCTCGCGCTATCGCGCGATGCAGACCGGCGCCGACATGTTCTCGGCGCAGATCACGATCGGCATCCCGGCGAACATGCACATCGCCGCGCTGCGCGACGATTTCCTCGAGTTCTGCGACCACCTGAACCTCGACGCGATCATGGATCCGATGAAGTTCTGATCCAATGCGCGCGGACGCTTGCGAAAGCAGGAACACGCGCGCATTGTGATCACGACCGTCGCAATGGAACGCCCGTTCGAACGATGAGCGGAACACGCAAGAAGCTCGCAAAGGCCACCCTGCAGCTGCCACTGGCGCTGTCGGGCGGCGCGAAGGCCACACTGGCCGACCACGCCGGACGCTGGCTCGTCCTCTACTTCTACCCGAAGGATTCCACGCCCGGTTGCACGACCGAGGGCCTGGATTTCAGCGCGCTGCTGCCGCAGTTCCAGGCGCTCGACGCCGACGTGCTGGGCGTCTCGCGCGACTCGGTGAAATCGCACGACAACTTCTGCGCCAAACAGGGTTTCGCGTTTCCGCTAATCAGCGATGCGGACGAAGCGCTGTGCCGCGCGTTCGACGTGATCCGCGAGAAGAACATGTATGGCCGGACCGTGCTGGGCATCGAGCGCAGCACGTTCCTGATCGATCCCGACGGCCGCATCGCGGCGCAGTGGCGCAAGCTCCGCGTGCCGGGCCATGCGCAGGCCGTACTCGACGCACTGCAGGCTGCGCAGTCGCAGTGACGGCCACTTCCGAACGTGCCACTCGCCGTCCCGCATCGCGGGTCACGGCGGCGCGGCCGTGCGTGTGCAACGAAAGCTCCACTCCCGTCATCCCTTTTCAACACGGAACGCCGACACTCCGATGATGACCAAAGGCAAGCGCGTCTACGTTCTCGACACCAACGTGCTCATGCACGATCCCACGGCGCTGTTCAAGTTCGAGGAGCACGATGTCTACCTGCCGATGCAGGTGATCGAAGAACTCGATAACGGCAAGAAAGGCACTACCGAGGCCAGCCGCAATGCGCGGCAGGTCAGCCGCTTTCTCAACGAACTGATCGAAGCGGCGGGCAGCGACCAGATCGCGACAGGTCTGCCGTTGCTGCGTCCGCAGGGCCTGCAACTGCGTGGCGCGCAGAGCGTCGGCAAGCTGCGGTTCCAGACCACGACGCCCAGCGAAGACCCGACCTCGTTTGGCGCGGCCGCTCCCGATAACCGGATCCTCGGCGCGATCCTCGACCTGGTACGCACCGAACCGGACTACCCGGTCGTGTTCGTCTCCAAGGACATCAACCTGCGGATCAAGGCCGCGATCGCCGGCATTCCCAACGAGGATTACGAGAACGATCGCGCGCTCGACGATTTCAGCCTGCTCTACACCGGCGCAACCGCGTTGCCGGCGGATTTCTGGACGATTCACGGCAAGGACCTGCGCTCGTGGACCGACAAGGGCCGCACGTATTACGACCTCTCGGTATCGGAAGAGGACGGCTGGTACGCGAACCAGTTCCTGTATCTGCCGGGTGACGAGGAATCCGAGTTCCGCGTGACGAAGGTGGAAGACGGCCGCGCGACGCTGCAGATCGTCGACGACTTCCGCCACAGCCAGCACGCGGTCTGGGGCATCAACGCGCGCAACCGCGAGCAGAATTTCGCGCTCAACGCCTTGATGGATCCGGAGGTCGATTTCGTCACCCTGCTCGGCACTGCCGGTACCGGCAAGACGCTGCTCGCACTCGCGGCAGGGCTGGCGCAGACGATGGACCAGCAGCGCTACCGCGAGATCATCATGACCCGCGCGACGGTCAGCGTCGGCGAGGACATCGGCTTCCTGCCCGGCACCGAGGAGGAAAAGATGACGCCGTGGATGGGCGCGCTGACGGACAACCTCGAAGTGCTGACGCACAACCAGGAAGGCGGCAGCTGGGGCCGCGCGGCAACCAATGATCTGCTGGCGTCGCGCATCAAGATCCGCTCGATGAACTTCATGCGCGGGCGCACGTTCCTGTCGCGGTATCTGATCCTCGACGAGGCGCAGAACCTCACGCCCAAGCAGATGAAGACGTTGATCACCCGCGCCGGTCCAGGCACGAAGATCGTGTGTCTGGGCAACGTCGAACAGATCGACACGCCCTACCTCACCGAGACGACATCGGGCCTGACCTATGCAGTCGACCGCTTCAAGAACTGGGCGCACAGCGCGCACGTGACGCTGCGTCGGGGCGAGCGTTCGCGCCTGGCCGACTTCGCGTCCGAAGTGCTCTGACCCGCGCACGACCGGCCGCACACGCGGCCGGTCGATGCGTGCACGCTGCATTCCGCGCCGGGCGCTGTTGCACAATGTGCGCATGACCGATCCGTCCGCGCCCCGCCCGCCTTCCGTGCTCACGATCGCCGGTTCCGATTCCGGCGGCGGCGCCGGCATCCAGGCCGACCTCAAGACCTTCGCCGCGCACGGCGTGCACGGCCTGTCCGCGATCGCCGCATTGACCGCGCAGCACACCCGCGGCGTGACCGCGGTGCATGCGCCGCCGGTCGCGTTCCTGCGCGCGCAGATCGACGCCTGCTTTGACGACTTCGACGTGCGTGCGGTGAAGATCGGCATGCTCGCGACCGCGGAGATCGTCGACGCCGTTGCCGACGCGCTGGCGCTGTGTCCCGACGTGCCGGTGGTGCTGGACCCCGTGATGATCGCGACCTCGGGCGCGAAGCTGCTCGACGACGACGCGCTCGGCGCATTGCGCACGCGCCTGATTCCACGCGCGCGCGTGCTGACACCGAATCTGCCGGAAGCCGAACTGCTGCTCGGCCGCCGCATCGCAGCCGGCCCCGACGCCGAAGCCGCACTCGCGGCGCTGCGCGCGCTCGGTGCGCGAGGCGTGCTGCTCAAAGGCGGCCATCTGGATGAAGGCGACGAAGTCGTGGATCGCTACGCCGATGCAGACGCGGCATTCGCGCATCGCGCGCCGCGGCTCGAGATCGACGGCCACGGCACCGGCTGCACGCTGTCGTCGGCGATCGCCGCACGCCTCGCGTTGGGCGACGACGCCGCGACTGCATGCCGCGCCGGCATCGACTACGTGCACCGCGCAATGCGTGACGCGTATCGCCCCGGGCGCAGTGCGGTCAGCGTGCTCGGTCATCTGGGCCCGCTCGCGTCGTGAGCACGGCGGCCGCCCGCGTCGAAGCGATCGACAGCAGTGACGGCCATCGCTTCGAACTGATCATGTGCGTGCCCGATGCGCCAACACGCCGGCTGTTGTGGCTGCCGGCAATGGGTGTGCCGGCGAAGCACTACCTGCCGTTCGCCGACGCGCTGGCTGCGCGCGGCATCGCCGTCGGCCTGCACGAATGGCGCGGCATCGGCTCGAGCAGCCTGCGCGCCGGCCGCGCGCACGACTGGGGCTACCGCGAACTGCTGGCCGACATCGCGCGCAGCGAAGCGGCGCTGGATTCCGCCGTGCCGGGCGCGACACGCGTCATCGGCGGGCACAGCCTCGGCGGTCAGCTCGCCTGTTGCCATCTCGCGCTGCAGCCCGATGCGGCCGACGCGCTGTGGCTGGTCGCCAGCGGCGCGCCCTACTGGCGCGCGTTCCCGCCGCGCGTGCGCTACACGTTGCCACCGCTGTACCGCTTCATGGCGTGGCTCGCACGCACGCGCGGTGTGCTGCCGGGGCGCCGGCTGCGCTTCGCCGGCAATGAAGCGCGCGGCGTGATCGCTGACTGGACGCGCAGCGGATTGCGCGGGCGTTATGCGGCAGCCGGCGTGGATGTCGACATCGATGCGGCGATGGCGCGTGTCGATGTGCCCGTCCGTGCAGCCTGGCTCGGCGACGACTGGCTCGGCCCACCGTCGTCGCTGCGTTTCCTGCTCGGCAAGCTCGGCAGCGCGGATGTCGCGATCGAGGGGTTCGACGCCGCGCGCCTGGACGCGAGGGCCGACCATTTCGCGTGGATGCGCACGCCCGACACGATCGCCGCCTGGCTCGCCGGCACCTGAGGCCGCGCGCAGGCGTCCGCTACACTGCGTCGATCGACCAACGAGCCTCTCCTGCATGACCGCACCGCTGCCCGCACGCGACGACATCCGCATCGCCGTCATCGGCCTCGGCTACGTGGGCCTGCCGCTCGCGGTCGCATTCGGCCGCCGCCACGCGACGCTGGGCTTCGACATCGACCAGACGCGTGTGGCCGGTCTGCAGCGCGGCGACGACCACACCCGCGAACTGTCGCCCGACGAACTGCGCGCGGCCGCGCGTCTGCGCTACAGCGCCGACGCGACCGATCTCGCAAGCTGCAACGTACACATCGTCACCGTGCCGACGCCGGTCGATGCCTACAAGCGGCCCGACCTGTCGGCTCTGGAAGCCTCGAGTCGCGCGGTCGGCGCCGCCCTGCAGCGCGGTGGCGTGGTGATCTTCGAGTCGACCGTCTATCCGGGCGCGACGGAAGAGATCTGCGTGCCGATTCTCGAAGCCGTGTCGGGCCTGCGGTATCGCGACGATTTCCACGTCGGCTACAGCCCCGAACGCATCAATCCCGGCGACAAGCAGCACCGGCTGGAGAACACGCTTAAGGTCACCGCCGGTTCCAGCGACGCGGCAGCCGGTTTCGTCGACGCGCTGTATCGCGACATCGTCGAAGCCGGTACGCATCGCGTGTCGAGCATCCGCGTGGCAGAAGCGGCCAAGGTCATCGAGAACACCCAGCGCGACGTCAACATCGCCCTGGTCAACGAGCTCGCGCTGATCTTCGACCGCCTCGGCATCGACACGCACGAAGTGCTCGAAGCCGCGGGCACGAAGTGGAACTTCCTGCCGTTCCGCCCGGGTCTCGTCGGCGGCCACTGCATCGGCGTCGATCCGTACTACCTGACGCACAAGGCGCAGGAGATCGGCTACCACCCCGAAGTGATCCTCGCCGGCCGCCGCATCAACGACAGCATGGGCCTGCACGTCGCCCAGCGCGTGGTGAAGCTGATGCAACAGCGCAGCATACAGACGGCTGGCGCGCGCGTGCTGGTGCTGGGCCTGGCGTTCAAGGAGAACTGTCCGGACCTGCGCAACACGCGTGTGATCGACGTGGTGCGCGAACTGCAGAGCTACAGCATTGACGTCGACGTGCACGACCCGTGGGTCGCGGCGGCGTACGCGCAGCACGAATACGGGCTCACGCCGATCGGCACCCCGGAGACCGGCGCCTACGACGCGATCATCCTCGCGGTCGCACACACCCAGTTCCGCGATCTGGGCGCGGATGGCATGCGCGCGTTCGGCAAACCGGGCGCGGTGCTGTTCGACGTCAAGGCTGTGCTGCCTGCGGACGCGGTGGACGCGCGACTCTAGCGCGTCGCTACGCTGCGCCCGGATGCGCGGCGTGCATGGATGACCCGCCCTCCAGGCTGTCGTAAAGCGGTGCCCGCCTGGAGCGGGTCGATCGCGTCGCAGCGTCGCGTCCGCGATCCCGGTGTCCGACGTTCCCTTCCGGCGAGCTGACGCGCGTCGCATGCGGCGGCGTCAGCGATGCAAGTTCACCACGACGCATCGCGACCCGCCTCTGCACCGGCATGCAACGCACGCGCATCTCGTCGCGCGCGCCACTCGTCGACGGGAGCGCCGCGTACGGCACGTGATCCATGCCCTCGAAGATGCATTGCGCCGCCGCGGTCGCAGGCCAATGCACGGTGCGGCGTCCGTCAATCGCGAGATGCGCAGTGGATCGACACCGACGCACACGTCCCTGCGAAAAACACGCGCGCAACAAAAAAGCCAGCGATCGCTCGCTGGCCTCTTCGTTGTTCTGGTGCGCCCGGAAGGATTCGAACCTCCGACCCCCAAGTTCGTAGCCTGGTGCTCTATCCAACTGAGCTACGGGCGCCTTGAACAGAAGCGGAATTTTCTAGCAAAACGTTTGCTTCGTCAACCACTATCCAGAATTTTTCTCTGCGATTTCCGAAGAAATCCGATCGAATTCGAGCAGTGGCGGAGAGTGAGGGATTCGAACCCTCGATGGAGTTTTAAGCCCCATACTCCCTTAGCAGGGGAGCCCCTTCAGCCACTCGGGCAACTCTCCGAAGCAACACGTTCGACGCAAGCGCCGAACGCGGTGCGAAGGATAACGGCTCAGGGCGTCTGCGGCAAATCTTCTTGCGCGTCGGCACCATCGCCTTCGCGATGGATGCGCTGATAGATCTCCTCGCGGTGCACGGCGACGTCCTTGGGTGCGGTGATACCGATGCGCACCTGGTTGCCCTTGACGCCCAATACGGTGACCGACACCTGGTCACCAATCATCAGCGTCTCCCCGACGCGGCGGGTCAAAATCAGCATAGCAATCTCCTGGAACCGGCCCGTTTCGACGCGCCGGCGTGGACTGTATTCGGACCGTTCTCGACCTTGGAAACCGATTACAGACCTCGTTAGGCCGTGAAGCATGTCCCCTGCCGGGCGGCCGGTCAACAACCGGGGACGGGCGTTTAGCGCCCGCTTAGCCGAGGCGTTCCGCCACCCACTGGCGGACTTCGCCGAGCGCCGCGAGCAGCGCCGGACCATCTTCGCCGCCGCCCTGTGCCATGTCGGGTCGACCGCCGCCCTTGCCACCGGTCTTCGCCGCGACATGCGACAGCAGCTCGCCCGCCTTGACGCGACCGGTCGCGGCGCCGCCGACGCCGGCTACCAGTGCGGCCTTGCCGTCGCTCGTGCCGGCCAGCAGCACCACCACATCGCCGAGCTGCTGCTTGAGACGATCCACTGCATCGCGCAGCGCCTTGGCGTCGAGGCCTTCGATACGCGCGGCGACGACCTTGATGCCGTCGACATCGATCGCGGACGCGCCGAGGTCCGCGGTCGCGCCGCTGGCGGCCTTGGCCTTGAGCGATTCGAGTTCGCGCTCCAGCTGCTTCTGACGATCGAGCAGCGCGCGCAGTCGCTCGCCCACTTCGCCGGCGGTGCCGCCGAGCAGACCGGCCGCCTGACGCATGCGTTCTTCATCGCTGCGCACGTGATCGAGTGCGGCCTGGCCGGTCAGTGCTTCGACACGGCGCACGCCCGATGACACACCGCCTTCGGACACGAGCTTGAACAGACCGATGCGACCGGTGCGATCGACGTGCGTACCGCCGCACAGCTCGACCGATTCGCCCATCGTCACCACGCGCACGCGCTCGCCGTACTTCTCGCCGAACAGCGCCATCGCGCCGGAGTCGAGCGCGGACTGCATGTCCATCTGCTCGATGCTCACCGGATGGTTGGCGCGCACTTCGACGTTGACGCGACGTTCGATCTCGGCGAGTTCGTCGGCGGTCACCGGCTGGAAGTGCGAGAAGTCGAAACGCAGACGCTCGGGCGCGACCAGCGAGCCCTTCTGCGCGACGTGCGTGCCCAGCAGATCGCGCAGCGCGCCGTGCAGCAGATGTGTCGCGCTGTGGTTGAGCACGATGGTGCCGCGGCGTGCGGCATCGATCGCGCCGCGCACCTGACCACCGCGCTGCAGCGTGCCTGACACCAGACGGCCGACGTGGCCGTGGAACTGGCCTGCGAACTTCTGCGTGTCGTCGACTTCGAAACGCACACCGTCGGCTTCGAGCACGCCGGTATCACCGACCTGGCCGCCCGACTCGCCGTAGAACGGCGTGCGGTCGAGGATCACGACGACTTCGTCGCCGGCCGATGCGGACTCGACCGGACGCCCGCCGACGAGCAGCGCAAGAATCTGCAGGCCATCGGCTTCGTTCTGGTCGTCGCCGACGAACACGGTCGGCGACAGCTGCGCAACGAGATCGGCCGACAGGCCGGCGCTCGAGGTGAACTTGCCTGCCGCGCGCGCGGTCTCGCGCTGGCGCTGCATGGCGGCATCGAAGCCGGCCATGTCGACCTCGAGGCCACGCTCGCGCGCGATGTCCTGGGTGAGGTCGAGCGGAAAACCGTAGGTATCGAAAAGGCGGAACGCGTCCGCGCCCGGAATCGCACCGCTGCTGCGCGAGGCGATGTCGTCGAAAATGCGCATGCCGGCGTCGAGCGTCTCGGCGAAGCGTTCTTCTTCTGCCTTGAGCGCACGCTCGACCAGTTCGCGCTTCTCGCGCAGCTCCGGATACGCATCGCCCATCACCTCATCGAGCGTGCCGACCGTCGCGCTGAAGAACGGCTGGCGCACGCCGAGCATCCAGCCGTGACGCAGTGCGCGGCGGATGATCCGGCGCAGCACGTAGCCGCGGCCTTCGTTGGACGGCAGCACGCCGTCGACGATCAGGAAGCTGCAGGCGCGGATGTGATCGGCGATCACGCGCAGCGACTTGTTCTCCAGATCCTGCGTGCCGGTGAGTTCACCCGCCTTGCGGATCAGGGCCTGGAACAGGTCGATCTCGTAGTTGCTGTGCACGCCCTGCAGGATCGCTGCGAGGCGCTCCAGACCCATGCCCGTATCGACGCACGGCGCAGGCAACGGCACCAGGGTGCCGTCGGACTGCTTGTCGAACTGCATGAAGACCAGGTTCCAGATCTCGATGAAACGGTCGCCGTCTTCATCAGGCGAGCCCGGCGGGCCGCCGAAGTGCGCGGGACCGTGGTCGTAGAAGATCTCGGTGCACGGGCCGCACGGACCGGTGTCGGCCATCTGCCAGAAATTGTCGGAGGCGAAGGGCGCACCCTTGTTGTCGCCGATGCGGACGATGCGCGCTTCCGGAATGCCAACCATGTCGCGCCACAGCGCGTAGGCCTCGTCGTCGGTCTGGTAGACGGTGACCAGCAGGCGCTCTGCCGGCAGCTTCCAGACCTGTGTGAGCAGTTCCCAGGCCCAGGCAATCGCGTCCTTCTTGAAGTAGTCGCCGAACGACCAGTTGCCGAGCATCTCGAAGAAGGTGTGGTGACGCGCGGTGTAACCCACCACATCCAGATCGTTGTGCTTGCCGCCTGCGCGCAGACAGCGCTGGACATCGGCCGCGCGCACGTAACTGCGCTTCTCGGCGCCCAGGAACACATCCTTGAACTGCACCATGCCTGAGTTGGTGAACAGCAGCGTGGGATCGTTGCCGGGCACCAGCGGCGCCGACGGCACGATGGTGTGGCCCTTGCCCTTGAAGAACTCGAGGAAGTCGCTGCGGATCTGGGCGGTGCTGGTGGGGGTCTGCGTGGTCATGGGCCTGGCGTGACGGACGTGCTGGAGGGGTAAGGGCATCCCCCGGCAGACGTGCGCGCCCGCCATCTAGACGGGTGCAGGTCCGGAGCGGTGCCCACAGCCGCAAAGGGTAGCAGGCCGTCCGGGGGCGACGCGCGCCCGCACGTCTGGGTCTGTCAGCCAGCGCCTGCCTCGATGTTTCAGTCGGCCCGGAACGCCCGGACCGCGCCATAGGCGGTTTCGCCATCGAATCCCCGGCGCAGCAGAAAATCCACGGCCTTGCGCCGCAGCGCCGGATCGTCTGCAAATGCGGTCACGTCGTATCGGCGCTCGATCAGATCACGCGCGCGTTGCGGCCAATCCGCCTCGCCATCGGCGGCCAGCGATTCGAAGGCGGCAGCGATCTTGCCTGCATCGAGCCGATGGGTGGCGAGTTCGGCCTCGATCCGCAGCGGGCCATGACCACCGGTCGCGCGCGCGCGCGCGAGGCTCGCGGCGAAACGTCCGTCATCCTGCCAGCCGGCCTCGCGCATGCGCTCGACGGCATCGGCAGCCGCGTCGGGCTCGATGCCGCGCGCGGCAAGTTTGCGCAGCAGTTCGGGCTGCGAATGCTCGCGCCGCACCAGCAACGACAACGCCCGCTGGGCGGGCGTCAGTTCGCGGCGTTTCTTGCGTCTGCCTGTGGCACGCGCGTCACCATCGTCAGTCGATCCGGATCCGGCTGTGTCGACGCGTTCCACGGACCCGCCAGCCGGCAGGTCCGTGTCGTGCGATTCGTCGATGCCGGGCGGGCCCGACGCGACTGCCTCAGTCGTCGTCGTTTTCTTCATTGCCCGCCGCTGCCGCCGCCAGCACCGCTGCAGGCAGCAGCTTCTCGCGGATGCCCGCCTCGATGCGCGCGGCGACTTCCGGATTGTCCTTGAGGTACTGGCGGGCATTTTCCTTGCCCTGCCCGATCCGCTCGTCGCCCGCGCTGTACCAGGCGCCTGCCTTTTCGATCAGCTTGGCCTCGACACCCATGTCGATCAGTTCGCCTTCGCGGCTGATGCCTTCGCCGTAGAGGATTTCGGTGATGACCTGCTTGAACGGGGGCGCCATCTTGTTCTTGACGACCTTGATGCGGGTCTGGTTGCCGATGATCTCGTCGCCCTTCTTGATCGCGCCGATGCGGCGGATGTCGAGGCGGACCGAGGCGTAGAACTTCAGCGCGTTGCCACCGGTCGTGGTCTCGGGGCTCTGGCCCGGCATCATGATGCCGATCTTCATGCGCAGCTGGTTGATGAAGAACACCATGCAGTTGCTGCGCTTGATGTTGCCGGTCAGCTTGCGCAGCGCCTGGCTCATCAGACGGGCCTGCAGGCCCGGCAGCTGGTCGCCCATCTCGCCTTCGATTTCGGCGCGCGGGGTCAGCGCGGCGACGGAGTCGATGACGACCATGTCGACCGAGTTCGAGCGCACCAGCATGTCGGCGATCTCGAGCGCCTGCTCGCCGGTGTCGGGCTGCGAGACCAGCAGATCCTCGACGTTGACGCCGAGCTTCGCAGCGTACGTCGGATCGAGCGCGTGCTCGGCGTCGATGAACGCTGCGACGCCACCGAGCTTCTGGCACTGCGCGATCGTCTGCAGGGTCAGCGTGGTTTTGCCCGACGATTCCGGACCGTAGACCTCGATGACGCGGCCGCGCGGCAGGCCGCCGATGCCGAGTGCGAGATCGAGCTGCAGCGAACCGGTCGGGATCACCGGGACCACTTCCGACACGCGGTCGCCCATGCGGATTACCGAGCCTTTGCCGAACTGTTTCTCGATCTGGCTCAGGGCTGCGGAGAGCGCGCGCTTCTTGTTCTCGTCCATCGTGGTGGTCCTCGTCATTCGTGTTCCGGTCTGGTGGAGGCATCCTCGCAATCGCAGGTCGCACAGGCTGCGACGCTGCTGGGAGGATGCAAAATTAAGTGGGTGGATGCGTGCCGGTCAGCGGCGCGCGACGCGGATGCCCGTCGGGGAACACCGCGCGCGACATGCGCTTGAGCGGCAGTGTGCTCAACGGTTCGGCCTGACCAGCCCGCAATACAGGCCTTCGATTGCGAAATCCTGGTCGGGCAGCACCTCGATGGGCGCGTAATCGGGGTTGCGCGGCATCAGACGGATGCGGTCCTTGCCGATCTTCAGCAGCTTGACCGTGATCGCATCATCGACGCGGGCGACGACGATCTGGCCCGAGCGCGCATCGCGGGTGCGGTGCACGCCGATCAGATCGCCTTCGAAGATGCCTTCGTCGCGCATCGAATCGCCCTTGACCTTGAGCAGGTAGTCGGGCGACGGCGAGAACAGCACGCGGTCGAGCACGAGGTAATCGTCGGAGCCGATGTCGGCACCGATCGGCGCGCCGGCGGCGACCTGCCCGAGCACCGGCAGCCGGAGCGCGTCGCCAGGCGTCACGCCCAGGGCCAACGCATGCTGCGCCTGCTGCACCGGGACCAGCACGCGGATGCCGCGCGCCCTGCCCGGCACCCGCTCGATGGCACCGGCAGCTTCCAGTGCATCGAGGTGGTACTGCGCGGCGCGCACACCACTGAAGCCGAACGCGCGGGCGATCTCGGTCTGCGAGGGCGGCATGCCTTCGGCTGCGATGCGCTCGCCGATCATCTCGAGAATCGCGTGCTGGGTCTGGGTGATGTCCATGGTGAGTAGTATTACTACTAACGCATGGGGGCTGCAAGCGTTGTCGTGAGGCAAACCGCGCTGGACGTCGGTCCGTCAGCGGGGCATCGCGAGGTGGGTCGCGTCGAGTGCCTTGCCTGCGCCGCGCGGCGTGGTCGGAATCGAGGCGTCCGTCGGCAGCGCGCCCTCGCCGTCCAGGTGTGCGTCGACGCGGTCGAGCGCGGCGTACACGTACGGCAGCAGCGGTACATAGCGCGCGGCATAGTCCGGAAGCCCAAGGAATCCGTCGAAGTGCTGTGTATTGGCGACCTGCCACAGGCGCACGTCGCGTCCGGCCGCCTGCGCCCAGCCGACGTAGGGCGCGCTGGTGAAGGCCATCGGGATCAGCCCGTCGTCGGCGCCATGGACCACGACCACCGGCAGGCCTGCGCGTGGCAGGCCGACCTGCGTCTCGGCGATACCGGCCTGCACGCGCCTTGCGGCCGCATCGTCACCATCGTTGAGCGCGCGCAGGCACTGCAGGCCGGGCAACAGCGGATCTGCGCCGGCCATGCGTGTGTCGACGAGGCCGACACCCGCGCCCGGCGGAATGCCGCCGCCGTCGCTCCACCAGGCCGCACGTTCGGTCGCGGTCGACGGGCGCGGACTGCCGTCCGGGCCCTGCGCCGCGTAGCGGTAACCGCAGGGATGCGCGTCGGCATCGAAGCGGCCATAGGCGGATGCATAGGTCGCGGCGATCGCGCGCCACAGATCGAAGCCGGCCGACAACGCGCCGGCGCGCAGCGCGCCATCGGTCCAGCCATGCGTGCGCAGGATCTCCAACGCAGACCGCGACTGCGCCGCAGCGTCGTTGCCTTCGACCAGACCAGCCGCGCGCAACGAGGCGCAACGCGCGGTCCACAGCGGTGCGACCTGTGCGGTCAACGGTGGCTGCGGCAGGTTGTCGACGGCGAGCAGCGCGCACGGCATCAGCAGCGCGGCTTCGGTGGTGTAGTCGTAGAGCGAACGCGCGCCCGGTGCATCGACGTGGATGCTGGGTTCGCCGGCGACCACGGCGTCGAGCCAGTCGCCTTCGAGTTCCGCCGCGCGCAGCACCGCGCCGCCGCCATTGGAGATGCCGACCGCGATGACGCGGGTGCTGTCGAAGTCGAACGGCGCGTCGTCCGGATACGCCTCGCCCAGCGCCTGCAGCGCGAACTCGGCGGCCTGGCGGACGTGGCGGCCCCAGTCGGCCTCGGGGTTGTCGCCGGAATGCGCATGCTTGAACGCAACGCCCTGCCCCGCACCATCCGGCGCGAAGACGGCCTGCGTGCGATCGGCGGACGGCGTGCCTTCGGCCGCGATGCCGATGCCCGCATCGGCGTCGAAGTAGTCGGTGCCTGCGCCCTTGTCGGTGTAGGCGACGGCGCAACCCTTCGGCAGACCCCAGGCGCCGGCGACGGCGATTGCGCCGTAAATGCCGCGCGAGCCGGAAGACGCGGTGACCACGATGCAGCGGCGCGTGCGGTCGAAGTCGTCGGGCACCTGCACCAGTACGCGATGCGGCTGCGAGGCACCGGGCACAGTGGCCAGCGCGTGGAATTCGCGGCCCGGCACAGCGGCCAGACTGCCGTAGAGCGTGCCGTAACCGCCGCCCGGTGCGAGATCGGCGATGCCGCGCCAGTTCGCCCACAGCGCGCGACGGCGTGCTTCGGCGGCGAGCGGATGTTCGGGATCGGCGAAGGTCGGGGGCGTCATCGCCTGCAGGCCGGCCAGACCGAGGCCGGCGGTCAGCAGATCGTCGTCGCCGCGGTGGAGGCTGGTGCGCTGGGCGCTGAACATCGTGGCGTCGTCTCCGCGCATCGAGGCAGGATCGCTGCGCGTCGCACTGCCGGCACAGGCGGCGAGCGACAGCGCGAGGGTGGCGAGGCACAGCGGCCGGCGCATGCGGGTCTTGGTCATGCAGTCACCGTAGCAGCGCGTTCGCCGGCGGCCATCGTACTTTGGTACCAGCCGCGCGCCCCGCCCGGGCTTGCTAGTGTGGCGATCGGATCCGGACGCGGGATTCGACAACCACCGCTGGCTCCCACCGCGCCGAACCCTCGATTCCGAATTCCAATCCCGGCCCCCGAATGCCCAAGCTGCTGATCGCCGACGACCACCCGCTGTTCCGCGCCGCCCTGCGCGGCGCCGCGGCCGACGCGGCGCCCGACGTCACCACGCGCGAGGCCGAGACGCTGGACGGCGTGCTCGAAGCGCTGGAGAACGAGGACGACATGGACCTCGTGCTGCTGGACCTGCACATGCCCGGCAACCACGGGCTGGCCGGACTGGCCGCGATCCGCGCGCAGTTCCCCGCAGTGGCGGTGGTGCTGGTGTCGGCAAACGAAGATCCGCTGGTCGTGCGCCGCGCGCTCGATCACGGCGTCGCCGGTTACATCCCCAAGAGCGCCGGTCTCGAAGAATTGCGGGAAGCGATCCGCGCGGTGCTCGATTGCGAGCAGTGGTTGCCGCCCGCCTTGCGCGGCGCGGTCGCGCGCGCGCAGTCCGCGCCGGCCGACATGGATCTCGCCGCGCGCCTCGCGAGCCTGACGCCGCAGCAGTTCCGGGTGCTGCGTCTGGTCGCCGAAGGCCTGCTCAACAAGCAGATCGCCGACCGCCTCGACGTGCAGGAACGCACGATCAAGGCGCACATGTCGGCGATCTTCGAGAAGCTCGGCGCGCGCAACCGCACCCACGCCGGCGTGATCCTGCGCGGCCTCGAAATCAGCGATCCCGCCCTGCGCGTTGCCGGTTGAGCGCGATCAGTCATTCCGCCGCAGCGGCGGATTGATCCACTGCACCTGCAGACCGCGGCGCTGCGCCTCGCGGTTGACCCGTGCGACATAGTCGTCGTCGGTCGTGATCCGCAAAGGATCCGCTGACTGCATCCGGAGGCCGGTGGGCGGCGCATCCGCCAGACGTGGCGAGTTGCTGGCGCAGGCCGCCAGCGCGCAGGCCGACAGCACGAGGGTGGTTCGGAGGAAGGACGGCATGGTCGTGCTCCGCGGCGACTGGCTCGGCGCAGGCGCGCCGCCGTTGCGGTACCTGCCCCTGCGCTATACACCCGCGTCGCGTATGCAGATCAACCGTCGGTCGGCGCGTCCGGTGCGGGCCGACGGGCGGCGGCGTTGCCGATCGTGCCGAGTTCGGCGAGCACCGAGGTCGCATAACAGCCCGCCGGCAATACGAACGACACCTGCAACTGGTCCTTTGCCTGCCAGGTCCACCGCAGCTCGCCCGGTCGCAGGCGTGTCGCGCGACGTTCCTGCGACAGGCCCGCGGTTTCCAGGCCTTCGCGCAGCGCGAGCGCCTGCGGATCGTCGAGTGCCGCGGTTTCACGTGCGAGTGCTTCGCCGGTGCTGCGCAACGCGCCGCGGCCCCACAGCGGCGCGGTCGGATGGATGTCCTGCGCGGCGACGCGTGCGTCGAGCTCGACGCTGGCCGGTTCTGGCCCGAACACGCTGCGGCTGCCGTCGAGCATCCAGACCTCGCCATCGAGACCGGTGTCCCAGTCGCCGGCGTCGACGCGCGCCGCGAGCACGCGGTTGAACAACGCCGAGCGTGCGGCCGACAGCAGCATCGCGCGCTGGTCACGGTCCATGCGCCGGCGCGGCGCGGCGAACATGCGCAGTGCTTTGTCGATGTTGCCGCCGTCGTGACCGAAGCGCTGTTCGCCGAAGTAATTCGGCACGCCGCGCGTGGCGATCGTCTGCAGGCGCGCCTCGATCGCCGCGACATCACCGACGACATCGCGCAGCGTCAGCACGAAGCGGTTCCCCGCCAGCGCGCCGCGCGGCAGCTTGCGCGCGTGCCGCGCCTGCGCCAGCACGCGCAGCGACTGGCCGTGTCCGGTGGCCATGGCCTCGAGCGCGGCGATGTCGGGCGCGTCGCGGCCGGGCAACTGCACGGTGAAACGCTGCGTCGTCAGTGCGTGGCGATCCTTCAGCCCGGCGTAGCCGACCGCGCGGCCGTCGACATCCGCCCACTGCGCGAGCAGGCGCGCGACGAACGCGGTGTTCATGCCGGTCTTCTCGATCGTCAGCAGCAGGTGTTCGCCCGCGCCGCTGGCCTCGAAGCCGTCGATCTCGTCGACACGAAAATCCGACGGATGCTGGCGGATCGTCGCCGACAGCGCCGGCGCGCCATGCGCGGTCGGCGTGCCGGCCACGAGGTCGGCGCTCTCGTCCGGCTCAGCCGCCATCGCGCACCAGCAGGCACACGGCCTGCGCGGCGATGCCTTCGCCGCGGCCGGTAAAGCCGAGCTGTTCGCTGGTCGTCGCCTTGACCGAAATGCAGTCGAGCGCAATGCCAAGGTCGTCGGCAATCCCCGCGCGCATCGCCGCCGCATGCGGGCCGATCTTCGGCCGCTCGCAGATCACGGTGACGTCGGCGTTGCCGACGCGCCAGCCACGCTCGTCCAGCAAGGTATTGCAATGCCGCAGCAGCGCACGGCTGTCGGCACCCTTCCAGCGGTCGTCGGACGGCGGGAAATGCACGCCGATATCACCGAGCGCGAGCGCGCCGAGCATCGCGTCGCACAGTGCATGCAATGCGACATCGCCATCGCTGTGCGCGAGCACGCCGCGCTCGAACGGGATGCGGACGCCGCCGACCATGACGTGGTCGCCGTCGCCGAAGGCGTGGACGTCGAAGCCCTGGCCGATGCGGAAATCAGGCGTGGCGGTCATGGGGCGGACCCTGCAGGAAAACGGGACGGCAGCTTGCCATGGATCGGCGCGCGGGCAAGTCGGAGGTACGGCCTTGGCGAACACGCCTGACCAGTCGGCAGGCCGGATCTGCGCAGGAGGGGTAGAGCGGTGCGAAACCCATCATTGGATCTGGTGGCGCGCCCTGCCCTCACGCGATGCGCGGTACGCGTCGACCTCTCGCGGAGGCCTGATTTGCGTCGTGCCTCGGCTGGCGACTGAAATTAAGAGTCGTCATTCCCGCGACGGCGGGAATCCAAGGACTTTCGTAACGTCCACGCGCACGTCAATGGACTCCCGCTTTCGCGGGAGTGACGGGAAATTTTCTAGCCCTTCCAGATACTTAGGCGCAACTGCAGATCGGAAACCAGACGTTGTCTGAGACACGACGCGAATCAGGTCCCGGAGACAGAGGTGTCAGTCGCGCAGGCGTTACGGCCGTCGCGACAACTCGAACTCGAAACGCGCGAAATCCGCCGGCGTGGTGATCTTGAAGTTGTCTTCGCGGCCTTCGACCAGCAATGGTCGGGCGCCCTGGCGCTCCATGGCCATGGCTTCGTCGGTGACGGCGATGCCGTCAGCGTCGGCCGCTTCCAGTGCGCGGCCCAGTTGCAGGCGGCGGAACAGCTGCGGGGTCAGCGCGCGCCACAGGCGTTCGCGCGGCTGCGTGCCGTCGATGCCGCCGTCGTCGCCCGCCCGCTTGAGCGTGTCGCGTACGGGCGAGGCGAGGATCGCGCCGACCGGATCCATGCGGCCGCGTTCGAGCAGCGCATCCAGATCGTCGGCATGCAGGTTCGGACGCGCGGCGTCGTGCACCAGCACGAAGTCGTCGGGGCGGACCGATTCGGGCAATGCGTGCAGACCGGCGAGCACCGATGCCGCACGTGTGTCGCCACCCGGTGCGCGGACCAGCGGCTTGCCGTGCAGCACGGCTTCGGGCAGCAGCGGGGCGTCGTCCGCACCGAGCACCAGCACGATGCCGCCGATGCCGGAATGACTGGCGAGCGCGTCGAGCGTGTGCGCCAGAACGCTGCGCCCGCCGACCTCGAGAAATTGTTTCGGGACCGCGCCACCGAACCGGCTGCCGCGACCGGCGGCCGGCACGATGACCCAGAGCCCGCCCCGGACCCGATCCGGGGTGCTCACGGCGCCTGGTCCTGCGCGCGGCGCTGCGCGTCCGGATCGAGCGCGTGCTCGGCCGGCAGCGGCGCGATGCGTGCATCGTCGACGACGCGGTAGAAGGTTTCGCCCGGTTTGATCATGCCGAGCTCGCCACGCGCGCGTTCCTCGATCGCCGCCTCACCGGATTTGAGGTCGGCGACTTCGGCCGCGAGCGCGGCGTTGCGTTGTTCCAGGCCTTCGTTCTGGCGCGCCTGCGTTTCGACGCGACCGCGCAGTTCCTCGACCTGCTCGGTCCCGCCCACGCCGAACCACAGCCGGTACTGCAACCAGGCCAGCAGCGTGGCGAGCACCAGCAGCACGACGAGCAACGCGCGCATCGAATGAGTCCTGTGGAATCAGCGCTTCAGCGACACGAACGCATCGCGGCCGGCATACCGGGCAGCACTGCCCAGGGCCTCTTCGATGCGCAGCAGCTGGTTGTACTTGGCGACGCGGTCGCTGCGGCACAGCGAACCGGTCTTGATCTGCGTGGCCGTGGTGGCAACCGCGATGTCGGCGATCGTCGTGTCCTCGGTCTCGCCGGAACGGTGCGACACGACCGCGGCGTAACCGGCCGCATCCGCCATCGCGATGGCTTCGAGCGTTTCGGTCAGCGTGCCGATCTGGTTGACCTTGATCAGGATCGCGTTCGCGGTCTTCGAATCGATGCCTTCCTTGAAGATCTTCGGGTTGGTGACGAACAGATCGTCACCGACCAGCTGCACCTTGTCGCCGATGCGGTCGGTCAGCTGCTTCCAGCCGGTCCAGTCATCCTCGGCCATGCCGTCCTCGATCGTGACGATCGGGTACTGCGCGGCCCAGTCGGCAAGGAAGTCGACGAACTGCTCGCCGGTCAGGCGCTTGTTCTCGCCGACCAGGTGGTACTTGCCGTTGTCGTGGAATTCGCTCGACGCGACGTCCAGACCCAGCAGTACATCGTCGCCCGCGGCATAGCCGGCCTTGCCGATCGCTTCGAGAATCGTGTCGAGCGCTTCGACGTTGCTGCGGAAGTCCGGCGCGAAGCCGCCTTCGTCGCCCACCGCCGTGCTCAGGCCGTGGCTCTTGAGCACGGATTTGAGTGCATGGAAGATTTCGGTGCCTGCGCGCAGCGACTCGGAGAAGCTCGAGAAGCCGACCGGCAACACCATGAATTCCTGGAAATCGACGTTGTTGTCGGCATGCGCGCCGCCGTTGATGATGTTCATCATCGGCACCGGCAGCACCGGCGCGCGGTCGCCGCCGAGCAGCTTCCACAGCGGAATCTTCTTCGACGCAGCCAGCGCGTGCGCATTCGCCATCGAGACCCCCAGCAGCGCATTCGCGCCCAGTCGGCCCTTGTTTTCGGTGCCGTCGAGATCGATCAGGCGCTTGTCGAGACCGGCCTGGTCGGCGGCGTCGAAGCCCTTCAACGCCTCGGCGATCGCGCCGTTGACGTTGCCGACGGCCTTGAGCACGCCCTTGCCGAGATAGCGCGTCTTGTCGCCATCGCGCAGCTCCACCGCCTCACGGGCGCCGGTCGAGGCGCCGGAGGGCACCATCGCACGGCCGAAGCTGCCGTCTTCCAGCGTCACTTCGGCTTCGAGGGTCGGATTGCCACGGGAGTCGAGGATCTCGCGGGCGTGGATCTTGGCGATGGTCGTCATGGTCGCAAAAAGTCTCAATGTCGAAGGATGAAACGGAAAAACGGATTCTAGTTTTGCTTCGGCGGGACGTGCTCAGCTTCACCGTACAGGCGCATTCTTTCCAGGACAGCGTCGCACCCTTCGCAGGCGCCTATCCGCGAAGTGTTGAATCGGTCGATTGTGTAGTAAGAGGCGACATCTTCCCGATCCTGCCTCGATGCAAAGATCAGCAACACGGCACCTTCACTACCCGTCGGGAGAGAACCTCCAGTACAGGAGCTGGGGGGAGCCCCGTCAACACCCGGTTTGAAAGTCATTTCAGATGCGACGACGCCGTCGCTGGACGGCGTGCCCCGATAGACCTCGAGCACGTCGTATGTAGCGACAGCCGTCCAGAAACGGTCATTGCCGCCGGGGGGACGTTCTTTAACATCACGGATTCGCGCGAGAAAGACCACATCAGCATCGTAATAGCCGCGAATCTCATCCTGGAGTCGACGCGAGGGATCGCCCCACGAGCAGGCGACGGACGGCATTGACACCAGGATGAGCGCCACTGCAAGCCAGAACGAGCGTGCGCCGCGCATCACGACTTCAACTGTTCTGGATGAAATCACGCTTCCCGGACCAGAACGTATTCGCCAGCCGGTCAGAGGTCCGCTTCCGCGAAGCCGGCACGCTTGGTCACGGCGTCGAGTTCGAGCATGGTTTCCAGCAATGCGCGCATGCGGGCCAGCGGCCACGCATTCGGACCGTCGCTGAGTGCTTCTTCCGGCTTGGGATGCGTCTCCATAAAAACGCCGGCCACGCCGACGGCGATCGCCGCGCGCGCCAGTACCGGCACGAACTCGCGTTGGCCACCGCTGGAATTGCCCTGCCCGCCCGGCAGCTGCACCGAATGGGTGGCGTCGAACACGACCGGACAATTCGTCTCGCGCATCACTGCCAGCGAACGCATGTCGCTGACCAGATTGTTGTAGCCGAAGCTCGCGCCGCGCTCGCAGACCATGATCTGGTCGTTACCGGTGGACTTCGCCTTCTCGACGACCGGCTTCATGTCCCACGGCGACAGGAACTGGCCCTTCTTGATGTTGACCGGCTTGCCGGCGGCGCAGACTTTCTTGATGAAATCGGTCTGGCGCACGAGAAAGGCCGGCGTCTGCAGCACGTCGACGACCGAGGCAACCTCGTCCATCGGCGTGTATTCGTGCACGTCGGTCAGCACCGGCACGCCGAGCTGGCGCTTCACCTCCGCCAGTACGCGCAGGCCTTCTTCCATGCCCGGGCCGCGGAAGCTGGTGCCGGAGGTGCGGTTGGCCTTGTCGAAGCTCGACTTGAAGATGAAGTTGATGCCGAGATCGGACGTGATCTCCTTCAACTGGCCGGCGACGTCGAGCTGCAACTGCTCGGACTCGATGACGCAGGGACCGGCGATCAGGAAGAACGGCTGGTCGAGACCGACCTCGAATCCACAGAGCTTCATGCATGTGCCTCCTTGAGCAGCGCGCCGCCGGCTTTCTGCTCGCGCGCGGCGCGCACGAAGCCGACGAACAGCGGATGGCCGCCGCGCGGCGTGGACAGGAATTCGGGATGCGCCTGGCAGGCGATGAACCACGGATGCTGCGGCAGTTCCACCATCTCCACCAGCAGGTCGTCCATCGACTTGGCGGCGATCACCAGGCCGGCGTCCTCGAGCTGGGTGCGGTAGCGGTTGTTGAATTCGTAGCGGTGGCGATGGCGCTCGCCGACGACATCCTGGCCGTAGACCTCGCGCGACTTCGTGCCGGGCTTGAGGCGCTGTTCCTGCAGGCCCAGACGCATCGTGCCGCCTAGATCGCTTTCTTCGCTGCGACGCTCGACATCGCCCGACTGCGTGCGCCATTCGGTGATCAGACCGATCACCGGATGCGGCGACTGCTTGTCGTTCTCGGTGCTGTTGGCGCCTTCGAGACCGGCAACGTTGCGCGCCATGTCGACGACGGCGGCCTGCATGCCGTAGCAGATGCCGAAATACGGCAGGCCGGTTTCGCGCGAGTACTGCGAGGCGAGGACCTTGCCTTCGAAACCGCGATCGCCGAAGCCGCCCGGCACCAGCACGCCGTCGACATCGCCGAGCCACGCGGCGGCGCCATCGCGCTCGATGTCCTGCGATTCGATCCACTTCAGGCTGACGCGGGTGCGCTGGCGCACGCCGCCATGCTTGAGCGCTTCGCCGACCGACTTGTAAGCGTCCTTGTGGTCGACGTACTTGCCGACCACGCCGATCACGACTTCGTCGATCGGATGCTCGACCGCATTGACGACATCGATCCACTCCGACAGATCGGCGGTCGGCTTGGCCTTGTCGCCCAGGCGCAGGCGCTCGACGACGATCTCGTCCAGACCCTGCGCGTGCAGCCACATCGGAATCTTGTGGATGTTGTCGAGATCGACGGCCGAGATCACCGCCTTCTCCGAGACATTGGTGAACGAGGCGATCTTGCGGCGCTCGCCATCGGGCAGCGGCTGCTCGCTGCGGCACAGCAGGATGTCGGGCTGGATGCCGATCGACCGCAGTTCCTTGACCGAGTGCTGCGTGGGCTTGGTCTTCAGCTCGCCGGCGGCCGCGATGTACGGCACCAGGGTCAGATGCATGAAGACGGCCTTGTCGCTGCCGCGGTCGGTGCGGATCTGGCGGATGGCCTCGAGGAACGGCAGCGATTCGATGTCGCCGACCGTGCCGCCGATCTCGACCAGGGCCACGTCGTAGCCCTGCGTCGCCTCGTCGATGGCGCGCTTGATCGCGTCGGTGATGTGCGGAATGACCTGCACGGTCGCGCCGAGGTAATCGCCGCGGCGCTCCTTGCGGATCACGCTTTCGTAGATCTTGCCGGTCGTGATCGAGTTCTTGCCGGACAGACGCACATTGATGAAGCGCTCGTAGTGCCCGAGATCGAGATCGGTTTCCGCGCCGTCGTCGGTCACGTAGACCTCGCCGTGCTGGAACGGGCTCATCGTGCCGGGATCGACGTTGATGTACGGATCGAGCTTCATCATCGTCACCCGCAGGCCGCGGGCTTCAAGAATGGCCGCCAGCGAGGCGGCCGCGATGCCCTTCCCGAGGGAAGAGACCACGCCGCCGGTCACGAACACGAGCGGAGTGATGGAACTGGAAGGAGGCGTCATGGGCACAGCAGGTCGCTGGAAAGCCCCATTCTACAGGCTGTGGCCGAGCGGCGCCCGGTCCCGCGCAACAGATCGGCACATCGATGCCCGCCCGCACAGCAGAACGCCCCGGATGACCGGGGCGTTCCGTGGGTGATGCCGGGCGCGTGGATCAGGCCGGATCTTCCTCTTCTGCCTCGACCTGCGGCACCGGCTCTTCGGCGGTCTGGACGGCGGCGTCGGCCTGCGCGTCGTAGGCCTCGTTCACCGCGTCGGTCGCGTAACCGGCTTCGGTGGCGGCAGTTTCGGCAGCCTGCGCCGAAGCCTCGGCGGTCTGGGCAGCCTGCTCGGCCTGCTGCGCGGCGACTTGGGCGTCGCGGGCCTGCTGCTCGACCGAGGCATCCTGGGCGAACGCGGGGGCGGCGAAGGCGGTGGCGACGATGGCGGCGAACAGTACGTTGCGGGTCTTCATTGGACTCTCCGGATTTGAATTCGAAAGTGGAGCAGCGTTGCGTCTTGCAAACCATCCGCGGCGGAGCGGCGGATGAAGGGTGTCGGCTGGATCTGCTCGACGGTTCGAACCTAGCCACCGCGACCCGGCCCGCAACTGAACAACGCCCCGCTTACAACCGGTGCACAAGGCCCTAACTTCGCTGCAACCGCTTACATGCAGCGGCGGCGCGGATTGCGGCATTTCCTGTTGCGAAGGGACCTGGAATCGGCGGATCGGCAATTCCTTTAACATGCGCCGATTCCCGCTGCGCAGCATCGAATGAACACCCGTTACAACGCCGCCGATATCGAAGTCCTCTCCGGCCTGGATCCGGTCAAGCGCCGCCCCGGCATGTACACCGACACCACGCGCCCGAACCATCTGGCGCAGGAAGTCATCGACAACGCCGTCGACGAAGCGCTGGCCGGTCATGCCCGCGAGATCGCCGTCACGCTGTTCAAGGACGGCAGTTGCGAGGTGTCCGACGACGGCCGCGGCATGCCGGTCGACATCCATCCCGAAGAAAAGATTCCGGGCGTCGAGCTGATCCTCACGCGCCTGCACGCGGGCGGAAAGTTCAACAACAAGAACTACACCTTCAGCGGCGGCCTGCACGGCGTCGGCGTCAGCGTGGTCAATGCGCTGTCGACGCTGGTGGAAGTGCACATCAAGCGCGACGGCAGCGAGCACCGCATCACCTTCCGCGATGGCGACCGCGCGTCGCCGCTGGAAGTGGTCGGCACCGTCGGCAAGAAGAACACCGGCACCCGGGTGCGCTTCTGGGCCGACCCGAAGTATTTCGACAGCCCGAAGTTCAGCGTACGCGCGCTGCGCCATCTGCTGCGGGCCAAGGCCGTGCTGTGTCCCGGCCTGACCGTCACCCTGCTGGACGAAGCCACCGGCGAGCGCGACCAGTGGCTGTTCGAGGACGGCCTGCGCGATTACCTCAAGGGCGAGCTGGCCGAACGCGAGCTGCTGCCGCCGGAGCTATTCGTCGGCGCGCTCAAGAAGGACACCGAGACCGTCGACTGGGCGGTTGCGTGGGTGGTCGATGGCGAGCTGGTGCAGGAGAGCTACGTCAATCTGATCCCGACCGCGCAGCACGGCACCCACGTCAACGGCCTGCGCACCGGCTTCACCGACGCGCTGCGCGAGTTCTGCGACTTCCGCAATCTGCTGCCGCGCGGCGTCAAGCTGGCGCCGGAAGACGTCTGGGACCGCGTCGCCTTCGTGCTGTCGATGAAGATGACCGACCCGCAGTTCTCCGGCCAGACCAAGGAACGGCTGTCGTCGCGCCAGGCCGCGGGCTTTGTCGAAGGCGCCGCGCACGACGCCTTCAGCCTGTGGCTCAACCAGCACACGGATCTGGGAGAGAAGATCGCCCAGCTCGCGATCGACCGCGCCAGTGCGCGGCTCAAGACCGAGAAGCAGATCGTCCGCAAGAAGGTCACCCAGGGCCCGGCGCTGCCGGGCAAGCTGGCCGACTGCATCAGCCAGGATCTCTCGCGTACCGAGTTGTTCCTCGTCGAGGGCGACTCGGCCGGCGGCAGTGCCAAGCAGGCGCGCGACAAGGATTTCCAGGCGATCCTCCCGCTGCGCGGCAAGATCCTCAACACCTGGGAAGTGGCGAGCACCTCGGTGCTGGCATCGGAGGAAGTGCACAACCTGGCGATCGCGATCGGCTGCGATCCGGGCAAGGAAGACATCTCCGGTCTGCGCTACGGCAAGGTTGTGATCCTGGCCGATGCCGACTCCGACGGCCTGCACATCGCGACGCTGCTGTGCGCGCTGTTCCTGCGCCATTTCCCGGCGCTGGTCGCGGCCGGCAACATCTTCGTCGCGATGCCGCCGCTGTTCCGCGTCGACGTGGGCAAGCAGGTGTTCTACGCGCTCGACGAGGAAGAGAAGCGCCTGCTGCTGGAGAAGATCGCGCGCGAGAAGCTCAAGGGCCAGATCAACGTCACCCGGTTCAAGGGTCTCGGCGAAATGAATCCCTCGCAGTTGCGCGAGTCGGCGATCCATCCCGACACACGTCGCCTGGTGCAGCTGACCGACGACGACAGCCTGCAGACGCATTCGCTGGTCGACATGCTGCTGGCGAAGAAGCGCGCGTCGGACCGCAAGGCCTGGCTGGAAACCAAGGGCGACCTGGCCACACTGGAAGTCTGATGGCGCGCCGTGACGTGGCGACGGATCACACCGCCACGCCCGTCAGCCGCGCCTGACCGATGCTCGACTACACCATCCCGGTTCTGCTGATCGTCCTGCTCGGCGTCTGGCTGCGGCGCAGCCGCTGGACGCCGGAGGGCTTCTTCCCGGCGATCGAGTGGTTTTCGTTCTACGTCGCGTTTCCCGCGCTGCTCTTCATCAACACCGCGCGGCTGGAATTCACCGGCGGCGCGCTGCGCGATCTCACCGCAGCGACCCTGCTGCCGACGCTGGCGATGGTCGCGCTGCTGGTGATCGCATTGCGTTTCGCACCGCGCCTGCCCGACCCCAGCCGTTCGTCGATCATCCAGGGCGCCGTGCGTCCGAGCACCTACTTCGGACTCGCAGTCGCGTCGCTGCTGTTCGAGGACGACGCTGCTGCACTGGTGATGCTGGCGCTGGCGATCTGCCTGCCGGTGGTCAACGTGGTCGCCGTCGTCGCGCTGGCGTGGTGGAGCGGCACGCGCGTCGGTGCCGCGCGCATCGCGACGATGCTGGCGAAGAATCCGATCATCGTCGCGACGGTCGCCGGCGCGTTGGTGAATGTCATCGGCCTGCAGGTGCCCGCGCCGCTCGGCAACGGGCTCGACATCGTCGGCAGCGCGTCGCTCGCGCTGGGTCTGATCTGCGTCGGTGGCGGACTCGACTTCAACTGGTCGTCCGCGCGGCCGCTGGCACTCGGCATCACCTCGACATTGAAACTGTTGGCGCTGCCGCTGCTCGCCGTCGCGACCTGTCGTCTGCTCGGCGCCGACGAAGACGTCACCCGCGCCGCCTGTTTCTATGCCGCGCTGCCGGCTGCGTCCAACGCCTACATCATGGCGCGCCAGATGGGCGGCGATGCGCCTTTGATGGCATCTCTGATCACGTTGCAGACCCTGCTCGCGATCGTCACGGTGCCACTCGCGCTGCAACTGCTGGTGTGGTGGCCGGCGTGAGTGGAACGAGCCGTACCTGCAACAGTCGCTGCGCGAACCGCCGCGCCGGTCTGCGTCAGGCCTGATCGCTGGTCTCGACCACGCGCCCGGGAATGCGATGGGTGCGGCCGAGCTGGGCGAAGATCGCTGCCGATGCCAACGTCAGCGCGCCGATGCAGACGAAGGTCCATCGGAATGCTGCGAGCACCGGCGCGTCGCCGACCGGTTCACCGCTGAAGGCGCCGAGCAAACCGCCCGCGGTCGCAACACCCAGGCTCATCGCCAGCATCATCACCATCGACAGCAGGCTGTTGCCGGCGCTCGCCTCCGGGCCGCCGAGATCGCGCAGCGCCAGGGTGTTCATCGCGGTGAACTGCAGCGAATTGACCGCGCCGAAGATCGCGAACTGCACGATGTGCAGCCAGGTCGGCTGGCCCACGTCGACCAGCGCGAAGCTCGCCATCGTCAGACCGGTCAGCACGGTGTTGACCACCAGCACGTTGCGGTAGCCGAAGCGCTGCACCAGCGGCACGACGATACGCTTGGAGAACATGCCTGCCAGCGCGACGGGAATCATCATCAGTCCGGCGTGGGTCGGCGGATAGCCGAGCGCGACCTGCAGCAGCAACGGAATCATGTACGGCATGCCGCTGCTGCCGAGGCGCGCGAACAGATTGCCGAGAAGACCCACACTGAAGGTGCGCGTGCGAAACAGCGTCAACGGAAACAGCGGCGCGACCGAGCGCGCGGCGTGCAGCCAGTACGCGACCAGCGCGGCGAGGCCGGTGACCAGCAGCACGACCAGTGCCGCATGCCGCGCGGCATTGCCCGACAACGCCTCGACCGACAACGAGATCGCGATCATGCCGAACGCGAGCATCGCGTAGCCCGGTAGGTCGAAGCGCGAGACCGGTGCGCGCAGGTCTGGCATCCACTTCAATGCGGAGATCGCGCCGAGCACGCCCAGCGGCAGATTGATCAGGAAGATCCAGTGCCAGGACGCGACATCGGCCAGCCAGCCGCCAAGCGCCGGACCGATCAGCGGGCCGATCAGGCCGGGCACGGTGACGAAACTCATCGCCGCGAGGAACGCCGTGCGCGGCACCGCGCGCAGCACCGCCAGCCGCCCGACCGGCATCATCATCGCGCCGCCGACGCCCTGCAGCACGCGCGAAGCGACCAGCGCATCGAGATTCTGCGATAGCGCGCAGGCCAGCGAACCGGCGGAGAACAGCACGATCGCCGCGACGAACAGACGCCGCGTGCCGAAGCGATCGGCGAGCCAGCCCGACGCGGGAATCAGCATCGCGACCGTCAGCGCGTAGGCCACGACGACCGACTGCATGCGCAGCGGCGACTGGCCCAGATCGACCGCCATCGACGGCAGCGCGGTGTTGACGATCGTGGTGTCGAGCATCTGCATGAACACCGCGGCGGCGACCAGCCACAGCATCGGCTTGAACGGACGCAGCAGCTCGGCATCGCTGGCACGCGTGGCGCTCATGCGCGGCGCGAGTCTCCGCCGGCATATCCGATCGCGTCTTCGATCAGCGTGCGCAGCAGCGGCTGCAGCCGATCGGCGCGCGCCGCGTCCCAGGCGAACGTTTCCTCGTCCATGTAGCAGCGCTGGCTGATTTCCAACTGCACGGCTTCGACGCCGGTCTCCGGCTGTCCGTAGTGCCGAGTGATGTGCCCCCCCTTGAAGCGGCCGTTGGCGACGAAGCCGAACGTCGACTGCGCCTGGAGCTGCGCGGTCATCCGCGCTTCGAGCTCGGGACTACAGCTCGCACCACTGGCGGTGCCGAGATTGAGATCCGGCAGCGGACCTTCGAACAGGAACGGCAGCGTGCCGCGGATCGAATGGGCTTCCCACAGCACCACCCACCCATGCGCGGCGCGCAGGCGCGCGATCTCTTCGGCAAGCGCGGTGTGATACGGGCGCCAGTAGGTGTCCACGCGCTCAGTGACGTCGTCGGGCGATGGTTCTGCGCCGGGCAGATATACCGAACCGCCGTCGAAACGCACCACCGGACACAGACCGGTCGTGTTCTGGCCGGGATACAGCGAGACGTCGTCCTCGGACCGGTTGAGGTCGACGACGTACCGCGAATGCGTGGGCACCAACATCGACGCGCCGAGCTCGCGTGCGAATGCGTAGAGATCGGCGACGTGCCAGTCGGTGTCCGGCACGCGGCGCGCATCGTCGGTGAGCCGCGAGGCGATCGCGTCGGGCACGTGCGTGCCGTTGTGCGGGACGCTGATCAGCAGCGGCGCGTCGCCGCGATGAAGGTCGAAGAGGTCGGTGCGCATCGGCGCATTGTAGGCGCGGTCCGGCTGCCCCGGCATCCGGACCGCGCTGACATTCAGCGCATCAGCACCACTTCTTCGGCGCTGGTCGGATGGATGGCGATGGTGTCGTGCAGATCGTCGAGGGTGATCCCGCGCTTGAGCGCGACCGCGAACCCCTGGAGGATCTCGTCGGCGCCATCGCCGAGCAGATGGATGCCGACCAGGCGCCGGTCGTCACCGACGCAGACCAGCTTGAACAGGCTCCGCTGGGTCGATTCGGCCAGCGCTTCGCGCATCGGGCGGAAGTTGCTGCAATAGGTGTGCACGTCGTCGCCATGCCGCTCGCGCGCCTGCGCCTCGGTCAGGCCGACCATCGCCAGCGGCGGATGCGAGAGCACCACCGATGGCACGTTGTCGGCGTCGAGTTTCGCGTCGGGCTTGCCGCCGAACAGGCGGTCGCACAGACGACGCGCCGCCGCGATCGCGACCGGCGTCAGCGTCGGTCCGCAGCCGCAGATGTCGCCGACCGCGTACACGCCCGGCGCGGATGTGGCCTGCCACGCGTCGACCGGAAACGTGCCGGCGGCGTCGACGGTGATGCCGACGGTTTCGAGCCCGAGGTCGGCGGTGTTCGGCCGGCGGCCGGTCGCGAACAGCACCTGATCGAAGCCCGTACGCATCGTGCCGTCTTCGGCTTCGAGACGCAGGCCGTCATCATCGCGATGCAGCGCTTTGAGCGCGTAGCCGAACACCAGTTCGATGCCCTGCTGGCGATAGTTGTCCTCCAGCTGCGCGGTGAGCTGGGCATCGGCCTGGCGCAGCAGCCGCTGGTCGCGCACGTACACCGCGACCTGGCTGCCGAGCGCCTGCAGCACACCCGCAAGCTCGATGGCGATGTAACCGCCGCCGATGATCGCCACGCGTGGCGGCGCCTCGCACCAGCGGAAGAAGTCATCGGAAATCGCACCCAGCGCGGCTCCCGGAACATCGGGGCGCTGCGGATGCGAGCCCGCGGCGAGCACGATATGCGGCGCGGTGAGACAGGTCCCGTCTTCGCACTCGACGCGATCGGGACCGGCGAGCCGCGCGCGTGATGGCAGCACCAGGATGCCGTCGCGGTCGAGCCGCTTGCGGTAACTGTCGTGGATGCCGTGGATGTAACGCTGGCGATCGGTGATGAAAGACGGCCAGTCGAATGCGACGTGCGCGTCCATCGGCAGATTGAAGCCGAAACGCGCGGCCTGCCCGATGCGCTGGCGCAGATCGGCCGCGAGCCACATCGCCTTCTTCGGCACGCAGCCGACGTTGACGCAGGTACCACCGAGCGGTTGCGGCTCGAGTACCGCGACGCGCTGACCGTATTCGGCCGCGCGGAACGCCGCAGCGAGGCCGCCTGAGCCGCCACCGATCACGATCAGGTCGAAGTGCAGCAATGCGGCGTCGTCGTGTTGCGAAGCGCTCATGCGAACCGCGCCGGCGCATACGGCGCGGGGTCGAAGCGCGGCGTGCGGCCGCAGATCAGATCGCTCATCAGTTGTCCGGTCGCCACGCTCATGCTGACCCCGAGCATGCCATGCCCGGTTGCGAGCCAGAGGTGACGATGACCCGGCGCGGGACCGAGAATCGGGACGTCGTCGACGCTGACCGGTCGCCAGCCGTACCACTCTTCCTCGCGCACCGGACCGACCGGTTCGTGCAGGTATTCGCGCGCCGCGTTCTCCAGTGCATCGAGACGCACGCGATTGAGCGAGCGGTCGTAGCCGGAGAATTCCATCGTGCTGCCGAGCCGGAAACCGCTGTCCCAGACCGTCACGCAGACGCTGCGTTCGTGCAGCACCATCGGCGTGCGCGGCACGATCGACGGACGCGAATAGGTGATCGAATAGCCCTTACCGGGCTGCACCGGCACCCGCAGTCGCAGCGACTTCGCAAGCAGTGGCGACCAGGCGCCGGTGGCGAGCAACAAGTCGCGACCGGTGAACACGCCCGCAATGGTGTCGACGCGCACGCCCTCGCCGGTCTCCTCAAGTGATCGCACTTCGCAGTGCTCGACCAGTTCGCCGCCCAGCGCGCGGAACGCGCGTGCCAGGCCTGCGACGTAGCGATCGGGACGCAGGCGCGCATCGCCGGGAAAACGGATCGCGCCGACCACGCCTTCGCGCAGGGCCGGCTCCTGACGTAGATAGTCGGCGCCGTCGATGCGCTCGACCGCGACGCCCAGCGCGCGCAGTTGCGTGGCTTCATCCTCGAACGTGTCGAAATCGGCGCGGTCGCGGTAGATGTAATCGACGCCGGAGGCTTCGAATTCGCAGTCGATGCCCAGGGTGTCGAGCCACTCCGGGAATGCACTGCGCGAGGCTTCGAGGATCGTCGAGCGCGCGCGCATCGCGTGCAGCCAGTCGCGCCGGTTGCAGTGGCCCGCGAAGCCGATCATCCAGCGCCACAGCGCCGGGTCGAACCGCGGGCTCACCCGGAACGGCGCGTCGGGCATCAGCATCCAGCGCAGCGCCTTGGCCACCGTGCCGGGCGCGGCCAACGGTGCGGCGTGGCTCGGCGTGATCGTGCCGCAGTTGCCGTGCGAACTGCCGCAGCCCGCAGTGCCGGCCTCGAGCACACGCACACCGCGGCCGGCCTGCAGCAGCGCGATGCCGCTGGCGAGGCCGATGACCCCGCCGCCGACGATCAGCACGTCATCCCGCGCGTTCATGCCGGTGCCCTCACGGCAGTGCGGGAATGCGCCGCCAACCCGGACGACGTCCGTAGGTCAGCCAGCGCCAGGTCCATTCCATCGGTCCATAGCGGTGATGCGACAGCCACGCATGGCTGATCCCGATTTGCAGCGCGAACACACCGAGCACGATCCCCGTCTGCGCCGCGCGGCCCAGTTCGCCGAACAGGCTGAAGCCGTAGCCATAGAACAGCAGCGAGCAGATCAGCGACTGGGCGAGGTAATGCGTCAGCGCCATGCGCCCCACCGGCGCGAATACGCCGAGCACGCGCGCCCCGGCGCCGCTGGTCCACGCGAGCACGATCAGCGCGACATACGCCAGCGACATCGGCAGCGCGCCGCACAGCATCAACCCCTGCGCCAGGAGTCCGTGTGGATCCATCGCGCCGAGCGTGAACGTCGTGCCGACAGTGACCGCGAGCGCAGTGAACACCAGGCCCGTCGGCAACGTGATCGCCAGCAGGCGCCACCAGAACCGGCGCTGCGCGGCCGGGGCCTGCAGCCAGCCGCCGGACATCAGCCAGCTGCCGATGAGGAACACGCCCAGCACCATTGGCACCATCATCGTCTGGCCCATCAGACCGATCTGCGCGTAATCGCTGACGCGCTGCACGAGCACTGCGCCGAAGCCGCCATCGGGATAGACACTCGCCGCGCGCTCGGCGCTCGCCGCGATCGGCGCGGACATCTCAGCCAGTGCAGCTTCGGGCAGCACCAACATCACCGCCGCGAACAACAGATAGAAAGCCGCAATGCCGGCGTACAGCAGCAGGCCGGTCACCAGCTGCCACTTCGGCGCGACGGCGCGCATCGCCATCAGGATCGCGCCGGCGATCGCATAGGTATGCAGGATGTCGCCCGGCCACAGCAGCACGATGTGCAGCACACCGAACAGCAGCAGCGCTGCCATCCGGCGCAGGAAGACGCGTTCGACCGACAGTCCGGCCGCGGCGATCCGGCCGCTCATCAGCACGAAGCCCATACCGAACAGCAGCGAGAACATCGTCCAGAACTTGCCGGCCACGAAGACGTGCACGATCCACGCGACCGCGTAGTCGAGCCCGGCCGCATCGACCGGAATGCCCGAGCCCATCTGCTGCATCGGCCGGTTGAACCATTCGATGTTCATCGCGAACACGCCGAGCAGCGCGATGCCGCGCAGCACGTCCATCACTTCGAGTCGCTGACCGGTGGGCACCGGTCCAAGCGCGGCCTGCGTCTGCATCCTGCGGTCCTCGCGATGTGGAGCGCCGCTGGCGTCAATGCCGGCGGCGCGGACGTGCCTCAGTGCTGGTGACCACCGTCGCCGTGCACGTGGCCGTGCTCGACTTCCTCGGCCGAGGCTTCACGCACTTCAACGATCTCGATGTCGAACTGCAGGTCCTTGCCGGCCATCGGATGGTTGAGGTCGACGTCGACGACGCTCATGCCGATCTTCTCGATCGTCACCGCGCGCGGGCCGAAGCTGGTATTGAGCACGACCTGCATGCCCGGCGCGAGCTTCTGCTCGGCGAAATGCTTCTTGGGCACGCGCTGGGTCATGCCGTCGCGGCGCTCGCCGTAGGCATCGGCCGCGATCACGTCGGCCTTGAAGGTCTCGCCGGCTTCACGGCCGTCCATCGCCTTCTCCAGACCCGGGATGATGTTGCCGTGGCCGAACAGGATGGCCAGCGGCTCGCGGTCACGCGAGGTTTCCACCGGCTCCTGGCCGGCTTCGGCGACGCTGTAATGGAAACGGACGACGCGGTCTTTCTCGATCTTCATTGCTGGAATATCCGGATAGCGCGGCAGCGCCGCTTGAGGAGGATGTGTGGCTGGGGCAGGATGCGGCGATGCAATCCACCGGTAGCCCCATGCAAGCAACCCCACATTATCCGGACTCCGGCACGCCGGCGCCAACCGCTGCGCGCCGCTGGCTGTTTACGCTGCTCGTGGGCGCGCTCTCGCTGGCCGGCTGCGGGCGCGATGATGTCCGCCCCACCCAGCCAGCTGCGAAGCCGCAAGCCGCGACCCGCACCTGGACCCCCGTCGCACCGGCCGACCCGGCCGCGGCCAATGCAGTGCTGATGCGCGCGATCAGCCTCGTCGGCACGCCGTACCGCTACGGCGGCAACACACCCGAGGGCGGCTTCGACTGCAGCGGCCTGGTGAACTACGTGTTCCGCGACATGCTGGACCTGCGCCTGCCGCGGACCTCCCGCGACCTGTTCGCCTATCAGGGCCCGAAGATCGAGCCCGCCCGCCTGGCCACCGGCGACCTGGTGTTCTTCGGCAGTGGTGGCAGCGTGACCCACGTCGGCATCTATGTCGGCGAGGGCCGCTTCGTGCATGCCCCGAGTACCGGCGGCACCGTGCGGCTGGACCACCTGGACGGCAGCTACTGGGTGCGGAACTACTCCGGGTCCAAGCGCGTCCTCCACTAGCGCGCCGTACGGCGCCGCGCCAACCCGCGTGTTGTGGTCTGCTGCGGGCAACGCCTACCGATATAGATTGGGGATGCATGTGCAGCACCCGGGGTGCCCTTCCCCGGATCGGTGGACCACTTATGAGGACGGTCACCCCGATCCGCCATCTTTCTCGTGGCATTCACACACACGCGCATTCACAATTTCACATCGTGATCGCAGCGCCGAATTTCGCCTGTCGGACCTGAAGATGACGCCGCTTTCTCCACATGGCCTTCACCGATTTCTGTTCAAAAACGAGGAATTGTACGCATTCATTAATTTTTGTTTAACAACTTTCACATCTTCGTCCGGTAGCTTCCCCCGCTGATCCGCGACAATGTGAAACACACGTGACGATGACAGACGCAACGCCAGGCGCCCGCGCCAAACGCCACAGCCGCCTTCGCACTGCCCTTGTCGCAAGTGTTCTCGCGCTCTCCGCAGCACCCGTTTTTGCAGGCCCAGGCCTCGCCGGCGACTCCGCCGACCAGATCGAAACGACCACCTCGGTCGCCCGCGCGCTCACCACCCCGACCGCGCAGCTCGCCCAGCCGGAAATGCTGCTGGCCAGCGACATCAACCAACTGATTGCGATGGACGTCGACAAGCCGGTCCAGGCCGACGGTCGCGTCGAGGGCCTGCTCAAGCGCGCCCTGAGCTTCATCGGCACCCCGTACCGCTGGGGTGGCTCCAGTCCCGACAGCGGCTTCGACTGCAGCGGTCTGGTGGGTTACGTGTTCCGCACCGCGCTGGGCATCGATCTGCCCCGCGTCTCCCGTGACATGGCGCAGAACGGCGAGCGCGTCGAGCGCACCGCGCTGACCGCCGGCGACCTGGTGTTCTTCGGCCGCCGCGGCAACCGCATCGACCACGTCGGCATCTATCTGGGCGACGGCCGCTTCGTGCATGCACCGCGTACCGGCAAGGACGTCATGGTCTCCGAGCTGGACTCGGGCTACTGGGCCAGCCGCTTCCAGTCCGCGCGCCGCGTCGCCGGCGTCTGAGGGCGCACGCCCGATGCGAGAAGGCCGCCGGAAGGCGGTCTTTTGCGTTGTGGGCGCAGCACGGATTCTGGAAGCCCTCCCCCGCCTGCGGGGGAGGGCTTTGGTCTTCCAGCACCTGAGACCTCCAACCTGATACGCCCAGCGCCCGAAAAGTCAGCGGCGATGCGACCTGACATCCAGAGTTGCGCCAGCGCCGAAACAGAAAAAGGCCGCCCGAAGGCGGCCTTTTTCATCAACGCGGATCGAACACGAACCGGACCGTCAGGCCCGCGCCGCGCTCTGCATCACGCGCGGCTGTCGCGGCGTTCCTGCGGACGGCCAGCACCCGGACGGTGCTGCTTCGGGCCCGCATGCGCATGCGCGCTGCGGTCCGCCGGCTTGCCGTGACCCCGGTTGCCCGGCTTGCGCGGAGCGCGCTCGCCACCGGGCTTCTGCTCGCCCATGCGTGCACCCGGACGACCGGCAGACGGCTGACGACGCTGACCGCCACCGTTCTTCGGGATCGGCGTGTCGAGACGCACCGGCTGGCTGGGCTCGAAGCCGGGCACGGCCGTCAGGTCGATCTCGGCCTTGAGCATGCGCTGGATCTGGCGCAGCAGACCGCCCTCTTCCGGCGAGACCAGCGACAGCGCCTCACCCGTGGAACCGTTGCGGCCGGTGCGGCCGATGCGGTGCACGTAGTCCTCGGCGACCATCGGCAGATCGTGGTTGATCACCAACGGCAGGTTCGGGATGTCGAGGCCGCGCGCGGCGACGTCGGTGGCGACCAGGATGCGGGCACGACCGGACTTGAACATGTCCAGTGCCTTCTGGCGCTGCGCCTGGCTCTTGTTGCCATGGATCGCGACTGCCGGCAGGCCGGACTCGGCCAGCTGTTCGGCCAGACGGTTGCAGCCGTGCTTGGTCTTGCCGAACACCAGCACCTGGTCGGTGTGGCGCTTGGACAACAGATCGACCAGCAGATCGCGCTTGCGGCTGTTGTCGACCGGATGCGCGCGGTGCGCGATGGTCTCGGCGATCGTGCTGTTCTGCGCCACCTGCACCTGCTGCGGATCGCGCATGAACTCCAGCGCCATCGCCTTGATGCGCGGCTCGAACGTGGCCGAGAACAGCAGCGTCTGACGCTGCTTCGGCACACGGTTCATGATGCGCTTCATCTGCGGCAGGAAGCCCATGTCGAGCATGCGGTCGGCTTCGTCCAGCACCAGCACTTCGACGGCGTCGAGCTTGGCGTGACCGCTTTCCATATGGTCGAGCAGACGGCCCGGACATGCGATCAGCACGTCCACGCCGCGGCGCAGGTTGTCGATCTGGGGCTGCATGCCGGCGCCGCCGAAGATCGTCGTAACGTTCAGACGCAGATGGCGACCGTAGGTCTTGAGGTTCTCAGCGACCTGCACAGCGAGCTCGCGGGTCGGCACCAGAATCAGCGCGCGCGGCTTGCGAGGGCCCTTGGGCGGCGTTTCCTTGGCGAGACGCTGCAGCAGCGGCAGACCGAACGCGGCGGTTTTGCCGGTACCGGTCTGGGCGCCGCCCAGGACGTCGTTGCCGCCGAGGATCAGCGGAATGGCCTGCGCCTGGATCGGCGTGGGCGTGTTGTAGTCGTTTTCGGCGAGCGCGCGCAGCAGCGCGGGCGACAGCCCGAGGTCTTCAAACGTCATCTTGGAACTCCTTGCGCTTCCGCACGCCACCGCCTGCGAATCGTGCGGACGCACGACACCGGAACGGAAACGCTGGGAAGTCTTGCTCGGAGCTATCCAGAACCGCGCTGCGAGCAATGATGAAACGGCTGCCGGATGCTCCGGGCCGTGGTCTGCGCGACGAAAGACGTGCGGGATAAGTCCGCGCGGATCAGGAATCGATCAATGCGGTAGGCGTACCAGGATCGTATCTGTCGACGCGGATCGCGTCGGCCAGGGGCAGCCGTGTTGCAGAACGGGGCAGAGTCTACGCCAATTCAGCCTGCCACTCCAGCGGCCGGCCGTGCGCCGCGACAGCCGGCGCTCAGGCGCCAGGTCGCGACACGATGCGTGCCACGTCCCCGCTGGGCGCCCGTCCGGCGCTGTGTCACCCTTCACGCATCCTCGACAGGATCCACCCATGGCCTTCAGATCCAGTGCGCCGTCCGCACCGATGCTGCTCGCTCGCGTCCTGATGGCCAGCCTGTTCGTCGTGCTGGGGGGCTGGCGGGTCTGGGGCGCGCTCAACGGCATGGCGCTGTCGAATGCCGCGTTGGTGCTCAGCGTCGGCGAATTGTTGCTGGGGCTATTGCTGCTCGGCGGCTGGCGCCTACGCTGGGTCGCACTGGCGGCTGCGGCGCTGCTGGTAGCGTACGCCGCGCTGTCGCATCCGTTCTGGTCGGCACGCCCCCATGTGTTCGACGGCCAGCTGCTGCACTTCATGAAGAACATCGCACTGGCCGGCGGCTTCTTGCTGTTGTCCGCAACCGCATCCAGGAAATAGTCGATGGCCACCGAGGCCCACGAAACCACCAGCCAGCTGATCCAGGTCGTCGCGCTGCTGGGCGCGGCCGTTGTCGCGGTGCCGCTGTTCCGCAAGCTCCGGCTCGGCTCGGTGCTCGGGTATCTGGCCGCGGGCTTGGCGATCGGGCCGTTCGGCTTCGGCTGGTTTTCCGATCCGCAATCGATCCTGCACGTCGCCGAGCTCGGCGTGGTGATGTTCCTGTTCGTCATCGGCCTGGAAATGCGGCCCTCGCACCTGTGGAGTCTGCGCCGGCAGATCTTCGGGCTCGGCGCGCTGCAGATCATCCTCAGCATCACCGCGCTGACCCTGCTCGGCGCGGCGTTCGGCTTCCCGTGGCCGATCGCGTTCGTCGGCGCGTCCGGCTTCGTGATGACCTCGACCGCGGTGGTCATGCAGCTGCTGTCCGAACGCGGCGAGATCGCCCTGCCCCACGGCCAGAAGATCGTCTCCGTGCTGCTGTTCGAAGACCTGCTGATCGTGCCCCTGCTCGCGCTGATCGCATTCCTCGCGCCGACGCCCGAGGCCGCTGCCGATGCCCCCTCGCGCTGGATATCGATCGCGATCGGCATCGGCTCCCTGGTCGCCCTGATCATCGCCGGCATCTATCTGCTCAACCCGATGTTCCGCATTCTCGCTGCGGCCAAAGCGCGCGAAGTCATGACCGCGGCCGCGCTGCTGGTGGTGCTGGGCGCGGCGCTGCTGATGCAGCTCGGTGGCCTGTCGATGGCGATGGGCGCGTTCCTCGCCGGCGTGCTGCTGTCGGAATCCTCGTTCCGGCACCAGATCGAAGCCGACATCGAACCCTTCCGCGGCATCCTGTTGGGCCTGTTCTTCCTCGGCGTCGGCATGGCGCTGAACCTGACGGTAGTCGCGGCGAACTGGCCGTTGATCGTCGGCGGCGTGTTCGCTGCGATGGCGACCAAGGCGCTGTGCATCTACATCGTCGCGCGCGTCACCCGCAGTTCGCATCCCGAAGCGCTGGAGCGCGCGGTGCTGATGGCGCAGGGCGGCGAATTCGCGTTCGTGTTGTTCTCCACCGCCGCCGCGACCGGGCTGATCAACGCCGAGGTCAATGCGAACTTCACCGCGATCGTCGTGCTGTCGATGGCGCTGACGCCGCTGGTCGTGCTGATGACCCAGCGCTTCATCGTCAAGGCCAAGGCGGCGCGGCCGGACGACGTGGAAGACGTCGCGGGCCAGAGCGGCAGCGTGCTGATCATCGGTTTCGGCCGCTTCGGCCAGGTGATGAGCCAGTCGCTTCTGGCGCGCGATGTCGACGTCACGATCATCGACACCGATATCGAGATGATCCAGAGCGCGGCGGAATTCGGCTTCAAGGTCTACTACGGCGACGGCACCCGGCTTGATGTACTGCATGCTTCGGGCGCCCGCACCGCCCGCGCGATCGCGATCTGCATCGACAACCGCGAGGCCGCCGACCGCATCGTCGAACTGGCCGCGCACCAGTTCACGCAGGCCAAGCTGCTGGTGCGTTCGTTCGACCGCGAGCATTCGCTGTCGCTGGTCAACGCCGGCGTCGATTTCCAGATCCGCGAGACCTTCGAATCGGCGGTGCAGTTTGGCGCCGCGGTACTGCGCGAACTCGATGTTCCGGAAGAAGACGCCGACGCGATCGCGATCCAGGTCCGCCGTCTCGACGCCGAACGCTTCGAACTGGAAACCGCCAGCAATGACACCCGCGCCGGCATCCCGCTGATCATCAAGAACACCAGCGCACCGGGCCCGAAGCCGACGCCGTTGACGCGGCCGCGCCGCGAGAGCAAGCGGCTCAACGATGCCGCGGCGGCACCGCCGGGACCCGACGCCCCGGCGGCCTGATCGTGGACATCCGGGGCGATGCGCCGCATCGCCCCGAACGTCCCACTGCGTTACAGCGACACCCGCCGCCGGTTGTCCGACGACACCCGGTCGATCAGCTTGTTGTAGGGATCGAAGCCGGCTTCGAACGGCGCCTCGTCAACCGTCACCGTGATCACCGGATCGGCCGTCGTGATGTGGTGGCGTTCGAGGTACAGCACCTTCTCGTCGTGCTCCTTGCCCGACGACCCGCGTGCGAACACGCCGACCTCGATCCAGTCGTCGAGCGCGCCTTCGGTCTCGCGGCCGGTGCCGTCGGCGTAGCGCTTGGCCGCATGCAGGGTTAGCGTGACGTCGTAGCGCCCGTCGTCGCGACGCTTCGCCGCGGCCGCCACCACCCGGTTGTCGTAGAAGCTGATCTTTTCGAACAGATCGGTGATCAGCGTCTGCTGGTCGGGTCGCGCTTCGGCACGGATGTAGTCCAGCAGTTCGCGCGACGTCGTGTACGGCGGCGGCTGGTAGGCCTTGTCCTCGAGGAAACGCTTGAGTGCGCGATTGAGCGCAGCCTCGCCCATCTCCTCGCGCAGGCGATAGAACACCAGCGAACCCTTCTGGTAGTGGATGTACTGCTGGTTTTCCCCGCGGTACAGCGGCAGTTCCTCCAGCCGCTCGCCGCCGCGGCCGCCGAGGTAGCGGTCCAGTTCGTACTTCAGGAACTGGCGCATGCGCGGACGTCCGTATTCCTGCTCCATCACCATCAGCGCCGAGTACTGCGACAGCGATTCGGACAGCATCGTCGCGCCCTGCACGTTCGCGCCGATCACCTGGTGCGCCCACCACTGGTGCGCGACCTCGTGCGCGGTGACGTAGAACACATAGTCGAGCGTGTCCGCATCCCGCAGGTCGGCGATGAAACCGATCGACTCCGAGTACGGCACCGTGTTGGCGAAAGCCTGCGCAAAGCTCTCATAGCCCGGAAACTCGATGATCCGCAGCTGACGGTGCTGGTACGGGGTGAAGTTGGCTTCGTAATACGCCAGCGACTTCTGCGTCGCCTCGATCATCCGGTCGACGTTGAACGGATGCTTGGGATCGAAATACACCTCGATCGGGATGTCCTTGTACATCACCTTGCGCACCTCCCAGCGCGCGGACAGGAAAGCGTAGAAATTCAGCATCGGGCGATCCATCGCGTAGCTGAAGCAGCGACGCCCGTCGCGTTCGAACTCGCGCTCGATGTAGCCCGGCGCGAGCGCGATCTGGTCGGGTGCGGTGCAGATCGTGGTGCTGAAATCGATCCAGTCGGCGTCGTCGGTCAGATAGGTGTTTGCGCGGGCGGCTTCGTCTTCCAGTTTCGGCATGCGCCGCGGTTCGCCGAGATCGCGCTTGCGCCGTTCGTTGCGGTCGCTGATCTCGACACGCGCGCTGTAGCCGAACTGCGGAAACATCCCGCTGTTGAAGAAGCTGCCGTTCTCGACGAACTGCGTCTGCGCCTGGCTACTGGTGATGCCGGTCGGATGAAAGTCCACCCGGAAGCGGAACTCGCGCGTCTCGCCCGGCGCCAGCGGTGTGGCGAGCCGGTAGATGCGATAGCCCAGCGGCTCGTCGTGCTTGGCAAGCGTCTGCCCACCGAGATCCACGTCGACCAGCGCACGGTCGTCGCTCATGCCGATGTGCACGTCGGTGATCGAGACGGCATACGGATTGCGGACCGTGTAGATCAACGTGCCGGTCATCGACTGTGTTTCCGGGCGCAGATCGATGTCCGATCGGCTGGCGACGATGCGCGGCTGCGGCAGTGACTCGTATTGTTTGTAGTCGCGCTCGTAGCGGGCCTGCAGATCGAGCTGGCCATCGGGCGAGACAAAATCGTTGCGGACGTTGGTGTTCCAGAACAGCAGGCCGCCGACCGATCCGAACGCGAGCACCGCGACCGCGAATGCGATGCCCAACCCACCACGCAACTGCGCGCGCATGCCGGCCAGACGCTGGCGCCAGCCACCATCGACGCCGCGCACCCACAGCGCGGCCGCGAGCAACAACAGCGCTGCGACGAACAGGCCCCAGTACCCCTGGAATGCCAGTTGACCGATTAGGAAATGCCCGTAGCCGTTCATGTCGGAGTACGGCGCGTTCGGCCACGCCCCGATGGTGTAGAGGTTGTGGGTGAAGTCGAGCATGCCGAGCACGGCCTGCGCGACGAGCACCAGCACCAGCAGGCCGTAGCCGATGAACTTGTTGTTGGCGAAGACCTGCAACGCCAGCGCCAGCCCGCCCATGATCACGTAGGGAATCGAGTCGAACACCAGCGCCTGCGCATAGACCAGCGGTTCGAGCTGCACGCCGCCCTTGAACAGCTGCACCGCCATCGCCATCGCCATACCGATCAGCTGGAACAGCGCGATCACCACCAGCAGGGTCAGGAACTTCGCCAGCAACGGAATGCGGTTGGGCACCGGCATCGCGTCGACCACTTCGTTGAGCTTGGCGCTGCGCTCCTTCCACACCAGTTCACCGGCGTAGAACATCACCACGATCAGCAGCAGGAAGCTGTAGCTGCCGCGCAGCGCATCGAGCATCTGCGAGGTGACCGGATAGACCGACGTGCCGTACATCGATTGCTGGAACAGCGCAGATGGCACGAAGTTGAGGATGCCGAACAGCAGCATCACCAGGAACGGCACACTGCGCAGCACGCCGACGGTGTCGAAGCGCACCTGTCGCCAGGTCTGCGACCACGCGGTCGCCGCGCCAAACACAGGCTGGACGCGGATCGGTGCGCGCGACGGCACGACCGATGCCACGGTGGCCGGAGCCGTCACGCGTCGACGCTTGAACAGTCCGCGCCCCGTCCCGCTGCGCTCGGTCCGGAAGAGCGCGAAGGCCGCCGCGAACAGCGTCAGCGATACGCCCAGCCACAATGCGCGATTGGCGAGCAGATACTCGGCGAATGCGGGCAGGCCGGCATTGCGTTCCTCGGCCGACCAGTACCGCACCGTGCGCGACAACGCGCGCACGCCGAGTGGCTCGACCAGCGTCGCCAGCCAGATGTTGTCGATGTCCTTGATCAACGTCGCGCTGACGCCGTAAACCACGAAGAACGCCAGCACACCGATGTAGACCCACAGGATCGATCGCGTGGTGACCGCCAGCAACGCCAGCAGTGCGGTGACGAAGAGCAGGTTCGGCAGCACGAGCACGCCGAGCGACCACAGATACGGCTGCAGCGACACCGGCCCGAGGCGCGCCGGATCGATCCACGGCATGAACTGCGCGACGAACAGGCCGATGCCGATGATGACGAACACCGCCAGACTGGCCGACAGCGCGGCGCCGATGCGGCCGAGCAGATAGTCGCGTCGGCGTACCGGACCCGCGAACAGCAGGTCCGCGGTGCCCTGCTCGAAATCGCGCAGCAGCGCGGTGCTGACGAAGATCGGCACGATCAGCATCGTCAGCAGGGTGAACGCGCCGAACAATTGCGCGACGACGACCGGCGCATTGCGATGCACGTTGCCGATCGCGCCGCCGATCTGCACCGCATCGCTGGAGGCCGCGCCGAAACCGAGCAGTGCGAACAGGACCGCGAGGAACCACAGCAGCGGCGAGCGGAGCTGCTGACGCAGCTCGAAACGGAAGAATTCGAAAATCATGGCGGGCTCCGGCTCAGACGACCGGCGCTGCGGCGACCTGCTGCCGTGCCTGCAGGCGCAGGCGCTGGAAGTACACGTCTTCGAGATCCGGATCGATCTGCACGAAACCGTCTTCCGGCCGTTCCGCGCTGTGCACGTGGATCACCGGCTGACCGGCGACCAGTCGCGTCGACAGCACGGTGTGCGCAGCCTCGTACCCGGACAGCGTCTCCTTGCTGACCTGCTTGCGCCAGACCTGCTGCGACAGCGCCTCGATCGCGTCGCTGGGTCGTCCGGTCAGCAGCACCTGACCGCGATTCATGATCGCCATGGTCGGGCACAGGTCGGTGACATCCTCGACGATGTGGGTCGACAGGATCACCACCACGTCCTCGCCGATCGCCGCCAGCAGGTTGAGAAAGCGGTTGCGCTCTTCGGGATCGAGACCGGCGGTGGGCTCGTCGACGATGACCAGGCGCGGATTGCCGAGCAACGCCTGGGCGATGCCGAAGCGCTGGCGCATGCCGCCGGAGAACGTGCCGAGCTTGCGCTTGCGCGCATCCCACAGGTTCACCTGCGCCAGCAGGCCGTCGACGACCTCGCGTCGTTGCTTGCGGTCGGTCAGGCCCTTCAGCACTGCGAAGTGCTCAAGCAGATCCAGCGCGCTGACCTTGGGATACACGCCGAAATCCTGCGGCAGATAGCCGAGCTGGCGGCGCACCGCATCTTTGTCACGCAGCACATCGATCGGACCGTCGCTGCCGTCGAGCGTGGCGCTGCCGCCATCAGCCGACTGCAAGGTTGCCAGCGTGCGCATCAGCGAGGACTTGCCCGCGCCGTTGGGCCCCAGCAACCCGAACATGCCGCGCGGGATGTCGAGGGTCACGCCGTCCAGCGCGCGCACGCCGTTGGCATAGGTCTTGGTCAGGTCACGGATCGCGAGCATGGGTTCTCTCCCTGTGCCATCGGCACGACAGCGCGATCCTCACCTGTCCCGCGCAACTGCGCATGGGTCGAACGTCACCCGCCGTTGAAAAGCGGATCGCCACGAACCGCACAACCGCGCGCGGCCGGACCTTGACCGCGCCCCAGCGGCCCGGACGCACGCATGACCTTCGACACCCCCGGCGCTTCCGGGGCAGGCGTAGAGTGCGCCCACACCGGGCGCCGCCCGGCGGTCCTTCCTTTCGGAGATTCCACGTGATTGCCTTCGTTCCCAAGCGCCTGCTGCTGACCTGTTCGGTGGTGCTGGCGCTGTCCGCCTGTTCGGGCGACCAGGACACCCCGCCGGCCACGGCCGCCGCGCCGGCGACGGATGCCGCCGCACCCAGAAAGCTGACGCTCGACGAGAGCACGCTGCCCGGCGTGAACCGCTTCGAGATCGGCGATCTCGACACCAGCAAGAACGCCTGTACCGATTTCGACGCCTACGCGAACGGCAAGTGGCTCGCTGCCAATGCGATCCCGGGTGATCGCACCTCGTGGGGCGCGTTCGAAATGCTCGACGAGCGTTCGACCGCCATCCAGCGCCAGCTCGCCGAGCAGTCGGCGGCCGACACCGCCGCGACCGGCATCGAGACGATCGTCGGCGACTTCTGGGCCACCGGCATGGACGAGGCGAAGATCAACGCCCAGGGCGTCGAGCCGCTGAAGGACCGTCTGACCGCGATCGAAGCGCTAGCCGACGGCCCGGCCGTCGCCGAGTACCTGCGCCAGACCTATGCGCGCGGCGAAGGCGGTCTGTTCGGCTTCGGCCCCGAGGCCGATTTCGACGTGCCGACGATGAACATCGCCTATGCGATGCAGGGCGGTCTGGGCCTGCCCGACACCAGCTACTACACCGATGCCGACAAGGCTCCGGTGCGCGAGCAGTACGTCGCCCACGTGGCGAAGATGCTCGAGCTGTCCGGCGTGCCGGCCGCCGATGCGGCGACGCAGGCCAAGTCGGTGCTGGCGTTCGAAACGCGTCTGGCGTCGAAGTCCAAGTCCAGCGTCGAGATGTCGCGTGACGTGAAGCTGTTCTACAACCCGGTCACGCCGGCGGAAGCCGATGCGCTGACCCCGAATTTCCCGTGGACGGCGTTCTTCGAATCGCAGGGCGTCGCCGTGCCGGAGAAGTTCTCGCTGGCGATCCCGGATTTCCACAAGGAAGTCAGCGCGATGCTCGGCGACACGCCGGTCGCCGACTGGCAGGCCTATCTGCGCTATCACCTCGTCGACGGCGCCGCGCCGTATCTGGGCGATGCCTTTGTGCAGGAGAACTTCGACTTCTACGGCAACAAGCTGCGTGGCCAGAAGGAACTCAAGGAGCGCGGCAAGCGCGTGCTCGACACGCTCAATGACCAGGCCGGCGAGACGCTGGGCCAGCTGTACGTGCAGGTCGCGTTCCCGGCCGAGTCCAAGGCGCGCATGGAAACGCTGGTCAAGAACCTCAGCGAATCGCTGAAGGTGCGCATCGAGAACCTGGCCTGGATGAGCGACGAGACCAAGGCCAAGGCGATGGAGAAGTGGGCCTCGTTCACGCCGAAGATCGGTTACCCCGAGAAGTGGCGCGCGTGGGACGGCCTGTCGACCTCGCGCGACAGCTACATCGGCAACGTTCTGGCTGCGACGGAATTCAACTACAAGTGGATGCTGTCGAAGATCGGCCAGCCGGTCGACAAGACCGAGTGGGGCATGACGCCGCAGACGGTCAACGCCTACTACAACCCGCTGCAGAACGAGATCGTGTTCCCGGCCGCGATCCTGCAGCCGCCGTTCTTCGATCCCAATGCGTCGGACGAGATCAACTACGGCGGCATCGGCGCGGTGATCGGTCACGAGATGACCCACGGCTACGACGACCAGGGCAGCCGCTTCGGCCCGACCGGCAAGTTCGAGAACTGGTGGACCCAGGCCGATTCGACCGGCTTCACCGGCCGCACCGATCTGCTGACCTCGCAGTTCAACGCGTATGAAGCCGCGCCGGGCAAGCATGTCGACGGCAAGCTCACCCTCGGCGAGAACATCGCCGATCTCGGCGGTCTGGCGACGGCCTATGACGCGATGAAGAAGGCGGCCGGCGACACGCCCGACCCGATGACCGACGGCCTGAGCCGCGACCAGCGCTTCTTCCTCAACTGGGCCACCGTGTGGCGCCGGAACTTCACGCCGCAGGAGCTGGACGTGCGCCTGAAGACGGACTCGCACGCACCGGCGAACTTCCGCGCCGTCGGCGCACCCTCGAACCTGCCCGCGTTCGCGGCCGCGTTCTCGTGCAAGCCCGGCGATCCGATGGTCCGCAGCGGCGACCAGCAGGTCGTGATCTGGTGATCCACGCGGCATCGCGGTAACGAAGAAAAGCCCGGCAGCGATGCCGGGCTTTTCTGTTTGGGGCCGACGCCCCTTGTAGGAGCGCGCTTGCGCGCGATGGGGCTCCACGGTGAACCCATGTCGCGCGCAAGCGCGCTCCTACACCGTCAACAGCAGCTCCAATCGAGCTGAACAGGTTGAGCCGAGCGATCGATATCGTTCCGGCTGCGGACGCCATCGCCCTCCATCGCCCACGCGGTCAATCGCACCGTTGCCGCATCCCACAGCTTGCTAGACTTGCGCGATTCATGCCCGCACGGACTCCGCAATGCCGATCCAGCACACGCTCGCCCGCCCCGCCCTGCTCGCCGCCTCGATCGCACTGCTGGTCGGCCTGAGTTCCGATGCCGACGCGCAGCGCCGTCGCGCCGCCGCCCCGAAGGGACCGCCGCCGGTCACCGCGTGTACCGACCTCTACAGCTTCGTCAACAAGGACTGGCTGGCCGCGAACATGGTCGTCGCCGGTCAGGGCACGCGCTCGGCCCTCGGCGAACTGCAGGCGCTCGCGCTCACCCAGCAGCACGATCTGCTCAACAAGGCGATGACGTCGCCGCAGAACGACGTGCAACGCCTGCTCGGTGACTTCTGGGCCAGCGGCCTGGACGAGGCCGCGGTCGAGGCCGATGGCGCCAAGCCGATCGCGCCGCTGATCGCACGCATCGACGGCATCCGCCGCACCCGCGACATCGCGCCGGCGCTCGCTGCGCTGCATCAGGTCGGTATTCCGGTGCTGTTCGAATTCGGCGCGGAAGTCGACCTGGGCGATCTCACGCGTCACGTCGGCTACTTCACCCAGGGCGGCCTCGGCCTGCCCGACCCCGCGTATTACAGCCGCGGCGATGCCGAGACGCAGCAGATCGTCTCGCAGTACACGCAGTACGTGCGCAACATCCTCGCGCTGACCGGCACCGCAGAAGACCGTCTGGATGCCGAGACCGCACTGGTGATCGATCTGGAGCGCCGCATCGCGGCCGCGTCCAAGCCCCTCGCCGAACTGCGCGATCCGCGCGCGCAGTACGCGCTGGTCGACACCGCCGGCCTCGACAAGCAGTACCGCCGTCTCGAACTCGGTGAGTTCCTCGCCGCTCAGGGCGTGCAGGCGACGCAGGTGTCGCTGGCCAATCCGGCGCTGTTCGCGCAGCTCGACACACTGGTCAATTCGCTGAAGGCCGAGCAGTGGAAGGCGTACCTGCGCTTCCATATCGGCAACGCGATGGCGCCGTACCTGTCGAAGAGCTTCCGCGACGCCGAATACGATTTCCACGGCCGCATCCTGCGCGGCGAAACCGCCCAGCCCGCGCGCCAGCAACTGGTGCTGGGCGCGATCAACCGCGCGGCCGGCCCGATGATGTCGCGCGAGTACGTGGCTGCGTATCTGCCCGATACCACGCGTGCCCGCGCCGAGACGATCGCCGGCCAGGTGCGTGATGCGCTGGGCCGCGGCATCGAGCGCAGCACCTGGATGACCCCGACCGCGAAGACCGAGGCGACGGCCAAGCTCGCCGCGCTGAAGATCGAGATCGGCGCGCCGGTGCAGGACATCGACTACACCGTGCAGCCGATGGGCCGCGCCAGCTTCGGCAGCAACATGCTGATCGCCTCCACCTGGCGTCACGCGCAGGAGATGCGTCGCATCGGCCAGGCCAATGCCGGCCGCCGCTGGGACGTGCTGCCGCAGACGCCGGCGCTCGCCTACGACCTGGCGCAGAACCGCCTGATCGTGTCGGCCGCCGTGCTGCAGCCGCCGGTGCTCGACGTCGCTGCCGAAGCCGCCACGCACTACGGCACGTACGGCGCACTGGTCGGTCACGAGCTGAGCCGCGCGATCGACATCAAGGGCAAGCAGGTCGACGCCACCGGCACCGTACGCAACTGGTGGAGCACTGACGACGATGCCGGCTGGCTGACCGCCACCGACAAGCTCGTCGCCCAGTACAACGCCTACGGCTACCCGGGCCTGACCGGCTCGCAGGTCAACGGTGCGCTGACCCGCGACGAGAACGCCGCCGATCTGGCCGGCGTGGAGCTCGCATGGGACGCGCTGCAGCAGGCGAACCCGGAGCTCGCGCAGCCGGCCAAGGAAGCCTTCTTCCGCGGCTGGGCGCAGTTGTGGCGCCAGCAGTCGGCCGTCGACACCGCCACACGCAATGCCGCCACCAGCGTGCATGCGCCGGGCCAGTGGCGCGCGAACGGTCCGGTGGCGAACCTGCCGGTCTACACCGAGACCTTCAAGTGCGGCGCCACCGATGCGATGACCCGCAAGGCCGAAGACCAGGTGCGCATCTGGCGCTGAGCCGGGGCCACTTTGCGACACGAAAATGCGCCGGCTTGTCCGGCGCATTTTTTTTTGGGCGGCTTGTGATGCGTCGGGCGATGTGTGCGGCTGACGATCGACCGTGCGTCGACTGGCCAGGCTTTCGTAGGATGGGTAGCGCGAAGCGAAACCCATCGAAACCTGACGGAGCTGGACGTCTCAGACCCTGCGCACGTGCCGCTTGCCGCCACCGCGATTGAACGGCGGACGCCCGCGCCAGTGCTGCAGCAGCAGCCAACCGAACAGCATGCCGCCCAGGTGCGCGAAGTGGGCCACGCCCGAGCGTGTACCGGTGATGCCGAGTACCAGCTCGACCAGGCCGTAGACGATCACCAGGGTGCGCGCACGCATCGGGATCGGCGGAAACAGCAGCACCAGCCGCTGGTTCGGGAACAGCACGCCGTATGCCAGCAGCAGGCCGAACACACCGCCAGACGCGCCGAGGGTGGGATACGGGAACGCGCCCTGCGCCAGCGACCACGTCACCACGCCGAGCTGGCACAGCCCCGCGCCGATCACGCAGACCAGGTAATAGGTGACGAAGCGCCTGGTGCCCCAGGTGTATTCCAGCTGCGAGCCGAACATCGCCAGCGCCAGCATGTTGAAGGCCAGATGCCCGATGTTGCGCGGATCGTGCATGAAGCCGTAGGTCACCAGCTGCCACGGCTGGAAACCGAGCCCGCCCGCATCCGCGCCGCCGAGCGGCCAGAGCATGAAATGCGCGAGCGCGTTGCCGATCGCCAGCTGCAACACGAACACGACCACATTGATGGCCAGGATCACTTTGACGGCCAGCGGCAACCTCGGAAACATCCGGAATCCTCGTTTTTTCCGGCGCCATGATACCGGCGACGCTGTGTAGACCATCGTGCCGGATCAGGCGTGTGCGTCGGGTCCCCACAGCGCGGCGTCGAGGGTGTCGTCGGCCGGCATTCGCACCCGGCCACGCGTCACCGTGACGCCCTCGGCGCGCAGCCGCTGCGCCTGTTCTCGGAAGCCCGGCGAGCCATCGGGAAATGCGATGCGGCCATCGCTGCGCAAGATGCGATGCCAGGGCAGGTCCGGATCACCGTGATCGCGCAATACCCGCGCGACCAGCCGCGCGCGCCCTGGCAGACCGGCGCGGCGTGCGATGTGTCCGTAACCGGCGACTCTGCCGACCGGCACCGCGTGGATCGCGGCGAGAATGCGGGCGCGGGAGATCGCGTAGGCGTCTTCGGCTGCCGGGCTCTTGGCCGCCATGTGCCGGCCGAGATCAGGCCCGACGCGACTGGCGCGTGGCGTGCACGACGCGTCCGATGACGTAGAGCACGAGGCCGCTCAGGAATCCGCCCTGCGCGCCCCACATCAGCAACTGGAACGACGTGCTGTTCGCCGGCGGCATCACCGCGAACAGCGCAACAGCGCAGACCAGTCCAATGACGATCAGAACCAGTCCGCATTTCAGATAGATATTGGTGAGGCCGAGTCGGGACACGGGCACATCCTCATGCAGGTGTCCGACGACTCTAGCAAACGGCCGGCAAGCGCCAGCCGCTGTGGGTCAGACCCAGCCGAAGTGGTGGAACATCCGGAACAGGCCGTAGGCAATGCCGCCGGACATCGGGATCGTCAGGATCCACGCCCAGATCATCTTGTTGACGACCGTCCACTTGATTGCGTTGAGGCGTTTGGCCGTGCCCACGCCCATGATCGCGGCGGAAATGTTGTGCGTGGTCGACACGGGAATGCCCATCGACGACGCGGCCAGGATCACCGACGCGGCGCTGGTCTCGGCGGCGAAACCGTGGATCGGGTGCAGCTTGACCAGCTTGTGGCCCAGCGTCTTGATGATGCGCCAGCCGCCCGCCGCGGTGCCGGCCGCCATGACCAGGGCGCAGGTGATCTTGATCCACAGATCGATGTCGCCTTCCGCCAGCGCCGCATCGGAGGGATGCAGGAACGCCAGCCAGGCCGGCAGGTTGTCCAGCGTGCCAACGCTCTGCGCGCTGACCAGGGTCAGGGCGACGATGCCCATCGTCTTCTGCGCATCGTTCATGCCGTGCGCGAAGCCCATGCCGGCAGCCGAGACGATCTGGCTCTTGCCGAAGAACGCGTTGACCCAACGCGGCCGCGCGATGCGTGCAAGGACGCCGCCGCTGCGCGCCATCATCGAGATCGCGAAGAACAGCACACCCATCATCAGAAAGCCTGCCGCGAATCCGAGCACCGGCGAACTGACCATCGGCACGATCACCTTCCACAGCACACCCGCACTGTGCCAGATCGGCTGCGCCGGCTCCGACCAGATCACCACGTTGAAGTTGTTGGACGCCGCCGCCAGCGCGGCGCCGATCAGGCCGCCGATCAGCGCATGCGAGGACGACGACGGCAGGCCCCACCACCAGGTGATCAGATTCCACACGATGCCGCCCAGCAGCGCGCACAGGATCAGCTGCGAGCCCACGTCGACGACGCCGGCATTGATCAGGCCGGAGGAAATGGTCTTGGCGACCGCGGTGCCCATCAGCGCGCCGATCAGGTTCATCGACGCGGCCAGGCCCACCGCCTGCATCGGCGACAGCACCTTGGTGGCGACGACGGTCGCGATCGAATTGGCGGTGTCGTGGAACCCGTTGATGTATTCGAACACCAGCGCGGTCGCGACCACGATCAGCACGAGGGTCAGCATGTCCGGCAGCCCGTCAGGAGTTCTTCAGCACGATCTCGTAGGCGACCACGCCGGCCTCGCGGCAGCGGTCGATCGCCTTTTCGAGAATCTCGAAGAATTCCTTGAGCAGGAACATCTGCAGCGGATCGAGCTTGCCCGAATAGATGTCGCGGTAGAGCTCGAGCATCAGCCTGTCGGCTTCGTTCTCCAGCGCGCGCAGCTCGTCGTTGAGCGCTTTCATCGGCTCGAGCTTCATGCTGCGCAGGGTCTTGACCATCTTCACCACGACCGCTGACGCCTGCTCCAGCATCGCCGCGCGCGGCGCGAAGTCGATGTGCTCGAGATGCATGGTCGCCAGCGAATAGCGGTCGGCGAACTTCTCCACCTGTTTGGGAATCTTGTACAGCGCAGATCCCAGCGCCTCGATGTCTTCGCGCTCGATCGGGGTGATGAAGCTGTCCACCAGCGCCTGGCTGATCTTGTCGGAGGCTTCGCGCTCGCGCATGCGCGCCAGCTTGAACGCGTCGAGCGCCGGCTGGCGGTCCGCCGCCTTGAGCATCGCGTGAAGCGCCACGGTGCTGTCGTGGGCGGCCACGGCGGCCTCCTCGAGCAGCGTGTAGAACTGGTTGCCTTGGCCGAAGATCGTTTGCAGGGAGAACATGACCGGACGCCTTGAAGTCGCGCGCCCGGGACCGGACGCTCTGCGCAAGGCGCGAATTATGACGGTTCGATGACACTTCGGGCCAGCCCGGGCCGCCGCCGGTGTACGGCAGCCCTCACATCGCGGGCTGTTATAGTCCGGGCCGCGCCCTTTGCGCTGTTCATCTTTCACATGGACGACGACTCTAGACCGTTCCCCGCGACGCATATTGCTGACGCCTCCCCCGATGCCCTGCATCGCCCCCAATCCGGCAGGAGGCCCCGGCAATGCTTGAGCTGATCCTCATCGTCCTGGCCCTGATCGCCTGCAACGCGTTCTTTGCGTTGTCGGAAATGTCGGTGGTCACGTCCCGCAAACCGCGTCTCAAACAGATGGCCGCCGAGCATCGCAGCGCACGCACCGCGCTGGAACTCGCCGAGCATCCCGAGCGCTTCCTGTCGACCGTGCAGGTGGGCATCACCACGATCGGCGTGCTGACCGGCATGCTCGGCGGCGATGCGCTGGGCAGTCTGATCGGTATGTGGCTGGCGACCAGTCTGCCGATCCTGGGCACCTATGCCTCGACCGTCGGCACTGTGCTCGCGGTCAGCCTGATCACGTTCCTGACGATCGTCTTCGGCGAGCTGCTGCCCAAGCGCCTGGCCCTGCTCGCGCCCGAGCGGCTGGCATCGCTGGTGGCCCTGCCGATGCACTGGCTGTCGCGCGCCGCGACGCCTGCAGTCTGGCTGCTCAGCGCCAGCGTGCGCGGGATGCTGAAGCTGCTGCGCCTCGACAAGACCGAGGCGGCGCAGGTGTCCGAAGAAGAGATCCGCATGCTGGTGAGCGAAGGCCACGAGCAGGGCGTGATCGACGCCGACGAACGCAACATGATGAACCGGGTACTGACGCTCGGCGATCGAGATGCCGAGAGCCTGATGACGCCGCGCACGCGCATCGCCTGGCTCGACATCGCGTCCGGCTTCGAGGAGAACCTCGCCGAGATGCGCGAGACGCCGTACTCGCGCTATCCGGTGTTCCGCGGCAACGATTCGGACGTGGTCGGCGTGCTCGAGATCAAGTCGCTGATCGACCGGCTCGAGAAGAAAGAATTCGACCTGTTCAAGTACCTACGCGAGCCGCTGTTCGTGTCCGAGTCGACGCCGGCGATGAAGCTGCTGGAAATCCTGCGCGAGAACCAGCAGTCGCTGGCGCTGGTGGTCGACGAATACGGCGACATCACCGGCATGGTCACGCTCAACGACGTCATGGAAGCGGTGATCGGCCGCACCCAGAGCAGCGGACTCGATGCGACGCCGCTGGTGGTGATGCGCGAGGACGGCTCGATGCTGGTCGACGGCACGCTGCCCACCGGCGCGCTGCGCGAGCTCCTGGGTGGCGGACCGCTGCCGGGCGAGAATGAGCACATCTTCCACACCGCGGCCGGCATGACCATCGCGCGCTTCAGCCGCATTCCCAACGTGGCCGAGCATTTCGAGTGGCAGGGCTGGCGCATCGAGATCGTCGACCTCGACGGTCCCCGGGTCGACAAGCTGCTGCTGCAGCGTCTTCCGGATGCGGACGCGAGCGTCAATGACGCCTGAGATCCCCTCGCGCGAGGAAGCCAGCACCCGGGAACTGCTCACCGCGATGGCGCTGGGCGACCCCGAAGACCAGTTGCGCTTCGCCGACCTGCTGATCGGCCTGGGCAAGCGCGTGTTCGGCATGATGCTGTTCGTCGCCACCCTGCCCGCCTTCATCCCGATTCCGGGCGTCGGCGGCGCGATCGGCGGCCCGCTGGTCGCACTGGTCGGCGCGCAACTGCTGATCGGCCTGCGCAAGCCCTGGCTGCCCCGCTTCATCGCCGAACGCGGCCCGCACCGCAGCGCCGTGCAACGGTTCGAAACCGTGCTCGACCCCTGGCTCCGGCGCGTCGAGCGCCTCAGCCGCCCGCGCCTGCCCGGCGTGCTCGACCACCGCGCGGCAGCGATGTTCACCGGCTTGCAGCTGGTGCTGCTCGGCGTGCTGCTGGCGCTGCCGATCCCGTTCACCAACTACGTGTTCGGCCTGCTGCTGCTGGCCTACGCGCTGGCGCTGCTGGAACGCGACGGCGCGCTGATGCTGTGGGCGTGGCTCGGTGGCGTCGTCGCGATCGGCTTCTTTGGCGTACTCAGCGGCACGCTCGCCACGGCCGCGACCGAATGGCTGGCGCGGATTTTTTGAGCAGCGTCGTTTGTCGTTGTCCTAGCGCCCGAAACCGACCGATTCCAGCATCAGATCCCGACGACGTGCCGCATGTTCGGCGACACCGATCCGTCCGTTCGCCAACAGCGCATCGAGCGCGGCCAGTCGCGCATGCGTGGACAGCGTCGGAAACGCGGCGCCGTGCTCGACGACCTCCGGCGGCCATACACGACGGTGCGCGAGCACCAGACGCACGCTGACAACGCTGACCACAGCCCAGACGACCAGGCCCGCCAGCAGACAGAACATCTCAATCGGAGACCATATGCCCATGGCGACATCCGTGACGCTTTCCGGGGGCGCCAGCATACCGTCGGGTGTGATGGGCCGCGTGTAGGTGGGTGACTGTTCTGGTCTCGGCTTTTGGCCTTGGGCTCGGCTTCGGTTTTCGCTTTGCTCCGGCTTCGGCTCCGGCTCTGGCTTCGGCTCCGGCTCTGGCTCTGACTTCGCCTTTGGCCCTTGATTTGAAATCGAGCCGTAAAGCGAGCCGAGCACCGGAGCCTGGCGTGGCCGAAGAGCAGCCCATGTCTGAGCGCAGCGAGTTT